>CALMVK010000249.1 GCA_937873145.1 uncultured Granulicella sp. | reverse complement strand
GCCGCACAAGTACGTGCCGAACATGGTGGTGTACACGGGCACGCACGACAACAACACGACCCTGGGCTGGTGGCTTGAGGATACGTCGCCGGTGGAGCGCGCGAATGTGGAGGCGTACCTGCAGACGATGGAGCATCCGGCGCAGGTGGTATGGGCGATGATCCGTTTGGCGGCTCGCTCAGTGGCCAGCATCTGCGTCTTTCCTCTACAGGACATTCTGCACCTGGGCAGCGAGGCACGCATGAACACGCCGGCGGCCGCGCACGGGAACTGGACGTGGCGCTATGAGCCGGATGCGCTCCATCCGGACTTCGCGGCCAAAATGGCGCGCTTGATGGAGATGACCGACCGCGACGGCTTCGAAGAGCCAGTCGAAGGCGTGGACGCGGGCAAGCCGACGGATGAGGCTAGCCGGAGAATTGTGCTGGGCAGCGAGGCTTAGAATCCGCGGTGGGCGGGCAAGCTTCCTGCTCCTAAAGCAAGTAGACTGATGACGGGGCTTTCGAGCCACTTCCATGTCTGGAGCAAGAATGCCACTGTCCGGCGAAGCAATCCGCACGATGAACTACGTTGACGATATTTCGGTGACCCTGCGCCGTATCCTGACCACGCTGCCCTCGCTGACCGAGGAAGAGCGTCACCGAATTGCCGAGTACATCAAGAACTCCGAGCCGAATTATGAGACGGTTCTGAACTCGATCGAAAAGAAATAAATTGTGAGCTTGACCGTCGCAGTGATTGGCGCAGGCGTGCAGGGTCGCAGCTTTGCCGTCGCCTGTGCGCTGGCAGGTTTCACGGTCGTGCTCGAAGATGTAATGCCGGCACGGTTGCGCGATGCAGGCGCGGTGTTTGCGGAGCTAGGCCGGTCAATTGCTTTGGTCACGACGGTCGAAGATGCGGTACGGGATGCCGATGTGGTCGTCGACTTTGTGCCGGATGAGTTGGAGTCGAAGCTCGAGATCTGGAGCCTAATCGACCGGATGGCTCCGCCTAAAACCGTGATGTGTACGCCGAGCGAGGGATTGAGCCTGACCGATCTAGCCTCCTGCACCTATCGTGCGGACCGTTGTGCGATGGTGCGAGGCGATCTGGCGGGAGCGGGTGCGCTGCTTTTGATCTCGGCCCGTGGCACATCGGAAACTACGCGGGTGTGCTGTGAGACTTTGTTGCACGGGCTGGGACGCGCGGTGAAGCGGTGCGACGATCCGGACCTGCCGATGCTGCTGAAGAATATGAACGCGCAGCATCTGGTGTGAGGCTTGGCCGCGCAGAAGCTTCAAGGTAAGCGCGGACCATGAGGGTGAGCTCGTTGTGCAGGGTGCCCATGGTCTTGCGCGTGACTTCCCGTTCAAGCATGGTACGGCTGACGCCGGCCATGGCGCTCAGCAGGGTGGCGGCGGCGGTGTCCGGCTGCGGAATTGTGTGGTCGCGTGCGGTCCTAAGCATGTCGGCTATGGCCGTGATGACTCGGGCATGCATTTCGCCCGCGATGCGCTTGCCTTCGACATCGTCGCTGATGGCGTAAAGCGCGGTGCTGGCCTCAAAGTTGCGGAACTTGGCTTGTACGAAGGCGCAGGTAAGGGTTTCGGCCATATTTGCCGGGGAATCGCCGCGAGCGGCTGCGCAGGCGGTTTCACAGCCAGGGCGACGCTGTCCAGGTGTTCCTTCAGCAGCGCCTGAAGAAGCGAACTCTTGTTGGGAAAGTATTGGTAGAGCGTTCCGACGGAGACGCCGGCGCTGGCCGTGGAACGGGCCTGCGTGGGCGTCTTTCTTGGCTCAAACACAGGGGCGGTAGCTTTGCTCAAATGCGAACTCCAGATCTGAAGCTTCCTTCATCTAACTCCCATCAAGCGTAGGAGAGCAGGAGATGGAGTCGACGAAGAAGCTTGGCGGTACGTTTACGTTTCCCGGAACCTCAATGACCGTGAACCGGATGGGCTATGGCGCGATGCAACTGGCGGGGCCGCATGTGTTCGGACCGCCCAAGGATCGGAACGCCGCGGTAGCCGTGCTGCGCGAGGCCGTCGAGAGTGGAGCCAATCACATTGACACGAGCGACTTCTACGGGCCGCACGTCACCAACCAGATCATCCACGAGGCGCTTCATCCGTATCCGAAAGACCTGACGATCGTGACGAAGATCGGTGCGCTACGCGGAGAGGACGGCTCTTGGAATCCGGCTGCTTCGCCGCAACAGCTCACACAGGCGGTCGAAAGCAATCTGCGCAACCTCGGCCTGGATTCGCTGGACGTGGTGAATTTCCGCAGCATGCTGGGTCATCCCAAAAAGGAGGAAGGTTCGCTGGAGCCGCAGATGACGGCGCTGGCGGAGCTGCAACGACGGGGGCTGGTGAAGCATATCGGATTGAGCCACGTAAGCCGCACACAGGTAGCGGATGCGCGCAAAATCTGCGACATCGTGTGCGTACAAAACCTGTACAACGTGGCGCACCGGGAGGATGACGCGCTGGTGGATGAGCTTGCGGCAGATGGCATCGCGTATGTGCCCTTCTTTCCCTTGGGCGGCTTTTCTCCGCTGCAATCGTCGATCCTGGACGAGACGGCTGCGGAACTTGGGACGAAGCCGATGGCGGTGGCCTTGGCCTGGCTGCTGGAGCGGTCGCCGAACCTGCTGCTGATTCCGGGAACTTCGTCGGTCGTGCACCTGCGGGAGAACCTCGCGGCGGCTTCGCTGGAGTTGCCGGCGGAGATGTTGGAGACGCTGAACGGGATCGGGCAGGCTGCGGTGCGTTGAAGTCCAGCCCCCAGGTCTCAGAGGCGAGACCTGGGTGCACCCGGAGTTGTGGCTGGAGTCAGGCGATGGCGGCGCTGACCAAGGACTGGGCTTCCTGCTGGATCTGTTTCAAGTGGGCATCACCCTTGAAGCTTTCGGCGTAGATCTTGTAGACATCTTCGGTGCCGGAGGGGCGGGCGGCAAACCAGCCATCGGCGGTCGTGACCTTGAGGCCGCCGATGGGGGCGTGATTGCCGGGGGCTTCGGTCAGGATCGCCGTGATGGGGTCGCCGGCAAGGGTGGTTGCCGTAACCTGGGCGGCAGAGAGCTTGCCGAGCTTGGCCTTCTGCTCCTTGGTGGCGGCGGCGTCGATGCGCTGGTAAACCGGATCGCCGCACTTCTGGGTCAGGTCGCGGTAGAGGAGGCCGGGATCTTTGCCCGTGACGGCGGTCATCTCGGCGGCTAACAGGCCCATGATGAGGCCGTCCTTGTCGGTGGTCCAGACCTGCCCGTTGCGGCGGAGGAAGGTGGCGCCGGCGGATTCCTCGCCGACGAAGCCGAGCGAGCCGTCGGTGAGGCCGTCGACGAACCACTTGAAGCCGACGGGGACTTCGAGCATGGGGCGGTTGAGGCCTTCAACCACTCGATCGATCATGCTGGAGGAGACCAGCGTCTTGCCGATGCCGACGGTCTCGGCCCATCCAGCCCGGTGGGTGAAGAGGTACTGGATGGAGACGGCGAGGAAGTGGTTGGGGTTGAGCAGGCCGGAGGAGCGGGTGACGATGCCGTGGCGGTCGTGGTCGGTATCACAGGCCCAGGCGACGTCGAAACGATCCTTTTTCGCGATCATGGAGGCCATGGCGAAGGGGGACGAGCAGTCCATACGGATCTTGCCGTCCCAGTCGCACGTCATGAAGCGGAAGGTGGGGTCGACGTGCTGGTTGAGGACCTCGACGGAGAGGTTGTACTGGTCGACGATGCGCGGCCAGTAGAAGACGCCGGCGCCGCCCAGGGGATCGACGGCGAGCTTGAGCTGGGAATTTTGGAGGACGTCGAAGTCGAGGACGTTGACGAGGTCGTCGACGTACTGGGTGAGGAAGTCGTGGCGGTGGGTGCTTTGGGCGTTGAGCGCGTCGGTGTACGCGATGCGTTTGACGCCGGCGAGCTTGTTGGTGAGGAGTTCGTTGGCGCGGGTCTCGATCCACTTGGTGACGGCGGTGTCGGCGGGGCCGCCGTTGGGTGGGTTGTACTTGAAGCCGCCGTCCTCGGGTGGGTTGTGCGAGGGGGTGATGACGATGCCGTCGGCCTGGGCGTCGCCGATCTTGTCCTGGTTGTAGCGGAGGATGGCGTGCGAG
>CALMVK010000248.1:1928-3985 GCA_937873145.1 uncultured Granulicella sp. | reverse complement strand
GTACTAACGAGTGGAGCAACTTATGACGCAGCCTCGGGAGCTCTTCTGACTGCCACAGGCGCAAATGCCGGTCAGACGACCACCGTCAATCAGTATGACGCTTTGCTGCGGCCGATCACCGTCACACCACCTTCCTCAGGTGGTCAAGTAAACTTTATGTACAAACCGGGCTATGTGAGAATTGAACAGACGCTCGATAGCGCAGGCCATACCAGCTTTAGTTCGCCTCAGGCCGATGCGTATGGAAGACCCAGCCGTGCGGCGACAGGGAATGGACAATCCCCCAATCCTTATTACGAAACCGACACCTGCTACGACCCGACAGGAATGGTTCAGTACGTAACCGTTCCATATTCCTCTGTTGGTTATGGTGCGCCCGTAAATTGTCCAGGTCAGGTTCCTTCTAATCAACAGGTACCGTACACGACTTATCAATATGACGCTTTAGGACGGAATACGAGCGTTAAAACCAGTGACGGGACAGCGACGACGCAGTATCAGAATCGTGCGGTGAAGACGACGGACGTCAATGGTGTGCAGCGCATCACGCAATATGATCTGCTGGGTAGGGTATCCGCTATTTGTGAAATCTCTTCGAACCAGTTAGTCGACCAAACACCTGTTGCGTGCGGGATGGACATCTCGGGGACTGGCTATCTCACCACGTACAGCTACAATCTTGCGGCACACACGATGACGGTTGCACAAGGTGCTCAACAACGTGTTTTTCAAACCGATGCGGTAGGTCGAGTCACCTCTGTTACTGAGCCAGAGCGGGGCACAACAACCTACGGCTATACCTATAACAGCATTGGTCTTCAAGTAGTGAGAACGCGCCCGAAAGCAAATCAGTCCAATGCAGGTGTATTTACCAACACCACAACTCAGTACGATACCGTAGGAAGATTGGTAAGCATCAGCTATGATGACGGTCTCACTCCGAACAAGAACTACTACTACGACCAGCAGGCTCCAGGGGCAAAGTGGTCTGTCACGCCGAGCAACCCGAAAGGGCAGCTAGTCTCGACCATCTCCGGTGCTGGAGCAACGCTCGCCGAATCGCAATTTAGCTATGATCTCTCTGGAAATGTTACCGGAATGCTGCAGTGTGAGCCCTCGACCTGTGGCACGCCCAATCAATCGACCAGATCGCTTGGCTTCGCTTACGATCTCGGAGGGAATCTAACAGCGGAAAACGATCCGGTGTCTGGTGCGATCAGCTACACCCGTTCCATTGCGGGTGAGGTGACCGCGATTACGAACAACACCTATAACGATAGTGGAAATCCACCAAACGTCGTATCAAATGTGATTAATGGTCCGTTCGGCCCAACACTTTATGCCTTGGGGAATGGTTTGAACGCTGTTCGGGCCTATGACAGCTTGGGGCGGTATCAAGGGAATTGGGTGTGTAATGGCTCCACATCTCCTACCTGTCCCAACGCAGGCCAGATTTATGGGAACACGGCTCAGTTCTCTGGGTCACGTTCTACTGCGATGTGCGACACAGTCATGAGTCAATGTCAGACACATGGGTATGATGAATTTGATCGGCTCACCTCAGTGTCTGGAAAAAACACCAGCCAAAACTTTGCATACGATCGGTATGGCAACCGCACTCAGGTGACCTCCTCTCCGTCAGGCAACAATCTCAATCCTACCTACAATGCAGCAACCAACCAAACTGTCGGTATGAACTATGACGCAGCGGGGAATGTGACTGCCGATGGGGTAAATTCATACAGTTACGATGCGGAGGGGAATGTTGTCAGCACCAGCACCGGAGGGCAGTATGTATATGACGCAATGAACCGAAGAGTGAGTGCCCAGACTGGAGGATCAACCACGGAGTATGTGTTCGATCCAGCAGGTAAACGGATGTCGAGCTGGCCGGTGGACGGCACGAACATCGGCAGGGAAGGCCGCATCTATTGGGATGGGACACTGATTGCCGCGCGTGTAACTAGTGGACAAACGCTATACAGTCACGAGGACTCACTAGGTACGGAGCGGGTACGAACCGATCCCCAAGGAAATACAGTAGCTACCTTCAGTTC
>CALMVK010000248.1:934-1918 GCA_937873145.1 uncultured Granulicella sp. | reverse complement strand
CTACTCGGCAAACGTCCAAACCGCGGCTGCCAGTCAGGATAACCTTCAGTTTGCCGGCCTTGAGCAGGATGCTGATTCAAATACTGCACATGCCCAATTTCGGCAATATTCCCCAACCCAGGGACGCTGGATGAGCCCCGACCCTTACGATGGCAGCTACTCGCTAGGGAATCCTCAAAGCTTGAATCGGTATGCCTATGCTCTCAACAATCCCTTTTCCCTAAGAGATCCTAGTGGTCTTGATCCCTGTGACATCGGAGGCGATCCTGGAGGCGATCCTGGAGAAGGTTTTGGAGGCGGAGGCGGAGGCGGAAGCGGTTTTGATGACGGTGATGGAGGCGACCATCCTACGCAGGTTGAGTCCTTCCGTGGCGGAGTACGCGCTCACTCGGACGAAGGATGTAATCCATGTCCCGTTGACGCCTGCATCACAGCTAAACCTGATCCTCCACAACCTACAGCTCCTGCACCCGACCCCTGCGGTCTCGGTGGTTGTCTCCTGTCTGGTTCAAACCCAACCAATCAGCCAATCAACCAGCTAGGAGGGCAAAATGCCCCAAATAACGGGAAACAAGAACCGCCCCCGCCATGCCAGGCGAAGATTCTGAACGCCACCAATAATCAGTTCGGGACGAACTATACAGACGCCAATGTCAGCAGCACGTTCAACTACTCGACGGGAGCGGGTCCGGGCCAAGGTACGTTGAACCTCAATATTCAAGGCTCAACGGCTGGCGTAACCCCTGGCTACTACCCGCTTCATTGGTACACATACGTTATTGGCTATGGGTCAACCCTCCACGTTGTTAGCGGTCCTGGAGGAAATGGCGGACTGGATAGTCAGATGACCGTGCCGTTCGGTCCGAATCAAGGTACGTTCCACATCGACTCCGGCTATCCGATTAACCCAATCGGAGCGTTCTTCCACTACCTCCTGAACTTTACGAAACTCGGAAAATACCCCAAATGCTGATCGGGCACCGT
>CALMVK010000248.1:0-924 GCA_937873145.1 uncultured Granulicella sp. | reverse complement strand
CCGTCAAGTATCGTCCCGCTTTGGATCACTCAACCTGCTTGCAACCGTTCTTCTGACCATACCCGCGATGTCACTAGCTGCTCAAACGCTCGAAATCAAGCTGGTGGATGGTCGAAACGGACGCCCTATGGTTGGGACTGCCGCCTACGTGAATATCTGGGTAGGTGGAGAGCGCAAGGAAGCAATCGCGATACCCACAGACGAAAGCGGCGTTGCTCGACTTCAGCTCACGCTTGACCCGAACGAGGTGAACATCCCCATTTCGACGGGCCATGGCACTATCGTTGAGAAGCATCCCGTTGTGAAATATGATGAGTCGTTCCGAATCAATGTTCCCTATGTGTTGTGTGGGTCAGGAGAGGGGGACCACTCTCCGCTCGGACTCAAGAACTTCAGCACGAAAGAAGCTCTTGACCACGGATATGCTTCTGGAAACACATGCGGTAAAGTGACAGCCACGCCACAGCCCGGACAAGTAGTTCTGTTCGTCAGGCCGCTCACGTTCATGGAGAAGATGAAGCAATAGCTGGAGGTTGTAAACAATCAGCAGGCCGTCCCTCTGGGGCGGCCTGTCTCTTCGTAGCTGGAAAGGAAGCCTGGATGAAGTTCTCAGAGATCGCGAACCGGCTGACGGGTATCTCGACGCCGGTGGGTGGGGTATCGTGGCAGCCAGCGGAGCTGGAGATCGCGGGAGCCCGCCGGGTGGTTGCGTTCCTGGAGGATCGGCGGGTGCTGTACGACCCGTACGAGATGGAAGTGCCGGACCACTGTGTCCGGTCGGTGCTCGACATCCGCCACCATTTGAGCGACGAGCTGGGCAAGCTGAAGGGCGGCTCCGAGCTGGCGGCGAGCCTCAGGGCGATGCGTGCGGCCTGCCGGAGGTTCCTGGAACGGGTGGGCAGCGATGGCCGCGACGGCATCCGG
>CALMVK010000247.1:1777-3610 GCA_937873145.1 uncultured Granulicella sp. | reverse complement strand
CGATCATGAGTTGAGTGCCCTTCTTCACGTAGTCGCGAACGACCTCCGCGGTGCGCTGAAAGGCGACTAGGTTGTGCCACTCCGTCTTGTCGACGTACTGCCCGGATTGGTCTTTCTGTCGGTCAGCCGTGGCGAACGAAAAGCTCGCGATGGTCATGCCGCCCTGTGTGGCACGGATCTCGGGATCCTTGCCTACGTTCCCGAGGAGAATGACTTTATTGACGCCCTTTGCCATGATGGTGGTCCTCTCTATTGCTGAAGTGATGAAGCTTCTTGCTACTGCTCAAGGAGGTTGTCGGGCCGGCTCCACATTGCTATGAAATCGCGCTCGAACGCCCCAATCTGCTGTGGACTGTGCGTGACGGACACCTGATTGTCCTGGTACCGAGCTGCTGAAACCGACCAGTTGCCTGATCCATCCCGCAGCACCTCGCCATCGACGAGCATGGCTTTCTGGTGCATCAGGTCATCGCCACCCTTCACACGGATGTGCACGTTGGGACGATGGGAGAGTATGGACAGGACTTGCCCATGTCTTGCCTGCTCTTCCTGGAACTGAGCACGGTCGCGGTAGATGGAGACCTCGACACCGCGGGAAGCGGCACGTGCGAGAGCCTGGGCGATCGTGCGATCTGTGAAGGCATACATCGCCACCTGTATGCGTTGTTGGGCATGGTCGATGAGGGAGATGTCGACCTCTTCGAGGTTCGTGGTCGGCGCAAAGTAGATCTGCTCGCTTTCGCCGGCCACGTGGACATCCGGCAGACGAAGCTTCGCCTGCTCGAGGACAGAGCTGATCCTGGCGTGAGAACCAGGATGCAATTGTTGGTGTTCCAGCTGAAGACGCCAAGCCGCCATACAGAGCAACGAGAAAAAGAAGAGATTGCGTAAGGTCCGCATGCCCGACTCCTACTGTTCCCGCATGAAACCCACCACGCCAAACATCGCGATAAGCATCGAGAACTGGTTGAGGAAGCTGAGCTGCTTCATCTTGCGTTCGAGGGTCTGTTCCGGTTCTCGCTCACCGATACTGAGCTCGATGGATAGCCGAATCAGAAGGACAAGGGTGAGAAGAATGCCGGCAGTAAAGAGGGATTGATAGCGGCCGGTGTGCGTGGTCAGTCCCGCCACAAAGAGCACGGCCCCAAGGGTCTGGAGCCGCTGAAAGAAGCGTGGATGAGCGGTGTTCATGCGGTCGCCAGAGCCTCCGTCCGGACGCGAGCGTTCCCGAGTTCCAGAAGGTGCGTGTGTTTGCACCCGACGCAGCACACTCCTTCCGTAACTTTCATGAGCACATCGATGAAAGCCTCTGGAGGAAGCTGCTCATCGCCATTGCGCTTGAAAAAGCGTGGCGCCGCGCCGCCCCGGAAGTCTGAGTCTTTGCCCCAGAGCTCCGTATTGAGAGCGCCGGCGCGGTGAAAGAACAGGACCTCACTCTGCATTTGCGGCCGCCGCCCCCCAGCATCGGGAAGCCAGTGGCGGGTAATCAGGACGTCGTAGGTGTGCTCGTAGCGGAACATCTGTACACGGCACAGCTCGGGTTCGATCACGATCGCATGGATGCCGTTAGGCATGAAGTTCTGAACCCGTTGGGTCCAGCTCAGTCCCTCTCCGGTGGGTCCGCAGAAACCGACATAGTGACCGAGGCTGGTGACGGCACCACCGGCTTCTTCACCTCGCAGTGCCCAGCGTTTCGCCTGTTCCTGAAAGACAGGTTCGACGATTGCGCGGCTGAAGATACCAGTCTTGCGTATCTCCAACCGCGTTGGTTCTGGAAGCGTGAGCCCCCTCATGGCGATTTGTGCGAGTCTCTTATCCATCGAGTCTCCTGTT
>CALMVK010000247.1:0-1677 GCA_937873145.1 uncultured Granulicella sp. | reverse complement strand
TCCGGGATGCTGAGGCCTTCGGTGAAGGTAGCCAGCTCTTCGGCTGTCATCCGCTTCAGCTGACGCAGATACGCAAACTGAGCCTGGAAGTTGGGAGCCGGATCCTCAAACCAGTACCGGTGCATGTTCGCCCGGTGGATGCCGAGCGGCCCGCGTATGGCGGTGCCGAACTCCCCCTCACGCAGCTCATCCTGACGTGGAAAGATCTCGATGCCGTCCACCTGATTGAGCGTGCCCTTGATGGGCACCCCCAGACGCAGGGCAAGGTTGTAGATGTAGACCCGACAGTGTTTTGCTGGAAGGGGTTCATCACAGAGGATCCAGAGATGAGCACCTCGCCGGGACATCTCGAGAGCGGCTTCGACCCCGTCCTCCTTCAGTTCCAGCTTCAGAGCCGCGAGGTCACGGTGGGCTCGCGTGTAATCCGCGTCGATCGCTACCCACTTCGACCGCTGCGTCTCCGGGTTGATGGCATAAAGACCAATCGTCTGTGTGCCTGAGAGATGGAGCCGAACAGTGCTGTCTGTCAGGGCGAGCCGTTTCTTCGTCTCCCTCTCCTTGGGCTGGAAGTAGTAGTAGCGGTTGTTGTCAGGGTTTGGGCAGTCGGACTGCCGGGTGTAGGCTCGCCGGTTCACAAACCATGAGCAGTACTCCGCCACCAGGGCCGGGTCTGTTTTGAGGATTTCGGGCGTTGGCCGCGGCGGAATCCACGGCGTCTGAGCTGCTGTACTCATGGTTTGCTCCTTTCTGAAGTTGGGTAAGTTGTAAAACGGGCTGAAAATCTCGTCAATCCACGCCGGCTCCGTCAGATTCGCTCGAAACCTGTCGAGGACGGGGAAGACTCCTACTCGAGGACTTTCTTCAACATCAGTGCAAAGACGAGGCCCAAGAAGGCCCCGACAAAGAGGGACCCAAACAGCCGTAGCGTTGCTCTCATAAGTTTGTCGGCGTCAACTGCCGAGATAAGCGACACGCCCTGCGGGCTTCCGTCGAAGACAAAGCCCCCGCCTACCGCGAGCAGCATCGCGGAGCCGAACAGGAGGGGCAGTTGGGTCAGTTCGCGACCCAATAGGATTTGCAGGGCCGTGAGGAGGACGCAGAGGACGATCCCACTTAGCAGGATCCAATGGACTGCGTGGGCAAGGAGGGAAAGAAAATGCATCATTGTGCGCCTTTCGATCTCAGTGAATGAGGGTGTCGCGAAGCTCGACATCCGATGTGGACAGACTGTCCTCACCTCCTCCTTCGGGGGTTAGTTGCTCCCTCGCCATGCGCTCCAGCGTTGTCCACTGGAGAAGGCGATACGCCCATACAGCGCGATCGAAGTCGACACCATCGAGGTCGTCGTCTCTGTCGAAGCGCATCCACAGGAAGACCTTTGCGGCTTCGTTGTAGGCGTAGATGGCCCCCGTGCTTCGCCGTCCTGAGATGCTCTGGAGGAAAAGGAAACCACCGTCCGTCTCGATCAGGCGTTCGGCCCTGGCTTCGCCGGCTTTTAGGAAGGCGCCGAGAACCTCCCACCTCGAAGAAGACAGGTGATGCCTACCAGCTCATGGATGGAGAAGAGGTATTCGACGCGCAACTGACCCGACAGTTCCCTCTTGGAATAGCAACGTTGTGTATGCATCGGGGTGTCCTTTCGTGGTGAATTTGGTCAGAGATCGAGGGAGGTAAGAA
>CALMVK010000246.1:1964-8084 GCA_937873145.1 uncultured Granulicella sp. | reverse complement strand
TTGCGCAGACGCAGCACACGATCCACCGCGTACGGCGCTCGGCGATCCGCTGAGTGAAAGTGCCGCACCTGCAACTCGCCCAAGAGGCCGATCCCCATCATCTGAATGCCTCCCAAAATCAGCACACTGGCCAGCGAGAACATCGGCGCATGGTCACTATGCACATCTCCATGCGTAATCAGCTTCAGCGCCAAAAGCCACAGCGCGACCACACCTCCGGACAGCATGCCCGCAGCGCCGATGCTTCCAAAAAAGTGCAGCGGCCGCGTCATATACTTCAGCAGAAAACGAATGGTTAGCAGATCGAAGAAGACGCGGAACGTACGCGAGACGCCGTAGTGCGATTTGCCTGCCGTACGCTGCGGGTTTGAGATCGGAATCTCGCAGATACTCGCGCCATACCAACTGGCCAGCGCGGGGATAAACCGATGCATCTCGCCATAGAGCGGAATGGACTGAATAATGTCGCGCCGGTAGGCTTTGAAGGTTGTGCCGAAGTCGTGGATCGGCACACCGGAGAGCACGGCCATCCACCAGTTTGCCGCCCGCGAGGGAAGGCGCCGCAGCAGAAAGTTGTCGCCGCGCTGCGACCGCCAACCGGAGACCACGTCGTAGCCCTCCTCGAGCTTGGCAAGAAACTGCGGCACCTCATCCGGATCGTGCTGCAGGTCGCCGTCCATCGCCAAGATGAACTCTCCCTGTGCGTGGTCGAAGCCGGCGGCCAGCGCGCTGGTCTGGCCAAAGTTGCGCCGCAGCTTGATCACCAGAACACGCGAATCAACCGCGGCAATCTCTTCGAGCAGCCGGTAGGTGCGGTCGCGCGAGCCGTCATCCACAAACACCAGCTCGAAGCTGTCACGAGACTCCGCCATGACCACTTCCATCGCAGCCTTCAGCCGATCGTAGAGCGTAGTCACGTTCTCTTCTTCGTTGTGGAAGGGCACGACGATGGAGTATTTCAGCACGTCCCTATCATAACGCCAGGCCCTCCCTGCAACCTCGAACGCCCCAGCCTCTCCGGGTCATCGATCAGTCAATAGAAGGTCGATTGTTTCGCTCGCTGTTCTTTCACAAGATCAAGGAGCGCAAGTAAGTTGCACTAAAATAAAGGCAACCGTTGCGCGGCGCAGGCGCCCGGCACAGATCCAACTAAAAGCGAAAATCGCGGGGGAGACATGGGCAGGAGAATCGTCGGGATCATCGTTTTACTGGCTCTGCTGACCGGTGGATTCCTCTTGTGGAGACGGCACAACGATCAGCAGGTTCTGGCTAACGGAGACGTCCACTGCGACGGCTGTATGACTCCCGAAGAACATGCGCGCTTTCTAAAGGAAAACGCCGGGGAGACGGCCGATGGCGCAAGCGATCGCAAGAAGAAAACCGCCCAACAGGAAGCCGCAACCGATTTCCAGGATGCCGCCCCAGCCAAAGGCACCGCGCAGGAGAGTGCGCTGGCCAGCCCTGGAACCGCGGCGCGTTCTTCCAGCGGACCAGCTTCGGACAGCCAGGCACCGCAGACATCGCTTGCTCCCGTACACAATGGCTTCCAGGCTGGCCCCGACACCCTGCCGGCGAACCCGCAGAACGGCGTTCGTTTTGCCGGGAGCGGCCCCTACCAGTGGTACCGCCAAGGCAATCTCACCTGGCGCATCGATACCTCAACCGGACGGAGCTGCATCATCTACGCGACGATGGAAGAGTGGCGCAAATCCATTGTGATTCGCCACGGATGCGGCCCGAACGCCTGAACCATCGGCCAAGTCTATGCGCAGGCTGGGTGGCTTACGCGATGTCTCTGTGAGCCCAGCACAAGGTGGGGAGCTGCGCCGGCTCACTTACAAGGCGGGCAGCTTCCCAGAAGGCGCTATGGTGGTCGCCTGGACTCCGGATTCGAAACGAGTCATCTTCTATCGCATCGTGGAACATCGGTGGCCAAGCTTGTACGTGCCTTCTCCGTTTCTGTCGCAGGCGGCATCGCGGAACTCCTGCCTTTGGATCGCGCCGGCATGCTCTCTCTTCCCGAACTAGGCTGTATCGACAGATCGCTCCAGATGTAACCACGCGCAGGCGAGGGCAATTGCATCCTTGACACACAACGCAGCTATGAGTCCATTGAGGAATGGAAGCTCCTCACACACTCCAGCAAGCAATCCTCTAGCATTGTGGTGCGGCTGCGGTGAAGCCTCATGACCAGCATGAGGCATCAAACTCGCAACTTCATAACAGCCTTTAGGAGCCGTCTACAGGAATACCTCTGTCCAGAATCCGAAGGAAAGACGTGGATGATTAGAAAGTAACATTGAAAAGACATTTCTCTGACATCTATGTGCAGGTATACACCTAAGTTAGTTACTACGCAGCTTGTTCCTGTCCTGCTTAGGACCAAGCTGCAATAGTATGTAGCACACGGAGAACATCATGCTAAAAAGCTTCTTGAAAAAGATCAGCATTCTTGGCGCAGTAAGCGCCGCCTGCTTGTCAGCGCAAGCCCAGCATTACACGTTCACTTATTTCCAAGACCCGTCTCCTAATGCATACACCACCACGGGAACAGACCTGTCGCCTACCGGCGAACTGGTTGGCTGGTATACCAATTACGCGAATGGTGTCTGGGGATTCTCAGAGATCAATGGCAGCTATAAAACGATCAGTCTTCCGACTTCAGGCTCGCCCGATACTACGATCAATGCGATCAACGTTGCAGGTACTCTTGTTGGCATGGGGCCCTTCGCTGGTTTCCTCATGGACGCATCGGGCAACGTCACGACCATTCAGGTTCCCGCTTCCCTGAAAGCTTCTTCCATCTCCATCCCCACGGGTATCAACTCTTCAGGAACGGTCGTCGGGAACTTCTCAACGGCCAGCGGAGCTCAGGAGGGATTTATCCTCCAGAACGGAAGCTACAAGGGATATCAGGTGCCTGGCAGCTACAGCACAACCCTCCGCGATGTCAATGACAATGGTGTCATCGTCGGTAGCTACCAAACGAGCAGTGGTGGAAGTTCGACGGGCTTCCTGCTTGAGAACGGCACCGTTGTTCCAATTCAATATCCGGGAGCGACGGGCACCGTAGCTACCTCGGTCAACACGGCCGGCCACGTGGTGGGCTACTTCTACAATAAGAGTCAGGTACTTCTTCCCTTCTACTTCGACGGAACCACTTACACCCAAATCTCTACGCCCGGGGAGTACGCCTGCACCGTCGGTCACATTAAAAATACTGGCAGTATTGTTGGAACCTGCACCAATAGTTCCACGTTTGTGACAGAGGCGTTCATAGGGACTGCTACCAAGAACTAAACGCACTGTGCACTTCATAAACTGCAGTACAGATACATTGGCTCTCGCTGCCCTCCTTCATAGGGCAGCGAGAGCTCCTTGTTTCGCTATGTCGGGATCCCCGTCAGGAAACGGACTCGCTCACCCTTGTAGAGACGATCTACAAGGGCAGGATTTCGGCGCGACAGAAAGACAAGAAGAAGTCTGACCGATCCGACGCACCATCGCAACGCTTACCCAGAAGCAAGGGACAGTGAAGGACGTGCAGGGCATCCTGCGGCGTTCGCGCGTGGCGACGACAACCGACGTCTCCATGCAGGAGCTACCGGAGGGTGTACGCGCCACGGTGAACTCCATTCACCAGGAACTACAGGGGCACGAATAAAAGAGCTGGCGGCTAAAAGCAAGATGCGACCGCAGGCCATAGCCGAAGCGGTCGCGATGGTGAATGGCTGAGCGATCTCTCAGAGAGAAAATCAGCCGAAGTGTGGCGCTTAGAGGAGGAGATGGAAACGACTGACATGGCTTGGCTGCACGGCAGTTTGAAATAGCTGCCAACTACTGCCAAACGTTTGGCAGGGGTCCGCTAAGTTGTTGGGTTTCGTTGGTGGACCTGATCGGGATCGAACCGATGACCTCTTCCATGCCATGGAAGCGCGCTCCCAGCTGCGCCACAGGCCCACTCTCTCCATTTTGCGGTACTTGGCCTTGTGAGTCAAACGTGGAATGGTACTGAGCACGATCCGCTGGGAACATTTTTAGGGGCATGCGGTGTCTAAGTACCCAGAGTGAGCGAGCACTCGGTCGCCGGCGGCGCTGTTCTAATCTTCCACTCGCATACAGAATGCTTGCAGCCTATCCCACGGAAGTCGTACGCTAAAGGACACCCGAAATGCAGGCGGGAACTCTTATGGGCAATCTGGCAAGCGCGGTAGGAGTCCGCACTGAAGACGCGGCGATGGTGGCTGCTCTTAAGGCCGGCTCTGAAGAGGCGTTCAGCGTCCTCATCGCCCAATACTCGCAGCCCCTCTACTCGCTCATCGCCCGCAGCCTGCAGGATCCGGCTGACGCCGCCGACATTACCCAGGAAGTCTTCATCAAGGTTTTCCGGAATATCCGCAGCTTCCATGGCGAAGCCAGCCTGCGCACCTGGCTCTACCGCATCGCTCTGCATGAAGCCTCGAATCAGAGGCGTTGGTGGAGCCGGCACAAGCGCCAGGAACTCACCATCGATACCCCCATCGGCGCTCCAGAGACGGACGATGGCGAAGACACTCCAGGGTTGAGCGCTCTGCTCGCCGACGCTGCCGGATCCCCCTACGACCACGCTGCCCGCGGCGAACTGAAGGCCCGCGTCGAGGATGCTCTGCGCAAGCTCCCCGATGTCTTCCGGACCGTCGTCGTGCTGCGCGAGATGGAAGGATTCTGCTACGAAGAGATTGCGGAGATCCTCGACGTACCCGCTGGAACGGTCAAAAGCCGGCTCACCCGCGGACGTGCCGCTCTCAAACAGATTCTGGTCGCTGAAGGGCTTGCGAGCGCCCTCGCAGGAGGTGCGCGTTGAGCCTGCCTGAAACCGCATGCACACCCATTCGCCAGTCTTTCTCCAGCTACCTCGACGGAGCAATCACCGGGCGCGAGATGCAAGAGATTGCCGCGCATCTGGATCAATGCCCAGCTTGCCGGCACGAGTTCGACACTTGGCGTGGACTGCAGCGTGTCCTTGAGACTGTGGGTCCGGTCAGGGCTCCTCAGGATCTCGGCCTCAAGCTCCGTCTCGCCATCTCTCACGAAAGTGCACGCCGAACCGGAAGTTGGGTCGATAACTTCACCGTGCAGTGGGAGAATCGCCTTCGCCCCATGCTTCTACAGGTCTCGGCCGGGTTCGCCAGCGCACTCGTCCTCGTCGGCAGCCTGGTATTGCTGATCGGCGGCGTCGTCGCACCGCAGGCCGTGCTCGCCAACGATGAACCCCTCGGCGCTCTGACCGCCCCCCACTACCTCTACTCCGCAGCGCGTCTGCAGCCGCTCTCCACCGGCTCGGACGCTACCATCGTCGTGCAGGCGGATATCAACGACTCCGGGCGCATCTTCAACTACACTCTTCTCTCCGGTCCCGTAGACGCCTCTCTCGCCGCCCAACTGCGCGATCAACTCCTGCTTCAGGTCTACGAGCCAGCGCGCGTCTTCGGTCAACCTGTCCGCGGACAGGTTCTACTCACCTTCTCGGGCGTGTCGGTCACCGCCCGCAGTTGATCCGGCCCGCGTATTGGCCGGGCTCGATCGCTTTCTACAGCTTGCTCGCGATCTTCCGCTCTCTTATCCTTACTGTAGTTCGTCAAAATTCTGACTTCTCTGTACGGAATCTTGCATGCGTCTCCTTCCCGCCATCCTTCTATTCGCGTCGCTGAGCGGCATAGCTCCGGCCCAATCTTCTCCGGCCCAGGCCCCGTCCGCCGGCTCGTCGTCTTCCTCTTCGAGTTCCACCCCTGACTCTTCGACTCGCACCGGCCCGGCTCGTCCGCGCGTTGGACAGCCCGAAGCCGGTGGCGCCGCCATCACCCTCGAAACCAGCGAATCCCTCTTCGACCTCGCCACCGCGCTCAACACCTGCGGCTACGACGCCGGCCTCGCCAACTCGCTTCCCGTCCGCGCCGAAGTCCGCGCCGACATGGACTCCGCACTTGCCCAGTCTGCGCTCGTACGCCAAAGCCGCGACGCCCTTTGCGGCTACATTCACGAGCATGAGCTCAGCAATCCCGGTCGCGGGGGCGCCCCAAATATAAAGCTCGGGCGTTTTATCTCTCCGCCCGCCCCGCGCAAGCCGCTCGCCCCGCCCCC
>CALMVK010000246.1:0-1954 GCA_937873145.1 uncultured Granulicella sp. | reverse complement strand
CGCGCTCGCCCAATATATCTCGCTCGCGCTTTATCTCTCTCCGCCGCCCGAGCTCAAGCCGATCGCCGAGCAGACGGATATGCCGCCCGATGCGCTCGGCGTCATCAACATTCTGCCGCTCCTGCGCGACTTCGCCGACAAGGCTTCACTCCACTCCATCTGGCTCAAGCACCGCCCGGAGTACACCGAGATCGTCGACCGCGTCCACGATCCCATGACGCGCATGATCCTCGCCACCAACGTCTACCTGAAGGTTCCCGTCAGCAGCTACGATGGCCGCCGCCTGCTCATCCTGGTAGAACCCATGCTCTCCCCCAATACGCCCAACGCGCGCATCTATGCCAGCGACTACGCCATCGTTACCTCACCCAACAGCGTCGGCACCATCAAGCTGGACCAGATCCGCCACCTCTACCTGCAGTACGTCCTCGACCCCCTCGTCTACGCTCGCGCCCAATCCATCACCCGGCTCAATCCTCTGCTCAAACCCGTGCAGGAAGCGCCCATCGAGTTCCTCTTCAAGTCCGACGTCATGGCGCTCGTCACCGAGTGCATGATCAAGGCCATTGAAGCGCGCACGCTCGACACCGGGCCAGCTCCCACTAAGCCTACCGGCTCCCGCACCCGCGCCGAGCTCGCCCGCTACGACGAAGAGATGAGCTCCTATGACCGGCAGGGGGAACTCCTCCGTCGCAAACAGGTGGAGCTCGACATGCGCCAGGGCTGGGTCCTCACCGACTACTTCTACGGCCAGTTCGCCACTCTCGAACACACGCCCGAGGGCCTCAGCGAGAGCATGGGCGAGATGGTCTACGGCATGGATGTCGACCGCGTTCGCCACCAGGCTGAACAGATCCAGTTCCTTCCCCAAAGCTCGACCGACTTCGTCACCCTCGTCCGGCCCGCACCTACCGGCCTGATGCTCGCCGAAAAGAAGCTGCTCGAAGGCGACCTTGACGGTGCCGAAGCCCTTGCCGACCGTTCCCTCGCCGACCCACATCAGGACCACGGCGACGCCATGTTCGTGAAAGCCCGTGTCCACCTGCTCCAAAGCGACCCCCAGGACTCGTTTGACGAGTTCCAGGACGTCGTCCACACCGCCCACACCCCCCACACCCTGGCCTGGGCGCACATCTATCTCGGCCGACTCTACGACGCCAAGCAGCCTACCGAACGGCAGCATGCCCTGACCGAGTACCACGCCGCGCTCTCCGTCCCCGGTCTCACCCCCGACGCACGATCCGCCGCCGAAACCGGCCTGAAACTTCCCTACGCCGTGCCGAAGATCGTCCGCGAACAAGAGCAGGAAGAGCCGCTCGATCCCACCGGCAAAAAAGAAAAGGAGAACTACAAGCCCGATCCGCCTCTTCTTTAGCCACGGCTTTAAAGCGTCCTTTTGGCCTGAGCCGAATAAAGCGAGCCATTCAGGCTTGAGCCGCATAAACTAGGTGCCGTCATGGTAGAGAAATGGAAAGGAGCAAAATGCACGACACACTCACCGTCGGCCTTCCCATCCTGGTCATTTTGTTCGGCACCTTCTGGAACCAGAACAAGTTCGAAGATGCCATCGACAAGCTAAAAAAACGCATGGAGGACCGCTTCACAAGCTCGAGAGCAAAATGGACCGGATGCAGGCGGACATCTCCATGTTCAACCGCGAACTCGGCCGCCACGATTCCGAGATCGGCCTCATCAAAGACCGCATCAAGTAAGCCAACCTCCTGGCGAAGCCCGAATCCCCGTATCTGCTGTTATGCGGCGTTGTAGCCCCCAAGCCACCCACAGCCGCACATCGATTCTTTCCGCAACAAGCCCTCACGCTCTCCGCCTCTCCTGTTGAGCGATGTCCGCCTCCTAGGCCCCACATCGTAGCTCGTTCTTCTCTTCCCTGCTGCAAGAGCACCCGGTACCCTGCTCCAGGTGCCCTAGCGAACATCCTATGCGACAGTAATCT
>CALMVK010000245.1 GCA_937873145.1 uncultured Granulicella sp. | reverse complement strand
GCGCATCAAGAGCTGGCGGCGATTCAGACGCTTGATTTGACGAATCAAAGTGCTACCCGAGGACGCGCTTCAGTGCAGGAGCCCCTACTCCGTATGCCCCGTCGTCTCGATGATTTGACGATTAAGCTTCCCCTCTTCAGTGACGACGGACCCTACTCGGTAGAGATCCTCACGGATCGAACGGGTTCGGGACCTGTTGCTGTCGCGAAGGGCACAGCAACTCAGATGGGTAAGGACACCTCCTTAAGGGTGACCCTCGATCTGACTCACGTGAAACAGGGCATTTACTATTTGGCAACGGTCCACGGCGCGGATCAGGCGACCTACTACTATCCGATAGCCGTCAGGGACTGAGCCCGCTCGAGCTGTTCATCTTTGCCCGTTCTCCGTCCGCGCCAATCAAAGGGGAGCTTCACCTCAGGCTTGATAGGCGTACCCTCTAGCACTCTGCCCGACCATGTGTGGTACGAGCCGGTCGGAAGAGCCAACCGATAGCCGTGCCCGACCTTGACCGAATCTGCTGCCAGCAGCCGACCGGCGGTATCTTCTCCAGCAACGGTCGCAAGCTGATTGTCCTGGGCAAAAGCAACGATCATCTCGGCCGCGCTTGCCGTGTGTCTGTCGACTAAGAGCACGATATTGCCTTGGAAGCTCCGCTTTCCAAGACCCTCGGTCTCGAGGACGATCGGAGACTTCTGAACCATCGCTGGGAAGAAGCGCAGCGCTAGTAGCCAGAGGCCGCTTTTCTTTTCCGGTATTGAGTTGAAGCGGGTGAAGCCCGTCTTCTCTTCTGCGAGATTGCCCTTCCAGTTCCGGTTAAGCGAGAAACCCACCGGCATTCTGTCGGGCGTGAGCAGACTCATGACGCGTAAGGCTCCAACGCCGCCTCCCGTGTTCCCGCGCAGATCCAAAATGAGCCCTGTGGTCCCTTCAAGCTCGTCTGCAGCTGCTGAGATTTGGTTTGCGACGTCCATCCCCGCCATGCCGGGGAACATGGCTACTTTCAAATACCCCAGGTCTGAAGTCAGCCGTCTGGATTCAACCAGGGTGGGCTCGATGAAGTGAAGTTTCTTCCCTTTCGGACGTGCCACATCGACTCGAACCATCTTCACGGATCCGGACCCGGTATCCACCTCTACATCCAGGACCTCTCCCATCGGGAAGACAGGATGTTCTGGCGGGATAATCTGCTTTCCGCTGACGGAGAGCAGGATATCTCCTGGTGCTATGCCGGCCGTTGCTGCAGCACCTCCGGAATGGACGTCCTGGAACACCCATCGCTTGCCGTGATCTGTATCTTCTTCAAGGTAGGTCGCACTCAGTGCAGCGCGGCTAGAAGCTCTATGAGCAGACCCATGGAAGAAGCCGAAATGAGAGGTCTTCAGCTCTTTCAGTAAGCTGGAAACGGCCTCTTCAAAGGCTTCGTGTGTCGGCGCGCTCTCTACCGATTGTCGCCTCGCCGCAACGGCCTCATCCCAGCGGGCATTAAGTAGCTCAGGCTTGTAAAACTTTGTCTGGAGTGCAGCGAGCACTTTTTCAAGGATCTCGTGCTTCATGTCGTTCGTGAGTGCGGGCAGATTGGACATTGGCATCATTTCTGTATTGGCTGGTTTTCAGAAGTAGATGCATTCGCGGTCGGCGCTGACACACGGGAAGAAGGGTAAAGAGAGCCGGCTGGGTCCCCAACCACCCCAAAGCTCGCCCAGTAATATGGAGCGACTCCGGCGTTCGCAAGGCTTAACTGCGCCAAAGCCAGAGCCTCGCCTTTTTCAGTTCCGGCAGCTAAACGGGCGTAGAAGTCGGCCATCAACTTGGCTGTGGCACGATCATCGAGTTCCCAGAGTGTTGAGACCACCGTCCGCGCTCCAGCCTCGATGAATGCATTTGCGAGGTTCGCTACACCCGCCAAGCCGGTGGGGCCCACTCCAGTATCGCAGGCAGACAACGTCACTAGGTTCGCATTTAGGTTCAAAAGCCGGACCTCACGAACTTGTAGGAGCCCATCGTTGTTCCCATTCACATCAGGCGCAAACACGAGAGACGAACGCTCCGGATAGTCCAGGTCAGCATAACCATGGAGGGCAAGGTGAAGCACGTCGTAGTCGCCCAGGGGAAGGTTCTTGAAGACCGTCTCCGTGGCGTCGCTCCCGAGGAGTATCCTGCTGGGCTTGGGAAGGTTCTCGCCAACGTTCACGACCTCAGTTCTGCTCTGCGGCAGCGCGATGAAGTCGCTCTCTTCTGGCCCTTCTACCGCGCGGCGGACGACCGCGAACGGGGAGGACGGCCGGGTCCAGGCCGCCACTCCAACGTAGGGCAATCGTCCCGTCCTTCCTCGTGCGCGTCCCCGAATCAGGTGCAGGACCGTACTCGAGGGCACCGTGCTGATGACATGGTCCGAAATGATGTACTTGTTGCCATCGATCAGGGCGGGAAAAGGAAGCAGTGAGAGCTTCCCATCCGGCACCAGGATGACCGATCGTTTAATCCGGTATTCCGGAGAGATCCCCAGTAGCTTAGAGAAGAGATCGCTGGCCAACTGTGGATCATCCTTTTCTTTGCTCAGCAAGGCTCGATAACGTTGGGCCAGCCCCTCCAAGTCACGCCTCGGACCTAACGAGTAGCGCTCCACCGTCGTATCTGTCACAGCCAGTACGAAGGACTGTGTGTCATCAAGGGAATATTCGAGAACCAGCTCTTGAGGTGTCAGATCCTTCTGTAAATCATGAAGTGCAACGGGTGTATCTGCCGCCTGCTCCGCCAGGGCACTCGTCTGTAGCGAATCCTCCGTCGTTGCGATGTTCTTTAATAACGACGAGCGTTTGGCTTCATCATCGGTCTTCAGCAGTACGGTATTCAGTGCCGCGAGATTTTGTTCAGCTGCACTGAGATGTGTTGGGTCGGCACTCTGGTGATGCTCGAGAGACTGAGCCTCGATGCGACCACGTCCTTTCTCCAGAACCTGAAAAGCCTCAGGGTACTGTCCCTGCTCACAGAGCGAATTGAAGAACCCCGAATACACGTTTCCAAGCTCAGTGATGAGGTTTCGCTCCATGCCAACGGTGGGCACCTTGAGAAGGAGCCCATCCAACACATCAGTCGCTTGATGATAGAGAGCGTTGGATTCCTGAACCCGCCCTATTTTCGTCAGGATGTCAGCTTTTCTGGCGAGGATTTTCGGCGTGAGCCAAACCTCTTCAGGGATGTGGCTGCTTGCGTCGAGCGCTGTATTCACGACTGCCAGCGCTTTGTCGAACGCCTTCTGCTGTTCGTACACGCCTGCAAGTTCCTCTCCGTCCTGCATGACGGCTCGCCAGTAGCCGATCTGCTCCGCCAGTCGGATGGCCCCGTTGTATTGGTCGATGGCCTTGGGCGTTTGATTCATCAACAGATAGGTAATCGCGCGGAGGCGACCAAGGTCGACAAGATGAGGTTTCAGATCGTACTGACGAATCTTTGCCTCAGCCTCATCGGTCAGCTGTAGTGCTTCATCGAAGCGGCCTAGGTTCGCTAAGAGCTTGTTCACGATCTAGTTACTAGCGCGTCGTTGGAATTGGCTTGAGAC
>CALMVK010000244.1 GCA_937873145.1 uncultured Granulicella sp. | reverse complement strand
GGTCGTATCGTGGGCCTGATCTCGCGGCTGCAACGTATGAGGAGATGGCCTCTATCAGTGCGCGACTGAATAGCATTCTCAAGTTGGGTTCGGGGTGGATGATTCATTGCGATGCTATTCGCAGCTTCGCTCCTGACTATCCAGATGGCGGTTATTTTCCTGACCCGGTCACGCGGTTGATTGATATGGAACGACGTCAACAATTCACTGTCGAAGGAACACACCTCGAGAGTGAATACTTCATGACGCTCACCTACCTGCCGCCAATGCAGAAGGAAGAAGCCCTGAAAGGCTTCATGTTTGAAGGAAGCGAAAAGACGAAAGTCGATATCGCCTCCCGCGTCCTCGAATACTACAAAGCAAAGGTGGCTCAGTTCGGAGACATTTTCTGCTCGATGTTTCCTGCTCGCCGCCTTGGTCGAATCGAGCTGACGGATGAATTGGGATACGTTCAAAACTTCGACACCCTGCTTCGCTACGTTCGACGCTGCGTTACGGGTCTTGACTATAAGTTTGCTCTTCCTGCAATCCCTGTCTACCTGCATGACTACATTGGAGCTGAGGATTTTGTCGCGGGCATGGAACCGAAGATGGGTGATCGCCACATGCGCGTAATCGCTATCGACGGCTTTCCGATGCATAGTGTTCCCGGCATCCTGGCGGCTATGGACACTCTGCCCTTTGAATACCGCTGGAATAGTCGTGCTCAGATGTTCGATCCGGAAGTAGCTCGGAACGTGCTCGAAAAGAAGCATAAGCGGTGGCGTGGTAAGGTCCGTGGTTTCATGGACCAATTGTGGAATCGTCCAAATGGAACGATCAATCATTTCGCTTTAGAGATGGCGAATGATTCTGAAGCGGCCATGAGCGTAGCGAGTGCAGGCGATGTGCAATTCGCCATGTACACGTCGAACGTCGTTCTGATGGACGACGATATAAACCGCCTGGATGAAAACGTCGCCTCGGTCGTCAAGATCGTCAAGAACGCCGGGTACGCTCCACGGGTTGAATCGGTCAACGCTGTAGAAGCATGGCGTGGATCTCTTCCGGGTGACGGGTATCGCAACCTTCGGCGGTTCCTGGTCCACACGATCAACCTTGCCGATTCGTTGCCGATAGCTGCGGTCTGGACCGGCGAACGGCACAATCCTTCTGCGCTGATGCCTCAAGGAAGTCCGCCGCTGCTTCTTGCTACCAGTCTGGGAGCAACGCCGTTTCGATTGAACCTGCATGTATCTGACGTAGGCCATACGCTGATCCTTGGCCCTACTGGTGCTGGTAAAAGTACACTCCTAGGCCTAATCGCGGCGCAATGGTTCCGCTATCCGAACGCGAAGGTCTTTTGCTTTGATAAAGGCAAGTCGATGTACGTTCTAAACAAAGCGACTGGAGGGGAGTTTTACGACCTTGGGGGGAACGAGTCGGACTTGGCGTTCTGCCCCTTGAAAGACATCGACGATCCGGGGGACATTGCCTGGGCAAACGACTGGATTGAATCGCTGTGTGTGCTTGGTGGTCTTAACCCGATCACACCGGCCCATCGGAGGGCAATTTCAGACGGCATCAAGTCGCTGGCTATCTCTCCCGATCACCGGTCTCTGACGGAGTTTCTTGCCTCGGTGCAAAACAACGAAGTCAGGGACGCTCTCAGTGGCTATACGCTGGACGGGCCGATGGGCGAGCTTTTGGATGCTCAGGCAGATTCGCTCAAAACGGCACAGTTCACCGTATTCGAGATGGAAAACCTCATGGGCTCAGGCGACGGCGGCAACAGCCGTGGCCTGGTGGCAGTGTTGTTGTACCTCTTTCGTCAAATTGAAAAACGGCTCGACGGTACTCCTACCCTGGTCATTCTCGATGAGGCGTGGGTGTACCTAAAACATGAACTGTTCCGCAATAAGGTGCGCGACTGGCTCAAAACGATGCGGCGTAAAAACGCCTGCGTGATTATGGCAACGCAGAGTATTTCTGACGTAATCAACTCGCCCATTCGAGATGTCGTCCTCGAATCCTGCCCAACGAAGATCCTTCTGCCGAATGCTGAGGCCGGCAACGTTAACTCACGGGACTTCTACAAGCAGCTAGGCTTGAACTCGAAAGAAATTTCCATCATCCAAACAGCCATTCCAAAGCGGCAATACTACATTTCTTCGCCGCTTGGACGTAGGCTGGTTGGCCTCGGCTTAGGGCAAGTCGCTTTAGCCTTCGTCGGTGTCTCCTCCGTAGAAGATCGCAAAGCAGCAGAGGAGATGATGAACAAATACCAGAACGATCCGCTGTGGGTCGAACAATGGCTGCGAGTACGGGCCAGTGGGTCTGGTGGAACGGTGATGTCTCAATGGGCAGAGGTTCTTCGGATTCGAATGCTCCAAACGCTCCAACCACAAACAACGGAAAGGGAATAAAGCTATGAGAGGTCAACGATTCATCGCTGGATTGACGGCGGCTGGTGTCTTTTGCATCGGCCTAGGAACTCCTCGGGAAGCTAACGCTACAGCGATCATCGCTGCGACGGAGCCCACTCAGATTCTCAACAACATCGCACTTCTTGAGCAATACATTCAACAAGGGCAACAGTACCTTACTCAAATCAGCCAGTACCAACAGCAGATGAAAGATGGGACGATCATTGGCCCTCAGTTGTTTGGGCCGGTGGCACAGGACCTCATCGGATTGCAGCAGGTTGTACAAGGTGGGGAATCGTTGTCGTACAACATGGCGAACCTTGATCAACAGTTCACGGCGAAGTTCGGCGGATTTGGTTACAAGCCGACTCAGAACTTCTCGCTCAACTACAAACAGTGGTCTCAGACGAGCTTAGATTCCACACAGCACGCTTTAGGGGCGGCGAATCTTCAGTCGTCGCAGCTTTCAAGTGAGAAGGATTTGCTGAATCAGCTTACGTCCATGTCGCAGTCGTCAGACGGCCAGCTTCAAGCTGTACAGGTTGGAAACCAGGTCGCCGCCGAACAAATCGACCAACTGATGAAACTGCGGCAATTGATGATGGCAGACATGCAATCGAAAGCATCATTTCAAGC
>CALMVK010000243.1 GCA_937873145.1 uncultured Granulicella sp. | reverse complement strand
ACGGATCGTAGCCATCTGGACACGCCGGAGATGGGCGTCGAGCTGTTGTCGGCGCTGCATCATCTGTATCCAACGCAGTTTCAGCTTGAAAAAGCGAGAACCATCCTGCTCAACACGGAGACCCTGGAAGCTGTGAAGCAGGATCGCGACCCACGCGAAATTGCCGACATTTGGCACAAGGGCATCCTTACATTCGAGTCGAACCGCCGTCCGTACCTGCTCTACCACTAACCGCGTAGGCCGGCGGGCTGCGACAATCATTGCAGTATCTCGTCTAACGAGGCAGCGGATGAAAGAGCTGATACGGAAACTGGATCGTCGCGCCGAGAGTGCCGTACAAAGACCAGCACGACTGGTGGTTGCGGCGTTGATTTTGCGTGTCTCCGATCCAGCGAACCCGGAGAATGCCTCTGCGTATCCGGAAGTTCTAATCTGCCAGCGTAAACCTGACCAGCCGATGAGCTTGAAGTGGGAGTTCCCTGGCGGCAAGGTCGAGGACGGCGAGACCTCCGAGCAGGCACTCGCGCGCGAGCTGGAGGAAGAACTCGGCATCACGGCCACCATTGGCCGCCGCGTCGCCGGCATCCGGCACAAGTACCGCAACGGTGGAGCGATCGACCTGCAGTTTTTTGTCGTTCATAATTTTACCGGCACCATCGAGAACCGCATCTTCAACGACGTGCGATGGTCCTCGCTGACGGCACTGCCCGGATACGACTTCCTTGCTGCCGATTTAGGGCTGATCCGTGATCTCTCAGAGGGTCGTTTGCTCTAACGCCGAGCTCCAAGGTCGAGAAAAAACCTGTGACGCATGTAATAGTTCATTCGGTTGCCTGCGTGCAACAGAAGTGTAATCGAAAAAAATTCACGGGATGCGTATTGTTTACCCATGTGCTTGTCTTCCCCGTTATTTAGAGCAGCTATACGGAGCAAAGTGCAATTTATAGAGTCTCTCTTGTACCGAGGAGATCAGACACAAATTCCATAGGGGTTTGTTCCGATGCTCGCTTTCAACGTTCGTAGATCGCTTCCACGTTTGCTAACACTTCTGTTTGTCCCCATGGGAGTTTCCGCTTACGGCCAGATCGTAAGTGGCGCACAAACAGTTGCACTGAACGCAGTCCTGGCCGAGACGTTGTCCATCTCAGCCACACCCAGCACGGTCAACTTCACGCTTGCGCAAGGTGCGACGTCCACAGCTTCGACCCCCGTCGTTATCACAACGAACTGGCTTTTGCTGCCCACACGCGCCAACCTGGTCCTGGACGGCTATTTCTCCTCTTCCTCGGCCGCGCTGACCGATGGCGCCACAACCCCGGACAATATTCCAACGTCTGCGGTTCTGGGCAAGGTGAGTACCGGCACGCCGACTGCCTACACAGCCTTCACTCAGACAGCTGTGCTTGGACCTGCCGGTGCGGGGCTGACTCTATTTACGGTCAGTCTCACGGCCTCGAACAGAGCCAGTTCGCGTTCCGACAGCCTGAATCTTGAGATCAACCTGAGCGGTCTGCCGCAGTTGCCGGCCGGCACCTACACAGGGACGTTGACGCTGCTGGCCCAGGCTCTTTAGAACTCATCCTCAACCCAATCGCTAAGGAGGCTCTCGTGACCTTCATGAACACAGCCATGTCTGTTTGCAGGTGCTCGGCAGCCGTCGTCGCTTTCCTTATGCCGGCCGTCTTGCGCGCTCAATCCGTTCAGCCCATCATCTCCGAGTACACGGGACAGGCAGATGGCAAGTTCCTCGTCACCAACGACACTCTCACCCCTATGGCCGTGGTCCTCGATCCCAAGAGCTTCGAGATTGGGGAAAACGGCCGCGGGATCTTCCGCGCGCTCGATAGCACGGTTCATCTGTCACTCTCGGCCTCCAGCTTCCGGCTTGCTCCCAAGCAAAGCCTCTACGTCTTCTACAAGGTCAAGGTCGAGAGCACGCCTGCATGGTTCACCATCTACGCGGGCTTCACGCCGCTCAATGCCGGGACCGGAATGAAGGTCCGTATCCTGCTGCCGCACACGGTGTATCTCTACCAAAAGCAGCAGGCGGAGCGGAAGGATTTCGTCGTCAGCCAGGCTTCGTTCGACACGCAGAAGGGTACGGTCAGCTTCGATCTCGACAACTTCGGCGTTTCGTTGATCCGGGTGCAGGCCGTGCATGCAAGCGGCGGCAAAAACGAGGTACTGGCCTCCGGCTTTCCAATGCTTCCCGGGGCACGCCGGCACGTGGAGTTCTCCTGGGACAAGCAAGGCAGCCCCGATGCACTGCTGATCCAGTTCCCTCGCTTCGACCTCAAGCAGCCACTTCCTCCTAAGGTGCAGTAGCTTCGCGGCTACCGCGGTGACCGACCATGCTCGCCCTCCGGATTCTTTTCCTTATCGCTGTAACGGGAACCACGCTCCTACCCTCCACGCTGACCGCGCAGGTGATCGAGCTTGCCGGCGGAGCCTCTACGCTCTACGACTCGCAGGGCGGCGACCTCACGATCCATACGCGCAGCTACGACTTCACCGGCGGGATCGGCTTTGTGGACGGGCATTTGCTGGAAGGCACCCATACGGTACGTCCGACCAGCTTTGGCCAGATGCTCGCAGGCGACTTTCGGCTGCCCTTCCGGCTGCCGACCGACATCTTCGATAGCAGCCACTATCTGTTGACGCGAGGCATCGGCGCCCGCATCCTCCATCCCACCAGCGAGATTGTGGGGTTTGCCGGAGTCACGTCGCTCGAGTACAGCAGTCCCTTCTTTGAAGGAGCCCAAGGTAACGATCCAGCCGGCATCCTGATGGTGGCGAAGACCGTACGTCGCAATCTGGATCTCTTCTCGGACACCGTGCTCGCGCGCAAGATTACCCAACTGGCGGCCGTCAACTGGACTCCTCTTCCCAAAGTGCACCTTGCCTTTGCAGGGGGCGTCGGCACCAATGCGCCGTACGCCGCTGCGAGCGCCCAGGTCTTCCGGCCGCGGTACGATGTGCAAGCCGCCTACTTTGCCGCAGGAAGCCAGTTCCAACGCGCCTTTGTCCCCTCTCCCTTTCTCGCGGAACCCACCGGCAGCAACTTGCTGCTCACCGTGCGGCCAGCCCGTTTTCTGTCGGTTGGCGTAAGCCACCAGGAGTTCCTTGTGCCCATCAACAACGGCGCGGACGAAGGCCAAAGCAAGGTCGACGAGGGCACCGTAGGCATGCGGGTGTTGGGCGCGCAGGTCAATGCCAATCTCTTCTCTTCCACGTACGCCCGGACGGCAGACGAAGTTTTGCAGAATCGCTCCGTGTCCTTGACAGCCCTGCGCAACATTGGCTCCCGCTATCAGGTCAACGCGAGTTATCTAGCCAATCGCCCGCTCCATGCGCCGGCCAGCGAAAGCATGATTACCAATCTGTCCGAGACAGTCAACGCGCGCATCACCGTGACGGAGAACGTTACCGTCTCCAATGGCACAGCCAACGTGAACTTCGGCGGCACCTTTCTCTCCAACCTGCTCGAGTTCTCGGCCGGGTACGACACCTTCTACGTTCCCTCCCAAAACAACCGGTCGCTGCAGCAGTCGCTGATCCTGGACGCAAAACTGAACCTTTTCGGAAAGCTGGTGTTGCATGGCTCCTCCGTCGTCGATCCAACCGGCAAGCTGCGATATACGCTCGATGCGAAGACCCTGCTCTTCCGCAGTCGCGCGGAAAGCATCGTTCCGGACGAGGTTCCCATGGGTGACTACGTGGTGAGCGGACGCGTGTTGACGGTCGCCGGAGTTCCAATCGACGGTGCGGCTCTGCAGATCGATGGTGCGGTTCTCTACACCGACTCAGAAGGGCGCTTTCTGCTGCGAGAAAACCATTTGCGGATGCATTCGGTCAAGGTTCTTCTTACGGAGTTCCTCAACGAGGGCCACTGGGAGGTAATCTCCGATCCCGGCCCGCTGCCCAGCATTCTCGAAGCACGGCAAACGGGCAGTGCGGTCATCGTGCTGCAGCACCCGAGGCTCTCATGATGCGTCCTCTTCAGCCAACCTGGCGCTTGCGCGCGCTCTTCACCTTCTGCCTTCTGCTTGCCGGAGCTCGCGTCGGGCAGGCGCAGGCAATCCGGATGCCGGCACGTCTCCAGCCCGTGAAGACGAACCTGATCTGCCTCACTTGTACGCTCACCGTCTCGGCCTCTCCCGCGACGGTGAGCTTTACCTTGGTGGCCGGCGGAGTCGCCGCCGGCAATGTCTCCGTCTCCATCGTGACGAGGCTGACCGGGACGGCGTCGGTCATCGGCACACTCAATCTTTACGGCTACTTTAGCAGTTCGACGGCCGCACTTACCGGTCAGGCCAGCTCCGCGGACGTGCTTCCCAGCTCTGCCGTCCTGGGCAGATGCACCACCGGCTTGCCGACGACATTTACAGCCTTCACGCAGACAGGACCGTGGGGCGCCGCCAACGCGGGCCTTGAGATCTATTCGCAATCGCTTGCCGTCGCAACGCTGCCGCCGATCACGCGCACCGACACGCTAAGCCTCGAGATCAATCTCGCCGGCCTGACAAATGTGGCGGCGGATACCTACAGCGGACTCTTGATGCTCCAGGCAGAGCAGTTTTAGAGCATCTTTCTCCGGTCGCTGAGAGGTCCGATCGGATGCGGCAGATTTGCTCAAGCTTTCCCTTGCCGCCGCGCCAAGATATCAACACGGATCGCCTGTACCCGCTCCATCATCAGCGCGATCTGATGATCGTTATGGTATCCATCCCGTACGGCGCGGGCATGGCCGGCGGCGGCGATCCGCGCACGTGCCACCTCGTCCGGCAGATACTGCCGCACCTTTGCCAGCAGCTCGTCATACCCAGAGAAGAAGACGGCTTCCTCATCCTCCCTGAACTTCAGCGCATGGCCCTCCGAGCGCTCCGCCAGCAAAAACCCTCCGCAGCCTGCGATCTCGAAGCTCTTGTGGGTGTACTCGTCCTGGTTGGAGCGCGTCAGAAAGCTTAGATTGATCTTCGAACGCCAGATCGCCTCACGGTATTGTTGCTCGTACAGCTCGCCTGCGCGATAGAAAGCCGCAAATGCCTCCGCGTTGAGCGCCCTCTGCCAGGACCGCCGATTGCCGGAGATCACGACCGGCACACCCGCTGTGCCCAGCCTGGTCAGGATCTCGGCCCGATCGTCGTAGGGCGTGCCGATGAACGAGACCCCTCGGTCGCGGCTCGTCTCCGCCGGCGGCTGGAGCGGCGCGTAGTGGATCGTCTGCTCATAGGCCGTTTGCACCTTCATCACCGCGCGGGCGCCACGTGCCTTGAGGTCCCGCACGCTCACATCCCGCTGCGTAATGTGCAGATCGAACCAGGGTACGTCCTTGGTGTACAGCCGCCAGCCCGGATCGCGCCGCGGCCCAAAGGCATTGTCGATCATGTAGCTCACGGTCGTTATCCCCATGCGCTCCATCGTCTCTAACGTACGCGGCTGCAATTGCAGCACCTTGTCCGCCCAGAACACCTCCGGCTGCACCTGCTCGGCAAGCCGCAGGAGATCGCGATTCAAAGCCTCCGTCTTGGGTCCAGCCGCCAGTCGGAAGGCAATCTTGTGCAGCAGAGAGTGCTCGTATAGATAGGCATGGATGTCGAACGGCACGACTTCATGCCCAAGCTTTTCAAGCGCCCAGCGGCGGTACAGGCTCGAACTGCCCGGAGCCTGTCCGCCTGCGTACAGAATGCGCATCGCGTTACTTGCCGAAGTCGACCTTGGGCGCGACGGCGTTGCTGGGGTCGCCCTTGAAGTACTCGTCGCGGCGTGGAAACTTCGAGCCCGCCCACAAGCTGTTCGGGAACTGCGACACGTACACGTTGTAGTCTTCGAGAGCTACGTTGTATCGGCGCCGCGCCACCTGGATGCGGTTCTCCGTACCGGCAAGCTCATCGGTCAGCGTGCGGAACTGCTCGTTCGACTTCAGGTTTGGATACGCCTCCTGCAGCCGCAGCAGCGGGCTAATCGCCACGTCCAACGCTGCGTTCGCCTTGATGCTGGCCGACCGGTCTCCTCCAGCGGCGACGACTCCTGCCCGCGCGTTCGCAATGTTGGTCAGCACCGTCGATTCTTCGGCCACATAGCCCTTTACCGAAGCCACCAGATTGGGGATCAGGTCCAGCCGGCGCTGCTGCTCCACATTCACATCCGAGTACATGGCGTCCACATGCTCGGTCTTCGAAACCATCTGGTTGCGCGCGCTCACGTAGCTTCCGCCTACCAGCAGCAGCGCCAAAATGACAATCAACGCCGCGCCCAACCCTATCCACGAACCCTTCATTCTTCCTCCGTTTGTTCGTCCGCTGTACTGTATCACTACGCCTTAGAAGTCCCTGGAAGCTCCGCCGCCGCCAGACTCGCCGCCCCCTGAGCCGCCGAAGCCGCCACCGCCGAAGCCGCGCGCCTGCGCGGGCTCGGCCATCGCC
>CALMVK010000242.1 GCA_937873145.1 uncultured Granulicella sp. | reverse complement strand
GGTGCAGAGAGTACGACAGTAGAGGTGGTGGCTTCGAATGCGGATCTGCAGACGATGAACGCTTCCACTGGGACGACGGTAGATCCGGCAATGGTGGATTCGTTACCAGCGATTGGACGTGACGTAGCTACGTTTACTACATTGCAACCAGGTGTTACTCCAGGGGGCAATGTGGCGGGCACGACGGCTGACCAGGCGACCTTCCAACTGGATGGGGGAAGCAATACAGCGGATATGGACGGCACCCAAGGCGTTTACACAAGCAACAACATCAATTCTACCGTTGGAGGAGCACTTGGCGGAGTATCGGGCGCTGGCGGCGTTGTGCCCATGCCTCAGGACAGCATTGAAGAGTTCAAGGTTTCTACTTCTGGACAGACCGCTGACTTCAATAACTCATCCGGCTCGCAGTCGCAGATTGTAACTAAACGCGGCAGGGACCAGGTGCATGGAACTATTTATGAATATTACCTGGATAGCAACATTGGTGGAAATACCTGGCAGAACAATTTTCCTGTTGGATTTACAGGAGGAGGCTATACGCCTAAACCGAGCTATCACTATAGTCGCTTTGGGGGTGCGGCGGGAGGTCCGATTGCTCCTTACAAAGGAGGCGGCAAGACTTATCTTTTTGGGAACTACGAGGGATTCCGCTATCCGTTGGCGGCCACGTATGAGCGGGATGTTCCGTCTTATCAATTCCTGCAGCTGGGACAACTCAAGTTTGGGAACAATACTTATACGAAAGGTCAACTTCAGGCTGCCGACCCTCGCAAGATTGGGCAGAATGCAACTCTGCAGAATTTCTACAACACGCAGCTACCCGTAGCGCCAGCGTCCAATGCGGGAAGTATCGGTGCCAATGGAATGAACTACGCCGGCACGTTCGATCAAAGTTGTGGTCCATTAACCGGTCAGTACTGCGACGGTTTCAATGTGATTGGCTATCGCGCAAATGTGCGTACTCCGCAAAGCAGTAATTTTTTAGCAACGCGTCTCGATCATGATTTTGGGCAGAAGTGGCATCTGTTTGCGAGTTACCGTTACTACAAGTTTACGACGTTGACTACGAACCAGGTCGATATTGGGGGTGCGATCCCAGGCGACACGGTTGGAACTCCAGTGGCTTTGACTCCGCGTCCACAGGACCCTTGGTTTTTCGTGATTGGTCTTACCACAAATATAAATTCTTCCTTGACCAATGACTTTCATTTCAGTTTTACGCGGAACGACTGGCAATGGAAGGGAGCAGGCGCTCCGCCACAAGTTGCGGGTGCAGCTGGCGCCATTGAGCCGCTTGGCGAGAGCACTGTGAGTAGTGCCCCTGCGCTCCCTGTTGCCATCTCTCCCTATAACGTCAACGCACAGCAGATTCGTACCCGTATCTGGGATGGCAAGGATAACTTCTTTCGCGATGATCTCTCGAAGCTTAAGGGAGATCACTTTATCCAATTTGGCGGCCAATTTCAGCACAACTTCAACTACCACCAGCGTACTGATAATGGCGCTGGTATTAACTATACCCCTACGTATCAAATCGGGGATTCGGGTGGTGGTGGCAATATCAACTACTCGCCGACAGGGCTTCAAACTGTAGGAGCCGGAACAGCTGCCTACGCCCGCCAGCTTGACGCTTACTATGGCCTGGTAACGGATACGCAGGTTGCAAATACCTATGCCAATGTGGGCGGAGCGCTTTCTTTGAATGCTCCACAAACTGCTATCAGCGCAAATACAAGTATTCCTTACTACAATCTTTACATCACGGATACCTGGCATTTGAAACCAAGCATCACTGTGAATTATGGGATCAGCTATGCCATTGAGATGCCGCCGACAGAGCGTAATGGCAGCCAGGTAATGCTGACTGATGTAAGCGGGAATGCGATCCGGGTAGAAGATTATTTGAACGCTCGCAAGAGTGCTGCTGCTCAGGGGCAGGTCTACAATCCCGAGATTGGTTTTGCTTTGGTAAAGAATGTAGCAGGGGGTCGCAAATATCCGTATGACCCGTTCTACGGTGCAGTGAGTCCACGCGTCTCCGCAAGCTGGAATCCGAAGTTCAGTAATACGGCTCTCAATAAGCTTTTTGGTAATGGTGCCACTGTTGTTCGCGGAGGCTATGGTCGCCTTTATGGCCGCATCAACGGTGATGCGCAGGTGCTGAATCCGCTGCTTAGCCCTGGACTTATTTTGGCGACGCAGTGTAAGTATGCGCAATCGCCAATTACCGGTACTGGCACGTGCACGCAGGGAACCAGTTATACGGATACAACCGCTTATCGGTTCGGGACAGGGCAAGGTCTGGATGGGGTCACTCCCGTTCTCTCGACTGCGGCTTTGCCACTCAAACTTGCACAACCTTATCATCCGGGCTTTGACGGACCAGGTGTAGCTTTGGCCTCCCCGCTTGATCCAAGTTTACGGCCTAACGATGTCGACACCATCAATTTCAGTATCCAGCGCCAGGTAAATCGTAAGATGCTAGTCGAGGTTGGATATATCGGACGGCTGATTCATCACGAGTACATCATGTTGAATCCTAATCAGGTGCCGTATAACTTCAGCCTTGGAGGGCAGACGTTCGAAGCGGCTTACGATGCAATTGAGACGGCGTTAGGCTGCACTACCTCGGCGAGTCTCTGTGCCAAGTCAACCCCGACGATTAGCCCGCAACCTTTTTTTGAAGCAGCACTTGGAGGTGCGGGATCGGCGTATTGCGGAACTGCCCCAAGCTGCACCGCAGCGGTATTTGCCAAACAGGGCAGCAGATTTCGGACGCAGCAGGTGTTCGGCATTTGGCAGGCTTTAGATAATAATGTGAACGGTGCAGGTGGGGCGGGCTTTGTTTTCCCACGCAGTCTAATGGGAACGACAACTTCGAATGCGGCTTATGGCGGTACAGGACAAGTTGTGACGGGTCTGAGCATGGGCACACCGAACGGCTACAGCAATTACCACGGTGGATACGTTTCTTTCAAGACGAATAACTTCCGTGGCTTGACGCTTCAAGAGAACCTGACTTTTTCGAAGGCACTGGGTCTTGGTGCTTACAATCAATCGACGAGTTCGACTGCTGCTGAAGACAACTTCAATCTAAGTGAGCAATATGGACGCCAAGGCTTTGATCAAAAGCTAATCTTCAATACCTTTATCGTCTATCAAACTCCTTGGTATAAGGATCAGCGTGGCTTTGTTGGGCGTGCCGCGGGTGGCTGGACGCTGTCGCCGGTCGTTACTGCAGGGACTGGTCAACCCCTGCAGTGTGTTTCGAATAACCAAGGCCAGAATTTCGGTGGGGAAGATGGTGCGAACTTCACCAATGGCGAGAACTGTGTCTTCGTCAATAGTCCCGGAGGACGGACGCAAACGTATCGTGGCATCGTCGGCGGGGTTGATCCAAACGGAGTTAGCGTTGCAACCAATCCAAAGGGTCCAGGCTCGGCTGCGGTCAATATCTTTACTAACCCTGTAGCTCAGTTCGATGGTGTCCGTCCTCCGATTCTTGGCATTGATGCTCGTGACGGAGGCGCCGGGCCGATCAGCGGTCTAGGATATGTCAACCTGGATATGAGTATTAAGAAGAATATTGTTGTCTTTGAAAAGTTCAATGTGGAAGCGACAGGAGTCTTTTTGAACTTGCTCAATCATAACGATTTTGCAAATGCTAGTCTCAGTTTGCAAAGCGTTACGAATTTCGGTTATAGCAAATCGCAAGGGAATCTTCCACGGCAGATCCAGATGGGCCTTCGCGCAAGCTTCTAAAAAGTGCAGGGAAATAAGCGGGAAGGTGGCTTCGGGAGCGATCCTGAAGCCGCTTGTTTTTGTGGAGACAGGATGCAGGGAGCCCTGCTCCTTTATCAACAGGCTTAAGGATGCGTATAGGATTGTCGTATTGATATGAAGCGAAACGATGAGACTACGCCGAGTTCTGAACAGTTTTTGAAGTTGGCAAAGAGTCATACGCTGATTCCGGTGTATCGCACGGTTACAGCGGACCTGGAGACACCGGTGTCGGCTTTTTTGCGGATCGCGAAGGAAGAGCCTGAGGCGTTTCTGCTCGAGAGCGTGGAGGGCGGCGAGCATGTGGGGCGGTTTACGTTTATGGGGATTACACCGTACAAGAAGATGGTGGCGCGGGGGCGGCAGATTACGGTGGAAGAGGGGCGCCGGCAAAAGACGTTTACGGGAGACATCTTCGAGGAGTTGAAGCGGGCGCTTGCAGGGCACAGGCCGGCGCGGATGGCTGGGCTGCCGCCGTTTACGGCTGGAGCGGTGGGATTCTTTGCGTACGATGTGGTGCGGCTGATTGAGCGATTGCCGGAGCTGGCTGCCGATGAATTGGGAGTGCCGGACGCGTGCCTGATGTTTTTCGACCAGGTGCTTGCATTCGATCATGTAAAGAAGGAGATTTTGCTGATTGCGACGGCGGATTTGACGCGTGGTGGATCGTACGAGAAAGCGCTTGTACAGCTGCGCAGGATGGAGAAACGGCTGGCTTCGGCGCTGCCGGTTTCTGCGCGAAAGCGCAACGGTAGAGGCGCAGCCGGGAAGTTGAAGATGGTGCCGAGGACGACCAAGGCGGCGTTTCTGAAGGCGGTTGTGAAGGCTAAGGAGTACATCGCGAGCGGCGATGTCTTTCAGTGTGTGCTTTCGCAGCGTTTCGATTGTGAGCCGGGGGTGGAGGCGTTTGAGGTCTACCGGGCGCTGCGGATTGTAAATCCTTCGCCGTATATGTATTTTTTACGATTTGGGTTGGAGGGGGCGTTGAAGGAGGTTTCGGAGGCGCACATTGTCGGGTCGTCGCCGGAGCTGCTGGTGCGGGTACATGATGGGTTGGTGGAGTATCGGCCGATTGCCGGGACACGCGGTCGCAGCGCGGATGAGGTAGAGGATCGGGCGCTCGAAGCGGACCTGCGGGCCGATGCGAAGGAGGTGGCCGAGCATGTGATGCTGGTCGACCTGGGACGCAACGATGTGGGAAGAGTGAGCGAGTTTGGCAGCGTGCGGGTGAAGGACCTGATGTTTGTCGAGCGCTACAGCCACGTGATGCACCTGGTGAGCGCGCTTGAAGGACGACTGAAGGCGGGGTTGGGTGCGATCGACGCCTTCAAGGCGTGTTTTCCTGCGGGCACCTTGAGCGGGGCGCCGAAGATTCGGGCGATGGAGATCATTGAAGAGCTGGAGCCGGCGCGGCGCGGAGTGTATGGCGGCAGCGTCTTTTATGCGGATTTTAGTGGCAACTTAGATAGCTGCATTGCGATTCGGACGTTGTTTATGAAAGGCGAGCGCGGGTCGGTGCAGGCAGGGGCGGGGATCGTTGCGGATAGTGTGCCGGAGATGGAGTTTGCGGAGTGCGGCAATAAGGCTCGGGCGGTGGTGCGAGCGATCGAACGGGCTAGAGAGGCGTAAGTGGTGGGTAAGTCGGGATTGTTTGGGGAGTTGCTTGGGTTCGTGGCTGGAGTGGGGCTTTTACGAGCGGAGTTGTTAGGACATGTCATTCGTTAGAATAAATACGGGAATTCTGGCTTTGCCAGAATGACGACTGAGGCGGGTGATGACTAGGTGAGCGGAATAGATAGTTGCATCCGGGATAGAGTGGGATGCGATTTGCTTAGGGTGAGGTGTTTGGCTCGTAGAAGACGGCTTCCGGGGTAGTTAGAACTGGATGGTAGTGGTGCGCGATGGCGGTGCGGAAAGACGCGGGAAAGCGGTCTGCCTGGGACGTGTCGTCTGGCTCGTGTTGGTCTAACTGGATGATGCCGAATGAGCCCTGATTGAGTTTCTGCAGAAAGGGCTGTGGGTCTAGTTTGCGGGTTTGGATAAGACGCGTTGCGTTGAAGGGATCGTAGAGGTAAGGCTGCCCGGCGTAGAAGCAAAGGAGTAAATCTTCGCACAGCTGAGGAGAGGGCTGCTGCTTGAGGAAGGCAGTTTCCTGAGTGAAGCGTCTTTGCCGCTCTCCAAGTTGACCAAGCAGATGAGCGAGGTTGAGCAGGCCGTTGCACCCGGCTGGAACTAGAAGCCAGGCAAATAGAATTTGCGGGGTGTACTTGAGAATACGGTAGTTCGTCCAAATCCAAGCTGTTCCTTCTAGGTCACTTAGAAATAATCCGAGAAGAAGAGAGATGGCAATCATGGTGCCGAAGTAAGTATTGGTGGAGACGCCGCGTCCTCCGGCGAAGAGGGTGCCGATCAGAAGTGAAAAAGCAAGTAGAAGAGCTGCAATTCTACGACGGGGATCGATGCGGAGTTTTGCGGCAACTACGATTGCCAGTGCGAGCGGAGCGATGAGCGGCAGCAGGACACCGAGTGCGACGGCCTGCAAACCATGGGGCAGATCGTAGACGCGAGGGGCGAGAAGTTGGGCGAGGAAGTAGGGCCCGCCGAAGTGGAGATTGAGCGCGAGGGAAAAACTGGCAAAGGCTGAGGCGCAGGCGGTAAACCAAAGAGCGCGACGCCAGGAAAGAAGGCTGAGATCGCACAGGATGGCAAGTGGGAACTCGAGCATGTTGTGCTTGATGGATGCGGCGAAGACTACAAGTGCCGCGGTAAGGGCGAGGTTGGAAAGGCTTCGGCGGTCGCGCAGATATACAGAAAGGGCAAGCAGGAAAAATGTTTGAGCGAGGAGTTGTGGGTCATCCATGCCCACGTACTGATCGGCATCGGTCGAGAAGATGCCGAGGCAGAGAAAGGCTGAGAGGATGGCTGCAAGTCTTGATCCGGAGAGCTGACGGATGAGAATGCCACACAGAGTACAGCTTGCTAAGAGCGAGAGAAGCGAAACAACTCGAGCGGTGAATAAGTACTCGTGAGTAAGTCGGTGCAGCAAGGCTAGCAGAGCAAAGGAGAGTATGGGGTAGTTGACTGACTGCCAGCCGTAGGCCTCTGGATAGAGTTGCAGGTGATGGACAAGACGCTGGGTGGTATAGATATTCCAGCCTTCGTTGTAGCCGACCTGGAGACGGAAGGTGGAGCGTGCGAAGGGATAGATGGTCCATAGTGCCGCGAAGAGGGCGCAACCGAAGACGGTAGCGATGGTGAGCTTAGGTTGAGACCGGGTTTCGTTCACGGCTCCCTTCCGGGCGAGTTCCGTCATGGTATGCCGTTGTGGAAAGCAAATACGGAGATTCTAGCTTCGCCAGAATGACGGCTCTGGAGGTGGATTATATGGCTTCGGCGGCTGAGGAGTTTTGTTGGGCTTTGCGTGTGGTGTGCAGCGGGATAAATAAGAGCAAAATACGGAATGCTGGCTTTGCCAAAATGCCGGTGTTCGTGGTGGTGTTTATTGGTGTAAGGATGAGTTAATGTTAAGAAGAAATGTAGATTCTTTTTAGAATTTATGTAGAGACAAAGCTACTGAACACAAGAGGCGTTATGGTTTTAGAGTTTCTTTATTGTTCTGCCTCTTGCTGGATGGCCCACCATACGCCACCGACAACTTGTGCGACCCCAATGGCGCGTGTGAGAGCGGGCCGCTGGTGCAGAACGTGCATAAGATCCTGCCAGGGCTGAGGACCGGTCTTCCAGGCCAATGCGTCTTTTTGCGGGTGAACCAAGGCCATGACGCCGTCGCCGATGAGGATCATGGCGGCGAAGTGCTTCCAGCGCGAAGGGGCGAAGAACATGAGAGTACCTCAGCCAAGGTAGACGCCCCCGGCTGGACCGCCGTTGGCTGGGAATAGAATAGAGGTATGGTCTTTGTGCTCGACAATTACGACTCGTTCACTTACAACCTGGTGCAGTATATGGGTGAGCTGGGTGCGGAGATGGTGATCCGGCGCAACGATGAGTTGACGCCCGAGGAGGTAGAGGCGCTGAAGCCGGAGCGCATTCTGATCTCTCCGGGGCCTTGCACGCCCCAGGAGGCGGGCATCAGCATTGGGCTGCTGCAGCACTTCGCGGTGCGTCAGCAGGCAGGCGGCGCGCGTACGCCGATTCTCGGGGTGTGTCTTGGTCATCAGGCAATCGGCGCGGCCTTTGGAGGGCGAGTGGTGCGCGCGGCCGAGCTGATGCATGGCAAGACGAGCGAGGTGGAGCATGACGGGCGCACGATCTTTGAGGGAATTCCGTCGACGATGACGTGTACGCGGTATCACTCGTTGATCGTTGAACCGGAGGGCTTGCCGGAGGAGCTGGAGGTTTCAGCACGCACCGCGGATGGAAAGACGATTATGGGTTTGCGGCATCGCTCGCTGCCGATCGAGGGTGTGCAGTTCCATCCGGAGAGCGTGCTGACCAGTCACGGACGCAAGATGATTGAGAATTTTTTGAAGATGTAGGAGCGAAGCGATGAAGGTGCGGCATGCGGCGGGAATAATGGTTTGGGTGGCTGCGATGAGTGCTGCGTGGGCTCAAACGACTCCGGTGCTGGGAACTGTTTCGCTGGCGGATGCGACGGTGCAGAATTCGGGTGGTGCGAGTGGGGCGAGTTCGGAGACGCTTGTCGGCGGCGTTGCCGAACTGCGCGGCAGCAGCCTGGTAACGGCGCGGGCGGGGCGTAATGCGGAGGTGCATTTGGCGCGTGGGGGAACCGTACGCGTGTGCCAGACGAGCGTACTGCATGCGGCGCGGTCGACAGGGGATGCGTTGTTTCTTGCGCTGGACCGGGGAGCGATTGAGCTGCATATGAAGGCGGAGGCGAGCGACCTTGTGTTGACGCCGGATCTGCGCTTTACCTTGGCGTCTGCGGGGCCGCTGGATCTTGAGGTACGTGTCTCGCGCAATGGGGATACGTGCGTGGACAACCGCGGCCACAAGGCGCCGATGCTCCAGATTACGGATGCGTTTGGCGAGGCGAGTTATCAAATCAAGCCGAACCAGCATGTTTTGTTTGAGCACGGGAGCCTGCGGGAAGTGGTCGATCGCGAGAGTACGCCGTGCGGGTGTCCTCCGGCGAGTGAGCCAGGGGTGTCGGTTGCGGAGGCTATGTTGAGCGGCAAGGGCTCAGTGACGTCGAAGGGGGATGCGGCGGCGTATCCGTTTCCAGCGGCGCAGAGCGAGGGGCTGGCAGAGCCGGAGCCGGTAGCGGCGGAGACCCCGAGCGGAGGAACGCATGTGCAAGTGGGCGCGACGCTGGCCTATGATCCGGGGATTCCGAAGCCAGTGGAGGCAGAGAGTGCGGGGGTATTGGCGCCGGCGGCGGTTGAGCCCGCCCAAGAGGCGCCAGTGGAGGTGCATCGAAGTGCGTTTGCTGCGGTTGGGAATTTTTTTCGACGGCTCTTTGTGCGGTAGGGTAACTGTCGGAGGCTGAGCACCAGAGTGAAAGAATGATACGGGGATTCGGGTTTCGCTAGATGACGGTTTCAGAAAACGTGCTGTGCGGTGAGATTCGTTTGAGGAGGCCTTGCTGTATAGGTTGTGCAGTTTGAGGCGTTCAGCCCAGAGCGTTCCATGCGAATTGGCTGCGGTACAATCAATTTAATCGAGCTAACGGCTTTGTGCATCAAGCCTTTCTTCACCATTTTTAAGAGAAAAGATACGAGGCATTTATGTCGATTCCTGCTACGCAGATGCGGCCAGGCATGATTATCAAGTTCAAGGACGACCTGCATTTGGTGTTTTCGGTCGAGCATCGCACACCGGGCAATTTACGCGCGTTTATCCAGGCTAAGCTGCGCAATGTGCGTACGGGCTCGATGTTTGTGGAGCGCTTCCGCTCGCCCGATCCGATCGACCGCGTGATTGTGGACGAGATCAAGATGGAGTATCTCTACAACGACGGCGACGACTACTATTTCATGGACGAGACGTATGAGCAGACGATGCTGAAGCGCGATACGCTGGGCGACGCAGTAGAGTTTCTGACCCCGAATCTATCGATCAGTGTCAGCTTTCATGACGGCAAGGCGGTGGGCATCGAGCTGCCAACGGCGGTCGAGATGACGGTGGTTGAGACGGAACCAGGGATCAAGTCTGCTACGGCCTCTTCGGTGACGAAGCCAGCCAAGACGGAGACGGGTCTTGTGGTGCAGGTGCCGCCGTTTATTAATGAAGGCGAGAAGATTCGGGTAGATACGGCGGAAGGCGCGTATATGAGCCGGGCCTAGAGCAGGTTTGTTGGATAAGGTGTGGCAGGTAGGTAGAACAAATACGGGGTCCTGGCTTCGCCAGAATGACGCTTCGACTAGGACTTATCGAGTAACTTGGATTCTTCTAAGCTTAGCTTAGAGTTAATAAGAAGAGAAAACCCCGGCGTTGGCCGGGGTTTTATGTAGAAACGACTGCTTTAGTACCGAAGCCAGACACCGAAGGTTGGCTCCTCAGTATTGACCCAGGTCTTTGAACCTAGGTTGGCTTGCTGAAAGTTCGGCGCGCGATAGATCAGGTCGCGTCCTTGCACGCGAAAGCCGAAGTGCGGATTGCTGGTAGGGATGTCGAAGCCGACCTCAAGCAGACCTGTACCTCTCCACTGATTTTGTCCTCCGCCGACAGGAATGAAGTCAATATAGCCACCGCCGATGGAGACGAAGGGCTGCAACTTACGGAAATGTGGATGGAATAAGTAAGCTGCCGTAGCCTCGTGCATATTGGTTTTAGGATTCGCACTGTAGGTAGAAGCGTTGTAGATTTCGCTGAAGCGAGAGTAGCCGTAGTTGACCTCGATGCCCGCCCAAGCCACTGGATGATCACGAATGGTGAAGTAGCCACCTAGGGAGTCGCGCGTGCTTTGCGTGACGCCAGTGTAGTTCGAGGTAAGAGGAGTGGTGAACTGCCCGAGGGCACCGCCGCCGATATCTCCGTTATGGATCTTGTAGAACTGCGCCTGAGCCGCGGTAGCTGTCACGAAAAGGGCGCAAAGGGAGGTAAAGACGCGTGGTAACGTCTGCATAGTCTCGGTTCTCCGTTCATTGTTGGGGAGGAGGTGCGCCGGCAAGCCATTTCCGAGGGCTAGCCGGTTCTACGTGCGTTTCCTCATACGAGTTAAAGAATGGTGCCCAGCTGTAAAGCCCCAGGTACACCGAAGCCGTTTTGTTACATGAACAGACGCCCGTATAGCGGCGTAGGGTTGCATCTGCGCGCAGGATGCGATGGTTCAGCTTTCATCATCCTGAGCCTGTGCCGGACAGGACGTTGCGCGGCACGCCGGGCAATGCGAGACTGGGGAGGTGGATGACACGCTTGAAGTGAGGCATTTTCTTGTAAAAGGGCGAGTGCAAGGCGTTGGATTTCGCTGGTTCGTTCATCGCGAGGCGGCGGAACTTGGTCTGCGCGGATGGGTGAAAAACACGGATGAAGGACATGTGGAGATTGTCGCGGCAGGGCGAGCTGAACCGATAGCGGAACTGAAAGCCGCGCTGTACCGGGGCTCGCGCGGCAGCAGAGTAGACGCGGTGTTGGACCATGAGTTGGAAGCGAGAGAAGCCGAGACGCTCGGAGCGTTTGTGATTGAAGGAGCCTGGTAGATGGTAGATGGGAACGCGATGCAGTGTGAGCCGTTGAAGCAGTTGATCCGTACAGTTCCGGACTTTCCCAAGCCAGGGATTTTGTTTTACGACATTACCACGCTGCTGAAGGACAAGACTGGGTTTGCGCAGATGATCGACGCCTTCGCGGCTTACTATATCGGCCGCGAGATCGATCTGGTGCTGGGCATTGAGGCGCGAGGTTTTATCTTCGGACCGGCGCTGGCGTATCGGCTGAATGCGGGGTTTGTGCCGGTGCGCAAGCCGAAGAAACTGCCGGCTCCGGTGGCACGTGTGAGCTATGACCTGGAGTATGGGACAGATTCGCTGGAGATTCACCTGGATGCGATCCAGCCGGGGCAGCGGGTCGTGATTGTGGATGACCTTCTAGCGACTGGCGGCACAATGCAGGCGACGGTGAAGCTGGTGCGCCAGCTTGGCGGCGAGATTGCGGGGATTGGTTTTGCGATTGAGCTTGATTTTCTAGGAGGCCGGGCGAAGCTTGAAGAGTACGACGTGCTGAGCTTGCTGCACTACGGCGAGTAGGCCGAGTGCGACCAAGTTCCTTTCCGGACGAACTTGTATTTTATGCAATGAGGAAATAAGGAGATAACTATGATTCAGTCCCAAGGATATGCTGCGCAATCGAAGACTTCTCCGCTTGCGCCTTACAGTTTTGAACACCGGGATCCTAGACCTTCGGACATTGTGGTGGAGATTGCTTATTGCGGGATCTGCCACTCGGATATTCATCAGGTGCGGGATGAATGGGGTGGGTCCATGTATCCGATGGTGCCAGGGCATGAGATCGTTGGGCGTGTGACGGCGGTGGGGACGGCAGTACAGAAGTTTGCTGTAGGGGACCTGGCGGGTGTGGGGGTGATGGTCGATTCTTGCCGCGTGTGCGTGAACTGCAAGGCGGATGAAGAGGCTTATTGCGAGAAAGGCTTCGTTGGAACGTACAACGCGAAGCACTATGACGGCGTGATGGCGCAGGGTGGCTATGCCAATGCGATCGTAGTGGACGAGCGCTATGTGCATACGATTTCGAAGAAGCTGGAGCCGAAGCTGGCGGCCGTCGCTCCGCTGCTGTGTGCGGGTATAACGACGTATAGCCCGCTGAAACACTGGGGAGTGGGGCCGGGAAAGAAAGTCGGCATTGTGGGATTGGGTGGCTTAGGCCACATGGGACTGAAGTTTGCGCACTCGTTTGGCGCGCATGTGGTGCTGTTCACTACCTCTTCCGGTAAAGAGGCGGACGCGCGGCGGCTAGGGGCGGACGAAGTTGTGCTGTCCAAGGATCCAGATGCGATGGCGAAGCAGGCAGACAGCTTCGATTTTGTGCTGGACTGTGTTTCGGCGCCGCATGATTTGAATACGTATCTCGGCTTGTTGCGGCTGGATGGGACGCTTTGCCAGGTGGGATTGCCGGAGACGCCGTTGCCTGTGGGTGCGTTTTCGTTGGTGAAAAACCGCCGGAGCTTGTCGGGATCGATGATTGGCGGGATGGCGGAGACGCAGTCGATGCTGGATTATTGCGCGGAGCATGATATTGTTGCGGACATCGAGATGGTGGATATGGACAAGGTGAACGAGGCTTATCCACGTGTTGTGAAAGGCGACGTGAAGTACCGGTTTGTCCTTGATCTAGCTACGCTATGAGGGTGGGTGCGGTACTGAGAAGGGGCGCAACGTTCGCTCAACAAGTGCCGCGCTCGTTAGTCTAGTTTTGCTGAGAGACGGTGCTTAGAGTTTTACGCGCTCGTTGGTATCGGGCTGGGGTGAGTTGGCGTAGGCGGGGCTGCCGGGGTCTCCGGGCAACTCTCCCATATATGTTTCAGGTTTGATGTCGTCGTTGATGATGGGCAGGGAGGGGAGGTTGGCGGTGCTGCCGGCCTCCTTGACCACGGCGTGGGCGTGTTCGAGGACCTCCTCGATGGTCATGGTGTACATCTCGCGGCCATTGTCGTAGCCGGAGTCGATGGCGGACTTGAGGTAGCGGCCGGCGGCCTGGGCGGCGACGTAATCGGTGATGACCTTGCCGGTCTGACGCTTCATCTCGATCCAGGCGAGGTTGGGCATGGCGATCCAGACGGCGCGACCGTTGACGGCGAAGCGGATGTCGGTGGCATCGGCGTGGCGGGTGGCGATGGCGACGACGGTTCCTTTCCAGGTGCAGTGGAGCGGTTCGCCCGTCCAGCGGTCGGTGACCGTGAAGTCTTCATACATGAGAGTAAGAGTAGCTGAGGGTTTTTGTTGGGGCAAACGTAGATACCTCCCCCCACCCTACCAAAAGTACGTAAAGTCCTCAAAGCAGGCAAGTTAGGTCTGGACTTCAAGTCTCAGGAGATTTGAACGTGGGTGTACCAATTTTGGGGCACCCACGTTTGGTAGGCCGACGCAGAATGGAATACGGGGGATTCTGGCTTTGCCAGAATGACGACGGGTTGCGTGGGGCTAGA
>CALMVK010000241.1:541-2908 GCA_937873145.1 uncultured Granulicella sp. | reverse complement strand
CTTGTACTCGCGTCCGTTGGTTCCGATGCCAAGCCGCTTCATAAAGCCGTGGAGTGAGCCGCCAATCTCTATCGTGGCCGACTTCGTGCGGACGGCCTCGCTGGAGATGTGCACGAGAGCAAGGCGAGGACGAGTGCCGAAGGGGAGCGGCTGCTGCATCCAGCCCTTGCCACCCCAGAGGCTCCCTGCCTCGAGCAGCAGTGAAGCCATACCGTTGCGGCGTTCGAACTTGAGCTCAGCCGTCGCACTGCGAGGCAGGCCAACTTGGCAGAGGACGGTGTGCAGGAAGTCCGGCCGGTCGGGCGGATCGGAAGCAATGTCGGCGGCGAACTTGATGATCCGCGCGGTGTGCGCGGGCAACGTACCAAAGAGGTCACCATGTCCCTCGTCACGTTCGGTCATTTTGGTCCCCCTGCGCCCCCTAGCACGTCATGCTGGGCGTAACAGTGCGCGAATCAGGTCGCAATGGAAGAATGATGCCCATTCTGTGCCACCGGGCGAGTCTACTTCTCGTTGTTCCCGGCCGTCTGGCAAGACGTCAACATCTGAGGGGCTGGGTGGATGTGGATTGCCATCCGCGACGTCCCCGATAATACCGAGGTAGCGGGCTCGATGCGCCAAACGCCGGATGCCTGCGAGATACACTGAACCAGCGATTTCGAGCGAGGCTCCCAACGCGTTCTCCGTGTTCTGCAAGCAACCAACTCTCTGGAGAGAGCCGCTGAGACGAAGAGTGCGGCGAGATAGACGAGGATCCTGCGCTGACGCGTGGCGAGCGCCGGCGCCTTGCCGACCCGATATCGTCTGCGAGCACGATTTCGACACCCGCGACGTCAGCCTGACGATGGCCGAGCTATGACGAGCTGCTGCAGGGTGGCTGTTAATGATTCCAACAGAACTACAGCACGGCGGTAGCAATCTGGTCGGCGATCGTACCTCAGTAGCCTTCCTTCTTCAGGGCCTTCTCCAAAGCATATTCGACGATTTCTTGCTTCGGCACGTTCAGCCGATGCGCCGCTTCCCCGAGCCGTGTCAGCATGCTTTGCGGGAGCCGAACTGTCAGAGCGACTCTCGGCTCGTGTTCCGGCTTGCGCGCGAGATCGGAAAGCGCACCCTGTTCGGTTTCAACATGTTCCTCGACGGGTCGCTGGGGCGGAGTGGCGCCCTTCGATGCCCTGACAGGCACTGACAGCGGCTCAGGCGGTTCGAGTTGCGCGGGCACCGGAGGAACCGGCGGTAGTCTTGCATCGGGGTCGGCGACCTTGGCGGCCGAGCCTTTGGGCATTCCGAGGAGCGATGCGTCAAGCGGCGCAGGTGTCTTAGACATTAGGCAGCCCTCCTAGTGCGGGCGCGAGGCCCCTTCCCTTCCAAGATTGCCTCGATATGCGCCCAAAGCGCCGAAACCTCTGCCGCGCTCTTCGATTTCGGGTCGAGTTCGCGCGCAGTACGGCCGTCTGTGAGGCATGTCGCATAGTCTACGCGCGTCGAGAGCATCGTCGGCGCCCCAGCACCATGGGCTGACAGCGCGATCGCTGCCTGAGCGGTGATGCGCGCCCGCAGAGTAACGCTGTTCGCGACGAACAACATGGGCTTCGCGGCCTCTTCCACCATCTCGACCGTCCCGGCGACGGCTCTCAGGTCGTTCGGAGAAGCACGCACGGGCACGACGACTAGATCGGCGGCTGCCACAGCCTGCGCGGCAACCGGGCTGATCGACGGCTGGGTGTCGATGAAAAGGAGGTCCACGCCCCCAGCCCTGCCCGCCTTGATCGCCGCGTCTAGGCCCTCCCTGGCGTCGAGAAAGATCGGGGTTGCCGCCGCGCGGGCGTTCCACCAGTCGGTCAGGTTCCCCTGCGGATCCAAGTCCACGATAGCGACCCGCCCTTCCCCGGTACGGTCGGCTTCGACTGCTAAGTGAGCGACCAGCGTGGTCTTTCCAGCACCGCCTTTGCGGGAAGCCAGCGTGATGACCTTCATGCCGTCCTCCAGGATGACACGGTGTGCATATGGCGTAACAGCCAGACCGTCAACCGGGTGAGCGCAAAGCTTGCAGGCTTGCTTGCTTGCATGCACAAAGGGTTGGTCCTGAGCAAGTTGCCGACCCACGATGTGAGGATTTCTAGCGGCGAAGGAGTCGTCGCCGTCCACTGTTCACCGCACTGTCAGCATCGCCGCCGGCTGGCAGACGCTCGCGTCGGTTGGACGCCGCGTTCGGCTCTACCAATGCGGACGCCTGCCGCGCGTCCTCGTTACGACCACGGCATGCGATGCGGAGTCTCTGGCGCGAGAGGCTGTGAAGGTTGTCGCGGCCGTTCTCATCGGCCCGTGGCCCCTCAGGCGGGTTACTGCCTGCGGGTGCCCTCTGAG
>CALMVK010000241.1:0-531 GCA_937873145.1 uncultured Granulicella sp. | reverse complement strand
TCTGAGAGGATGGCGCCCACGGTGAACGCGGCCGACCTCCTGATGGATTGAGCAACTGGGCCGAAGCCGAGGAAGCGAGTGGGTGTTCATCGGGTCAGCAGCTCAGCAAGCTTACAAGCAGGCAAGCAAGCTCGGGCGCAAGCGGCCTGGTTTTCATGGCTCCATTCGGGCGCGACACGACGATGGCGCCCAGCGCAGAATCCCGATCCAAAAGAAAGTGCCTACAGATGTTGGCGGCCGTCCCAACCGGTTCTTTGCCACCTTCTTTCGTCGGATCTGGCCTTCGGGAGTATTTATGCCCCGCTCTACGTTGAGGCGCCGGAGAGGACGTTACGCCCTCGTGGCATCGCGGCAGAACGCCTGCTCAAGCTCGCGGCAAAAACAAGCAAAGCTGCTAATGAGCATCCACTTGGCAAGTGTCCGGCAAGCTTGCAAGCAAGCAATCCCGCAAGCCGGGCGCAATTCCGGCAGGCCAGCGCTTTGGTTGACTCTCGGCAGCCGCGACACGACGATTGCTCCTGAAGCAGAGTC
>CALMVK010000240.1:12661-19855 GCA_937873145.1 uncultured Granulicella sp. | reverse complement strand
CTCAGAAAAGGAGGCACCCTCGAACTCCGGGACCAAACAGCTAGTAGCGTTGTTGGCAGCAGTGGGGCTGACAGCGCCCGCACAGCATAGCCGACGCTGGCTCTGGATCGGTGGAGGATTGATAGCGTGTCATGTTGTTTCTGCCTTGGCTGTGTTCCGGCAGAGATGGCGTACGCCAACGAAGCCTGGGGCGGAGCGGCAAACACGCACAAGTACCTAAGCGACTCCAGTGTGGATTGGGCGCAGCAACTGCCGCACGCCAAGTAATGGATAGACGCCTATCCTGGCGAAGAGTGCTGGTTTGCCTATTCGGCCTACCCCAACCTTCGTCCACAGGCCTACGGGATGCCTTGCCACCCGCTGCCCACGGCACATACCGAAGGAGAGATCCTCTCAGTCGACGTGCCGGAGACCATTCATGGCAATCTCCTATTAAGCGCAGATGATCTGGAAGCCGGTGACGGGCCCAGCGATCAATCGAACGTCTTCGAGCGACTTCGGTGGATGCCGATGGCGGAGCAGATCGATCACAGTGTATTTGTGTACCGGGGAGATTTCCATATTCCTGAAGCAGCGGCCCTGGCTGCTATCCAGAAGTCGACAATTTTGCTCAGGGAGAATCGGCCCGCAGAAGCTCTCATCGCGGCAAGGAAGGCAGTTGCTTGGCAGCCAGAGAGTTTGCCGGCGCAGACAGCCTTGAAGACGCACTCAAGCATCGGGCAAGCCTGGTTCCCAATCCGCGTACGAATCGGCGCTGGCCGGCAGCACGTAAGCTGGAGGCTGACGCCCAGCCGCTCTATGTACCCGATCTAGAGCAAAAGCTGCACCCATACGTGCAATCAAAGAACATGTCTCAACCTCTTCGAAATCGTCTTACAACTTCAACCGGTCCGAAGTTCTACCAACTTTGACAGCCAGCAGTTTAGCGTCTGCAAGTTAAGCTCGAAGAACTCCGCAGCACTACCTCAACCCCATCTCTGCCTTCTTTGCATAAGAAGTGCTTCGTTCCGTCTTCGGCAACCGCAACACGTTCATCCTAAGGCTGTCCTTGAGCGCGTCACCCGAGACGCCGCCACCGACCCGTCAAGATCAGGCAGCTCGACCGGGTGCTGGCCCGACCGCGCTCCGGCCGCAGGAGCGTCATGAACGACCTCGCGCATACAAGTCACAGGCCACGCGAACGGATCGAGGCGTGCGGCGCATCTATACTCTCTCGCCTAAACTCAACCTACGAAAAAGGCTGGCCAATACAGTATGTAGGTACCACGCAAGTGGTACGTCAAGAATGCCGAAACTGAGACTTCTTCCGGCATCAGACAATCGATTCCGGCCCACAACCCGGTCAAAGTCGCGGCTCTGCGTGCCATCCTCCGCCAAGGCGCCAACACAAAGGGGTCATACGCGAAGCTATCCTCCGCGGTCTCGGATATGAGCATACGAGCGAGTAGCATCCTTTCGCCCATCAGACCTGAGTCTCCCGCAGCGATACACTAATCGCATCGCCATCTCCTCCATCTCGTTCCTCGCCGCCTCCCTCGAATCCCTCGAGCAGCAACTCCTCACCCCCGCCACACGCCAAAACCCCGAAGCTCTCGAGTCCCTCCTCGCCGACGACTTCACTGAGTTCGGTTCTTCCGGCCGCGTCTACACGCGTCCGGAAATCCTCGCCGCTCTCGCCGCTGAAACCCTGGATCGTCCCGCTTCCACCCTCACCAACTTCCAACTTCAGCAACTCTCCTCCACCCTCGCCCTCGTCACTTATCGCACCCTCCGCGCCCATCCACCTGTCGAAGCCCTTCGCTCCTCGCTCTGGATCTTCCGCGACGCCCGCTGGCAGATCCTCTTCCACCAGGGAACCCTTATCCCTCTGCAACCCCTGTGACCCCGCCCACCAACCCGCATCTGTTCCTCTCCGCCGGCGAGGCCTCCGGTGACCTCTATGGCGCCCAGCTCATCCACGCCCTCCGCCAAAAACTCCCCGCCGCCACCTTTTCCGGCCTCGGTGGCCTCCAGATGCAGGCCGCCGGCCAAACCCGCATCGTCCGCGCCGAGGACGTCGCCCACATGGGCATCACCGAGGTCCTCGGCCACGCCCCCTACATCTACTCCCAGTTCCGCAAACTCGTCCGCCACATCGCCGACACCCGCCCCGCCGCCGCCATCCTCATCGATTTTCCCGACGTCAACTTCCGCCTCGCCCGCGAGCTCCACCGCCGCAACATCCCCGTCCTCTGGTTCGTCTCCCCCCAACTCTGGGCCTGGAAGCGTGGCCGCCTGCGCTGGGTCCAGCAGCGCGTCGACCGCATGCTCGTCATCTTCCCTTTCGAAGCCTCCTTCTACGCCGCCCGTCACGTGAATGCCACCTTCGTCGGCCACCCTCTCGCCCATCTCCCCCTACCCTCCATCTCCCGTGAAGCGTACGCCGCCCACAACAACCTCGACCCCGCCAAGCCTTGGATCGCCCTCCTCCCCGGCAGTCGCTGGCGCGAGATCGAAGCCAACCTCCCCCCCATGGTCGAGATGGCCTGCCGCTTACCTCGTGAGGTCGAGTATCTCCTCCCCGTAGCCTCCACCATCGACCGCGCCCGCCTCGCCGACTTCACCGCCGGCTGGATCACCCACTTTCCCGGTACCTCCCCAAACATTCCCCTTCCCTACATCCATCTCGTCTCCGACGCCCGCGAAGCTCTCCACCACGCCCGCGCCTCCGTCGTTGCCTCCGGCACCGCCACCGTCCAGGCCGCACTGATCGGCAACCCCTTCGTGGTCGTCTACCGTGTTTCCGCCCTTACCTTCAAGCTCGCCAAACAGTTCGTCTGGTATCCCAAAGAAATTCCCGCTGAGGTCGACCGTAACGGCAATCTTCCTATCGCCATGCCGAACCTCATCGCTGGCCGCCGCATCGTCCCTGAGCTGCTCCAGGAAAATTTCAATCCCCAAATCCTCTCCGAAACCCTAGCTCCGCTTCTCGCCGACACCTCCAGCCGCGCCCAGCAACTCGCTGACCTCGCCCAAATTCGTACCCTCCTCACCTCTCCCGGCTCCTCTCCTATCGATCAAGTCGCCGATGCTGTTCTCATCCTTCTCACCTAACCTTCATAAACTCCCTTGCCGCCCAAAGCCATATGGCAATAAAATAAAGCCAGGTGGCGCATCGATGACAATATCCCTTACGGCTTCCTCCAACCAGTTCGATTTAATTGCCTCCACTCGCCACGGAGTCCCCGCTTCCATCCTCTCTGAGCTTGCAACCGCCCTCTCTACCGACCGCAAATCCATAGCTCAACTGCTGAACATTTCAGGACGAACTCTCAGCCGGCGCCTCCAGAGTGACGCCACTCTCACCGCAGAGGAGTCCGATCGTGCCATCCGGCTTGCCCGTGTCGTTTCCTTCGCCAGCGAAATGATCGGCAATCCCGGCAAAGCTGCCCGCTGGTTACAGACACCGAACCGCGCCTTGGAGGGCCATCGGCCCTTCGATCTCCTCGACACGGACACCGGTGTTGAAGCAGTACGGGACGTTCTCGGCCGCATCGCGTACGGGGTCTATAGCTAATTGCACCTCTGGCGTATTGGCCGTGCTGTCTTCGCCGAATCAGCCTTCACCGGCGAAGGCTCCCGGCTCTTCGGCGGCCGATGGAATCCCAAAGGCGTGCGTCTCGTCTACACCTCTACCTCTCTCGCCTTGGCTGCTGTGGAGTACTTCGTCAACATCGACCCATCCGACGCCCCAGACGACCTGATCGCCTCTGAAGCCGTTCTTCCTCCAACCGTGTCCATAGAGCACCTCGATCCCTCTCTTCTCTTATCGGCAGAACTCACAAATTCTTTAGTCACAAAAAAATTGGTGCGGAATGGATCCGCTCGCGTCGCTCCCTCGCTCTTCAGGTCCCTTCACTCGCAGTGGAAGACGACTGGAATCTCCTGCTCAATCCGGAGCATCCAGAGTTCCCGACCATTTCCTTGCTCCCAAGCCGGCCCTGGCACTTCGACCAGCGCATGTTCCGTCGCTCAGGCTGACTCTGGCCGCCTGAGCCTCCCTTTTGTCTTGCCCAGCCTTAACCATAAAAGACTCTAAATCCGAACCCTCCCAACCCGCGTCTAATCGGATGCAGTGTTTATTCGCCAAGGCTCCCGCATGTCTTCCGCTCGAAAACTTTCAGGCGCCGTCCTTTTCCTCCTCGCCGCCTCTGCTTTTGCCGCGCCCACGCGCCCGCAGCTCAAGGTCACCGCCTATAACATCCAGGCCGACCTCGACCCCCAAGCCGGCAAGCTCACCGCCGCCGCCATCGTCACCTTCACCGCCCTCGAAGACCTCACCACCCCTACCTTCGAGCTTAACAATGGCCTCACCGTCACCAGCATCACTGACGCCAAAAACAAGCCGCTCACCTCCGAGCGCCTCACTCCCCAGAACGCCATCCGCGTCACCCTCGCCAACCCCATCCTTAAAGGCACTTCCGTCACCTGGACCTTCGACTACACCGGCTCCCCCACCGTTGAAACCAGCCCCGTCGAAGGCATCAAGCTCGTCGCCGTCGCCGACCCCATCTCCATCCTGCTCTACCCCGGCCGCTGGTTCCCCATGTCCCAGACCGGCCTCTACACCGACCGTTTTACCGCCGAGATGCACGTGACAATCCCATCGGATGAGCGCGTCGTCGGCTCCGGAGCGACCGGCACCCCCCGATCCGTCGGCACCAAGACCGAGTACGCCTTTAGCTGGACCAAGCCCGGCTTTCCCGGAACCCTCGTCGCCGGCAAGTTCATCGCGCCCCAGCATGTCTCGAACTTCAATCTCTATACCCTCGCCGAGCACAAAGCCGGCGCCCTTGAGTTCGGCGCCCTCGCCTCCAAAGAGTTCGAGTTCATGTCCTCGACCTTCGGCCAGCCCGAAACTACCCAAATGAACATCGTCGAGCTGCCGCAAGACACTGTCTCCGCCTCCTGGGCCCCGGGCGTCGCGGCCATCGCCGGCAACCGCATCGTCGATCACACCGCCACCCGCCTGCTTGCCAATACCCTCGCCCACCAGTGGTTCGGTTCCGAGATCTCCCCTGCCACCCTCAACGACGCCTGGATCACCAACGGCATGAGCCGCTACGCCGAGCTCCTCTACCTTGAAGACTCCGCCGGCCGCAGCTCCTTCCAGACCGCCGTCGGCGACATCTCCGCCGGCGCACTCGCCTACGACACCGAGCCGCTCTCCACCATGGGCCGCCTCGACCCCTTCTCGCCCCAGTTCCAGTCCATGACCCTCGAAAAGGGCGCCATGATCTTCCACATGCTGCGCTGGGAGCTGGGTAACGAAGCCTTCGACCAGATGCTCCGCAGCCTACTCTCCGAGTTCACCGACAAATCCGTCCGCACCCGCGACGTCCAGGACGCCGCCCTCGCCGTCGGCCACGACATGGCCGACCTCGGCCCCTTCTTCGCCCAGTGGGTCGACGGCACCGGCGCTCCGCAGTTTACGGATAAATACACCGTCTATCGCCTGGGCAACAACAAGGGCTTCCGCACCGTCGGCGCCATCTCGCAGGACCTCGACCTCTTCCGCATGCCCGTCGAGCTCCGCATCGAGACCGAAGGCAAAACCGAAGTCCGCCGCGTCGACGTCACCGGAACCGACTCCAGCTACTCCGTCGAAACCTTTGGCCGCCCACGCCGCATCACCATCGATCCCCAGGCCTGGGTCCTCAAGTCCACCCCGGACCTCGCCGTCAAGGTCGCCGTCCTCCGCGGCCAGCAACTCGTCGGCCAGGGCGACCTCACCGGCGCGCTCGTCGAGTACCAGAAGGCCCTCGACAGCAACAAGAACAGCTCGCTCGCCGCCTACCGCATCGGCGAAATCTTCTTCCAGCAGCACAACTATCAGTCCGCCGCCAACAGCTTCCGCGACTCGCTCCGCGGCGACGGCGACCCCAAGTGGACCGAGGTCTGGTCGCACATTGAACTCGGCCGGATCTTCGACGTCACCGGCCAGCGCGAGCGAGCCGTCAACGAGTATCGCCAAGCCGTCCAAACCAACGACAACACCCAGGGCGCCGTCAACGAAGCCCGCAACTCCTTAACCCATCCCTACACGGTAGCCAAAGCCACTGATTAAACTCTCCCCTAACAAACACCGTCATTCTGGCGAAGCCAGAATCCCCTTATCTCTTCTAGCCTGGCACAGGCTATGCCCCTCTTCGTAGTCTTACCGGCCTTGAAAGCGTGCTACAACTCCACCACCACATCCAAATGCGATTTCTTCCTCTACTGACCTTCCTCCTCGCCGCCCCGCTCGCCCCCGCCCAAATCGTCTCGGTCTACGGCACGTTCGCCCCCGTCCGCATCTCGAACCTGGTCAACGGCAGCACCTCCACCGGAGCCGCCTCCACCACCAGCCTATGGACTCCCGGCTTCGGCGTAGGCGCTACTTTTAATGTCATCCCGCTCGGCCCTATTCGTCTCGGCCTCGACGTCCGCGACTCCGAAAAGCTGGGCAATAACGGCTCCGACCTCATCCTCGCCGGCCCTCGCCTGGACGTGCATCTTCCGTTTATCAAGCTTCACCCCTACCTTCAGGCCTCGGGAGGCTACCTTCGCACCCGCACCTCGCTCATCAATAGTCCATTGCCCAACGGCACCCAGGAGCGAGCCAACTTCGCCGCCTACGAAGTTCTTGGCGGCATCGACTACCGAGCCATCCCCTTCTTCGACTTGCGCCTGATCGAAATCGGCGGCGGCCAGGGCTACAGCTTCAGCGGCTCTGCCAGTACCAGCAATGTCAGCCTCTTCACCATCTCAACCGGAGTCGTCTTCCACTTCTAGTGCAATCTTTCGTTGCTTCATAGCCGTCATTCTGGCGAAGCCAGAACCCCCGTATCTATTCTTTACCCATGACGCAACCTCATGAACTGCTCCAGACAATCTCAGCTCGACCGCACGAGCCTTCTTGACAAATCGCCTCAGCCAGAGCACCTCCCCGCGGGCCCCAATACAATCCGGCTATACCCCTTTTCTGTCCTGTGAACAACCCGAGGTCCGGACCTAACTTCAGTGCTTTGAATATTTTGCACATAAAAGCAGTGGGGGGTGGGAAGGCTCCTCATCCAACTTCACCAAACCCGCATCAAGCCGAGTCTAAGATAGAAGCGGAGACCTCATGAAGCGCACACGCTACACAAAATTTACCGGCGACCTTAGCTCCTC
>CALMVK010000240.1:9284-12561 GCA_937873145.1 uncultured Granulicella sp. | reverse complement strand
AAAGGCATGGACTTTCTCGGCTACAAAGCTCTCCGCGAGCTCCTCGGCCCGCTCGGCAAGTCTTCCCTTGGCCGCCACGACACCCGCCACGAAGCCTCCGGCGTCGAGACCAACGGTTCGTCCAAGCCCTACGAATTCGGCGACTCGCTCAACCTCGACATCACCACCACCCTCTCAAACGTTTTCGCCCGCGAAGGCACCGACTTCAACCAGCACAACGGCAAGCTCAACCTCGAGTACAGCGACCTGCAAGTCCAGCAAGCCGACTACCAAAGTTCCTGCGCCACCGTCGTGCTGCTTGACTGCTCCCACTCCATGATCCTCTACGGCGAAGACCGCTTTACGCCCGCGAAGCGCGTCGCGATGGCCCTCTCGCACCTCATCCGCACCCAATATCCCGGCGATACCATCGACCTCGTCCTCTTCCACGACACTGCCGAGCACATCCCCATCGGCCAACTCCCCCGCGTCAAGGTAGGCCCCCACTACACCAACACCCGCGAAGGCCTCCGCGTCGCCCAGCGCATCCTCGCCCGCTCCAACAAGGACATGCGCCAGATCGTCATGATCACCGACGGCAAACCGAGCGCCCTTACCCTCCCCGACGGCCGCATCTACAAAAACGCCTTTGGCCTCGATCCGCTCGTCATCTCCGAGACCCTCGAAGAGGTCAGTCGCTGCAAGCGCTCGAACATCATGATCAACACCTTCATGCTTGCCTCCGACTTCCAACTCGTCCAGTTCGTCCAGCAGGTCTCGCAGATGTGCCGCGGCAAAGCTTACTTCACTACTCCAGAAACCCTCGGCAGCTATCTCTTGATGGACTACATGCAGCGCCGCATGAAGACCATCCACTAACTCCAAAGCCACTGGGCGCTAGGTGGCTTATCGCAGGAGTTATGCTCGATCTTCAAAAGTTTTGTAAGCTGCGGCCTACGCTCTACCATCTTGCAGCGGCCGATGCATGGCCTTCTATTCAGAGACACGGACTACTAAGCTCGAACCATATTTTGCATAAATTCGGCGTAGACGATTCACTTGCTCGCAAAATTGAATTGCATCGTCTTAGGTCCTCCTATCGACTTACGAGTAAAAGTCATGGAAGTTTTACTTTGCGCGACCGCACCACTCTAAGTCATGCAACACTTAGAGCCACATTGGATTCATCCTGCACGCCTGAAGAGTGGATCGACTTACTCAGCCAACGAGTCTTCTTCTTTGCTCAACAGAAATCTTTGCAAAATCTTCTACGTGCTCCCCTCAACCGAGAACTGAGTCATGTCGTTCTCGATGTTGATACCAAAAAGCTGTTCCAGCTCTATTCCTCCACCATTCAACTGTCAGATATCAATACCGGATACACAAAACGCAAAGCAGCGCGTCGTGGTCTATTCACTTTCCAAAGTCCAGCGACTTACCGAAGAACCGGAAATCGACAGATTATTGAAGTCACGGTATTAAATAGTGTCGTCAATATTCTTCCCTTGCTGCAAAGAGCCATTCTTTGCAGACCAGGCGGCATAGAAGAACTCCTTCATCGGAATTAGGGCGTGTTAATACTATCTAAGTGCTTCGGCCATCAAGAGAAAGCAAAGGAAAAGACAAGAAGCATGGTGCCGAGTTTGTCGAAGCGGGAGAAGATGCGGCGGTAGCCTTTTAGTCGCCGGAAAAGCCGCTGGATCTCGTTGCGCTTGCGGTAGAGGGCGCGGTCGTAGTGCCAGGGTCTAAGGAGATTGGACTTGGGAGGCACGACCGGTACCACGCTCAGTCGAGTACCAGTTGGCAAGTCTGATTGTCCTCGTAAGCACGGTCCATGATGGGCGTCTCCATCGCACCGATGGCTTTGGCAAAAGCATCGGAGAGGCATCTCGGCTTGCACATTCTGCCATTGCGAGATCAAAGCTTTCGTATGCCCAGATGGAAGCTCGTACTCCTGGTGCGTTCGCAGCGCCGGAAGACAGCGGGGCCAACCGTCCTCGACCTGATGGCTTGAAGCTTTAACACAAGCGAACAAAACTCGATAGGACATCTCAAGACGAACGCTGCAGAAGCTGATTAAGCAGATTTCCTAATAGACCAAGTGATGACCTTTCATAGATAAGGCCGCATCGCGCCGCTTCTGTAACTCATCTTATAGCTGTCTGGAGAAGATAAGTTGTATGGTGGAGAGTCGATCAGCCTAGAACACGCCTTCGGAGCGCAGCCATGTTCCGACGAAGCGAGCGGGGAGCGTTCGCCTTACCCAACCGGCCCGGCACAAAATCCTAATCATTCAGTTGTGGTGCTGGTGTAGGGACAAAGCGTAGCAAAAGAAGGGTTCTCATGTTTCCGAATCGCATTGACGTCCATACGCACCTTATCCCGCCATTCTGGGCTGAAGAACTGAAGACCCACGGAGGTGATCCTTCTGGATGGGGTGCTCCAGAGTGGTCTCCCGAACTGTTGGTGCGCTTTATGAAGGAGGTCGGGATCGCTACAAGCATCTTGTCCTTAACCGCACCAGGGATCGAAGGCTGGCACGGTCCCGAGCGGGTCGACATAGCTCGCCGCGTCAACGACTATGGTGCCAAACTTTCGAAACAGCATCCCGAACTCTTCGGGTACCTAGCAACCCTCCCTATGCCAGACGTTACGGCGTCGATTGCTGAAATAAAACGCTGCTATGACGTGCTCAGCGTGGACGGAGTGTGTCTGCACAGCAACTTCGATGGTCGATACCTGGGCGACCCTGCCTTTGATCCGCTTTGGGCTGAGTTGGAACGGCGCAAAGCGGTGGTGTTGATCCATCCGACGACACCACCGAATGTAAAGATTTTGGCCGGCCAGCCAAGCCCAATGGAAGACTACCCTGCGGACACGACGAAATGTGCGTTCGATCTGGTTTGTGCCGGTCATCTTGAGCGCTATCCATCTGTGCGAATGGTTCTCGCACACGGTGGAGGATTTCTACCGTACGTGTCAACGCGGCTCGCAGAGCTCAGAGCATCGTTACAACCTGATCGATCCGTCGAGCAGTTGCTTGCCAACATGAAGAGCTTTTACTTCGATACAGCTCTGGTGGCGCCGAGCGGTATGCCGAGTCTTCTCGCGTTTACCGACGCAGATCACATTGTGTTCGGAACGGATTACCCTTACGCCTCGGAAAAGGTTTCCAAAACCTTTACCAACAACCTCGATGAATGTAAGCAACTCAAGCCTCATGAACTAGAGAAAATCAACAGGCTAGCGGGGACGTTGATATCGAGACTTGCCGCTATAGTGTAATCGTATATTTGCA
>CALMVK010000240.1:0-9184 GCA_937873145.1 uncultured Granulicella sp. | reverse complement strand
AGCCCCACACCCGCAAGCGAGAAGAGAGGCGTTCATGACTCCGCAGGAACAACAGATGCTCGAAGGTCTAACTCAGCGCGTCAACCAAACCACGTTGTCCGAAAAAGACCCGGACGCCGAGAGTTTTATTGGGCAGCAGCTTGGCCGTAATCCCGACGCGCTTTATATTCTCGCGCAAACCGTTCTTGTGCAGCAATATGCTCTTGATCAGGCCAAGACGCAACTCGATCAGCTGAAGCAGCAGGCACAGCAGCCGAAACATAGCACTAGCTTTCTCGGCAGCCTGCTCGGTCACCGGGACGAGGAGCCCGCTGCGCCTCCGCCGCCACAGCAGGCGCAGTATCAGCAGGTCCCCAACTATGGTCCACCGCAACCTGGCTTCGGACAGCCCCAGTACCCACAGCCAAGCTACGGACCGCCTGCCGGCTATGGCGCACCTCCCAGCCAAGGTGGAGGCTTTCTTCGTTCCGCCATGCAGACAGCCACGGGGGTCGCGGCGGGAGCTCTCGCTTTTGAGGGTGTCGAAAGCCTGATGCATGGCTTTGGTGAACATGCTGGCTATGGCTCCGGCTTTGGCAGCATGGGAAGCGGCATGGAGCAGCCCCGTGAGGAGGTCGTCAATAACTATTACGGAGATAGTTCCGCCGGAGACCGTGGTGGACTTGCCGATCGTCTTGCAGCGAGCGGAGATCAGCCCTCGTCCGACATAGAAGATCGTCGTGACCAAGCAGACTTTGCTGACACTGGCTCCAATGACAATCAGGGCTTTGACAATGATTCGAACGACGACTCCAGCAGCTTCGACGACGGCAGTAACTTCGACTCTGGATCCAACGATGACAGTAGCCTTTAAGAATGAACATTCCTTAAAAGCAATTGGCTCCATCTTCGATGGAGCCAATTGCTTTTATCCGCTATTTAGTAGACGGTACGAACACTCGGCTCACGGCTGTAGATACGGCCTGCAGCCGCTACCTCAAGGAAAGCCTCAGGCAAACCGCCAACCAGCACTCCCTTGTCCACGATAACGCCCGATCTCTTCAGCAACGTTTCTGCTTCTGCAGTAGCGCCAATTACCTTTAGGTGGGCGAATGCATCGTGCACCCAGGCCACCGCGGCTGCCTCGGTTGAGAGCATCTTCGCTCCCATTTCCGACAACGCAATAAAGACCATATCGAACAGCACCGAGGATCCACCTGCGAGCTGGAAGTCGGCTTCCAGCATGCTGCCGTCGGCCGCCTGCGCACCGCCAACCTTTGGGGCCACAATCTTAACTTGTGCTCCCATCTTCGCAGCCGCCGACTCCAGGGCCAGCACCTGCGCGGCATCGGTTCCGTCTGCTACAAGCACGCCGATCTGCTTGGTTGCGACACCTGGCTTCATCGTCTTGAGGATGCTCAACTTGTCTGAAACTGGTAGGTCCGTTCGAGCTGGAACCTTCGTTGGTATGCGCTTGATCTCGCCCTTCATGCCGAGACCTTTCGCCACACGTTGCGCGATCGTTGCATCAACATTGGCTAATTGACCGACCATGCGCTCCCGGACTGACTTTGTCTCGACCTTGCTCAACTCGAAGATGAACGCGGAAATAATATGATTCTGCTCGGGCTCGGCTTGCGATTTGAAGAACAGCAAGGCCTGCGAGTAGTGATCAGCAAAGGATTCCGCGCGCACACGGAGCTTATCTCCATTCTCCTTCGCAGGAAAAGAAGTGAAGCCATGAATCGGATCCTGTCTTGGGGTGTCCGATTCAAGCGAGCTTGGACTGTATGAGACACGGCCTTTTTGCGGACGCATCGTCATGTGCCCGTCCCGCTGCATATTCATTACAGGACAGCGAGGCGCATTGACTGGAATCTGCTCGTAGTTGGGCCCACCAAGGCGCGTAATCTGAGTGTCAATATAGGAAAGATTGCGCCCTTGCAGCAAAGGGTCGTTTGTAAAATCGATCCCCGGCACTACGTCGGTCGTTGCGAACGCAACCTGCTCCGTCTCCGCGAAGTAGTTGTCCACGTTCTTATTAAGAACCATTTTGCCTACGATGCGTAAAGGAAGAACCTCCTCGGGAATGAGTTTCGTCGCATCCAGAACGTCAAACTCAAACTTCTCGGCAAACGCTTCATCGAAGAGTTGAACTCCCAACTCCCACTCCGGGAAATTGCCTTCATCGATCGCATTCCAAAGATCGCGGCGATGAAAGTCTGGGTCAGCCCCTGAGATCTTCAGCGCCTCATCCCACACCACCGAAGCCATGCCAAGCTTTGGCCGCCAATGGAACTTTACGTACGTTGACTTTCCCTCTTCGTTGACCAGCCGAAACGTGTGAACACCAAAGCCTTGAATCATGCGAAAGGATCGCGGAATAGCACGGTCGGACATAATCCACATCAGCATGTGAGTCGATTCCGGCGTCAGCGAAGCCCAATCCCAAAAGGTATCGTGCGCCGTCTGCGCTTGCGGGAACCCACGATCCGGCTCCTGCTTCGCAGCGTGGATCAAGTCAGTGAACTTAATCGCATCCTGAATAAAGAAAACTGGAATGTTGTTGCCAACGATGTCCCAATTGCCTTCTGGAGTGTACATTTTGACGGCAAAACCGCGCACATCCCGAGCCGTATCCGCAGATCCCATATTTCCGGCTACCGTTGAAAAACGTACAAACACTGGCGTCTTCTCGCCTACACGGTTCAAGACACCAGCTTTCGAGATACCCGCAAGTGAGTCGGTCAACTCAAAGTGGCCTCTTGCACCATAACCCCGCGCATGCACAACTCGCTCGGGGATCCGCTCATGATCGAAGTGCTGTGTCTTCTCTACGTTGAAGAAATCTTCAAGTAGATCCGGTCCACGCTCATTCGCTTTGAGTGAGTTCTCATCATCGCTAACCACTGTACCGCGCTGGTTCGTCATCTGTGGATGCGAGCCACCTGCCGTCTGATGCAACTCTTGCCCTTTGCCAAGCTCATGACTTTCCAGCGTTGCATTTACACCCGATGTCTCTTTTGCCATTGTTTCGTTTGCCATGTCTTCACCTTTATCTCTAGAGTGTGCCAAAGCTGGCACAGGTTGCCGTGTTCTCTTCATTTTCATACGCCCGCCCGACGATTGCGCCAGATGCCATACACTCCCCACGCCGCAGCCGTACAGTTGTCTACGATCCTTCCATCCATCAGCATGTCTTCGAACTCGCGCACCGGCACCCGATGCACCAAAAGATCGATCTCCTCTAGATCGAGATCCGTCTTCCCCATCGTTAATTCTTCAGCCAAAAACACATGATGGCGCTGGTTCATGACTCCATACGCGATCTGCAGATCAGTCAGGTGCGTCATGCGTCCGGCGCTCAAGCCTGTCTCTTCCTGCAACTCCCCACGCGCCAGTTCCTCGGGTTGCACCTCCACAGTTTCCCATCCACCCTGGGGAAACTCCAGAAAGCGGCCGAGTACAGTGTAGCGGAATTGCTCCACCAGGTAGACGAACTCACCCTTCGGCGTACGTTCAAGGGGCACCACAATGCAGGCCGGGTCTTTATCGATTACGCCATAAATGCCCCGTTGCCCATCGGCTCGCTCAATGATGTCTTCGCGAACACGCGTCCAGGGATTGCGGTACACCTCGCGCGTACTAATCGTTTTGATCACTGCTCGTCCCTCTACTGTGCTGGTGTCTCAAACTCCAGGTGACTCCCCCCATAGAGGGTGACGGTCTGCTTTTGATAAGCCTCTTTCGGCGCGATCATGATGTTTGGCACGAACGTCTGCGGGTTTCGATCGTACAAAGGAAACCACGTCGACTGCACCTCGACCAGCATCCGGTGGCCTTTCAAAAACGTATGGTCCGCCCCATGCAACGACCAGCGATACTCCTGTATCTTGTTTGCCTCGATCGGCTTTGCCGTCTTGAAACTTTCGCGGTAACGTCCACGAAAGATCTCATCCACGATCATCGTCTGCTGGCCATCCGGCGCAACGTCGATCATCTTGACCACAAAATCGCTATCTGTCCCCGTGACCGCCGCCAGCAAGTCTACCTTCACGTCCCCAGTCACCGTCATATCCTGAGCGAGTTCCGGACCCTTGAACTCGGCCAGATCCTTGCGTCCATCCACGAAGCGTTGGTCCTCAACCAGCCAGGTACGCCACTGAGATCCATCGCCATAGGTTGGCTGGATGGGGCGATGACGATACGGAATGGGACCAGCGGGATCAGCCACATAACTCGCGACTGGCAGCGCAGGCGTACCGATGCGTGTATTTGGAACCATGGTGGCCAGGGCGCCATTCGCACCAAAGTACACACGCGAAGGCTGAAATCCATCCACCGGCGGCCAAACATCGTAACGCTGCCATGTATTCGAGCCTGTACGGAAACTTGCCACGCCCTTAAGATCAAAGCCTGGCTTGCCCTTCAGGTAATACTCAAAGAACGGCGTCTCAAAATGATTTCGGTAGTACTCCCCCGTCTTCTCGCCACCGAAGCTTACCTTCCCAAGCGCTCCGCCCAGTGAATCCCCCGGCCCATGCGCCCAGCCTCCATGATTCCAAGGACCCAGGACCATAAACAGGTCCTTGTCATGCCCCTTTAGCGCCTCATACTCCGCTTGCGTTCCCCACATATCCTCCTGGTCCCACCACCCCCCCACCTCGAGCGTCGGTACGTGGACGCCGTCTAGATGCTTCTCAACGGCCATGTCGGTCCAGAACTTGGTGTAGCTCGGCTGACTTAGAAAGATCTTCGCTGTAGGCAAACCCTCCATATGAGCCGCCTTTGCAGCTCCTTCGAAATCTACGTTATGCAGAAAAAAATCGTACATATCCTCTTTGGATTGCACGCGTACATCCGTCTTCTGTCCTTCCAGCTGTTGCACGTAATCGAAGCCATAGGTTTCTCGAAACGCGCCGTTGTGGAAGAAGTCATCGCCTAACCACACATCGGTCATCGGCGCCTGCGGGCTGATGGCCTTCACTGCCGGATGCGCGTCGACCCCTGCCATCATCGCCAAAAAACCCGGGTACGAGATCCCGAGCACGCCAACTTTGCCGTCGTTGTTCTCCACGTTCTTCAGCAGCCAGTCGATCGTGTCGCGCGTATCGGTCGTCTCGTCTACATCCGTCTTTGTTGTATGTGCAACGATAGCCCGGTTCATCACGAACTGTCCCTCGGAGCCATAGCGCCCACGAATATCCTCATAGACGAAGATGTAGCCACTTGCGGCCAGGTCCGGCTTGCTACGTACGACCGAAGCCGGTGTGTCGTTGTCGACGCCATAGGGCGTACGCTCCATGAGAAACGGAAGCGATTCGCCAGAAGCAGAGTTTTTTGGGCGCACGATGACCGTGTGCAGCTTAGCTCCATCGCGCATCGGGATCATCGCTTCGGAGCGAATGTGTTCCGGAGCCTGCGCCCAGCTCCCTTGAACTAATGCACTCAACGAAAGAACCAGTGCGCAGGGAATAGTCCACCGCATGATCATGCTTCCTTCTTCCATCCGTCTCATCTCTGCATACATAAAGGAATCATCGGCTTGAATCGCAAAAACTTTAGTGCCGAATCGCTTTACAGGTGAAATACTCAGACCTCTGATATTTAGACCTCTAATATAGACAAGGGCGCTCCTCAGCCTTGAGCCACCGGCTCAGACGGAATCGGACTTGCGTCGCACTTCCAACCCTCGCGTCCATGGGTCCCATCACAGAACGGACGCTTCGACGAAAGCCCGCACCGGCAGAGCGAGATAGCCGGTTTGCCGGTCAGGTCCCACTCATTGCCATTCACATCAATCAAAGAAACCGGTCCCTCTACGCGGAAGGGTCCGTTTGGCCGAACCGTGATCTTCACCCTTGGAGCGGCATCTGCAACACTTAGAGGAACCGCCGCCGATAGGTTCAATATTTCATCTGCCATGTTATCTCCCTTGACTTGCCGCTCTCTCCAACCTGCCACTCCATCAGCATAGCAAGCCCATGGCTCTCGATGTGTCCAAACCCTGGCTTACATACACTTCCACACAACACCAACCTAGTTCCGCGCAGGAGCAGCGCTCTGTGTCCAGCGTACACGCAGCGCGGCTCTCAGTGCCCCCGCTGTAGCCCACGCTGATCGATGTGCTGCTGCAGTGCGCCTGCCAGTTCAACGATGCGGCGGAGAGCTGGCTGCAGTGCGCTCGGAAGCTCCGGTTCCTGCAGGACGAGCTCGCTTTGCAGGAGAAGACCTGTCATCAATGGCTTCAGATCGGCTTCCATCTCGCTTGCAACCATGCGCCTCGCTTGCGCCCGCTCCCTTTCCTTGCGCACCAGCGCCGTCTTCACTTCACGACTCAACCGAAGGCAACTGACAATGGCGAAGTTGACCTGAAGCGGAATGGCTGTGCCTGCCAGCTGCCAAATCTGGTCGGCCCACCCGGAGTCCCCCTCAGCCAAATTTTCCTCTACCAGCACCACGTCGAAGCTCGACCGTCGCAGCGCCGCCAACCCCGCCCTGCGATTGGTTGTCACCTCTACTTCTACGCCTGCCCGCTCCGCAATCTCTTGCCCGCAGGCGTCTGCATTTTGCAAGCTGCCGATCATCAAGACCTGAAAAGTCTTGGCCCTTCTCTCGTCCAACATCCCATGCGGCGCTCTGGCCTTCCTCGCCAAATTCTTTTTAGGTGCCATGCTGCTGACCCAGCTGCACAAGCCCGTACTCTTTCAGCTTGCGGTAGAGTGTCGTCTTTCCAATCCCCAGCAACTTCGCCGCAAGCAGTTTATCGCCCTTCAACTGCTGCAAAGTCCGGTGAATTGTCTCTCGCTCAAGCTCGGCCAGTGGCACGATTGCGGTTTGCCCCGCAGCTTTCAAGACAGGTTCCTCCGAAGATACAGCATCAGAGAGCGCACCTTGCACCTGTAACTCAGCGGGCAGATCGGCATAGTGAATCACCGGGCCGGAGTTCAACGAGCAGGCACGCTCCACCATCGTCTCCAGCTCCCGTACGTTGCCCGGCCAGTCGTACTCGAAGAGTGCTTCGAGCGCCTCGCCGGCAAACTGGTGCATACGGCCCGTCTGCCGACTCTGCTGTTCCAGAAAGTGCTCCGCCAACTCTGGAATGTCTCCTCTACGCTCCCGCAAAGACGGGATCCGCAGCGTCACGACATTGAGCCGGAAGTAAAGATCTCGGCGGAATCGACCCTGCTCCACCATCGCACTCAAGTTTCGATTGGTTGCAGCGAGCACCCGTGCGACCACAGGAACCAACTGCGTACCACCCACCGGCCGAGCGACCTTGTCCTGCAGCGCGCGCAGCAACTTCAACTGCACGTCCGCCGACATCTCTGTCACCTCATCCAGCAGAACCGTACCCCCATCCCGTGCAGTCAGCAAACCTTCCTTGCCACGAACTGCGCCCGGAAATGCACCTTTGACATAGCCGAACAGCTCGCCTTCCATCAGCGACGGCATCAACGACCCGCAGTCGACCGGCACAAACGGTTTTTCGGCCTGCGGTCCGTTGAAGTGAATCGCCCGTGCCACCAGCTCTTTCCCAGTCCCACTCTCGCCCACAATCAGCACTGGATGCGTCGTATCCGCCACCTTCGACAACATCCGGTACAGCTTCTCCATCTCCGGACTGCTGCCGGCAAGGTAACCCGCACCCCGCTGATTGCGTAGTTTTGCGCGCAGCCTACGCCGCTCCGCGTAAGGATTTTGCCCCTTCGCCGCACGTTCAAGCATGCGTGCAAGCTCAGCATGATCGAACGGCTTGAGAAGGTAATCCCCTGCCCCGGCGCGCATGGCTTCTACCGCACTCGCCAGACTTGCGGAGCCGGTCATCACTAAGAGCGTAGCTTCCGGCAGCAGCGCTCGCATGTCCGCCAGCACATCAAAACCGCTTCCCTGCGAAAACCCGGGGTCGAGCAGGACTAAATCCACCGTTCTCTGTGCGATCGTCTCCCGGGCTTCATACAGGCTCTCTACCGCGACCGCCTCCAATCCCAGTTCCCCTGCAATCTCGCAACAGGCCTCCCGCGTAACGGCATCGCCGTCGACGACCAGCAGACGCAGAGGTCCAGAGACGGGAGCAGGCATCGGTTGCAGCAACCGCGACTCTGCACTCTGCACCTTGCCGCCGACCGGCGCAGCGGGAGGTTGGCGGAGTTCAAGCATCGTCGGAGAACCTGGATAAGCCTGCATCACTGTCCTTCAATCTAAGCGACGGTTCCGGATTTGCTAATACGACCAAAGTTGAATGAACACGCCGCGCCGCCTACACTCGCGTACAACTGAGGGATGCCGCTCCGCGCTTACCGCGCCCTGATCCCTCTTGTGGCCCTGTTTGCCGTCCTTCCCATGCTCCTCCGAGGACCCTCCTGCGGCCACGATTTCGACTTTCATCTCCTCAGCTGGCTCGAAGCCGCGACGCAATTCGCCCACGGTGCCGTCCCCCACTGGGCCTTCACGCCCGCCTACAACGCCGGCGAGCCCCGCTTCCTCTTCTATCCCCCGATCTCCTGGACCGTTGGCGGTCTGCTCGGCCTCATCCTCCCCTGGCCGCTCGTTCCCGCTGCCTTCACCTGGATCGCCCTCACCTGCTCCGGTCTTAGCTTCTTTTCGCTCGCTCGCCGCTACACCGCATCCCCCGCCGCGCTCCTAGGAGCCACCCTCTATCTTGCCAACCCCTACATGCTCTTCACCGCCTACGAGCGCACCGCCTTCGCCGAACTCCTCGCCGCCGCCTTCCTCCCCCTCCTCGTCGCCGCCGCGCTCGAGCGCCGTCCCCGCATCCTTCCTATCGCCCTTCCTCTCGCCCTGCTGTGGCTTACCAACGCCCCCGCCGCCGTCATGGCCACCTACGCCCTTGCCTTCCTCGCCGTTGTCCGCCTCATTACGAAATTCAGCTCCGAGCCGCGCCGTCTCGCCCTCAACGTCTCCGCCGGAACCCTGCTCGGTCTCTCGCTCGCCGCTTTTTATATTCTCCCCGCCGCCTACGAGCGCCGCTTCGTCGCCATCGACATGGCCGTCACCCCCGGCATGCGGGCCGCCGACCACTTCCTCTTCCACCGCATGCCCGGCCAAACCCCCGACGACCTCTTCCACAATGACGTCGTCCGCACCGCCTCCGAAGTCGCGCTCCTGCTCCTCGGCGGCATCGCTTGCACCCTGCCCTTCGCTCGCCGCCTCGACACCGACCAGCCTCAGCCCGACCCCACCC
>CALMVK010000239.1 GCA_937873145.1 uncultured Granulicella sp. | reverse complement strand
CAGAAACTGAAACGGGAACTCCACCGCATTGAATGGTTCCGCTGCGAGGTCTGAAACGGCCGACTCAATTTCGACTGCGTTCATGCTCGGTGTGCTCTTTCCCTAAGCGCAAAATACGCACTTCCAGACGGCTAAACCACTTCTCTACTCATCAAGCCGCCATTGCGTCATAACTCCATTGTCGTTGTTTGTCTCTGTACCATCAGCAAATCCGCTCTAACAGGATGTCGCTCGCCGGCTTCTACCACACGGAAACAGCTACGATCTTTGGAGCTCCCGCAATCCCGTTGACTACGTTCGTAGTCAACACGGCCTCGAAGTCGTGATCCTTAAATCCCTTGCCCACGCGTTGCCGCAGCTGCTCCACGCCTTCAGGGTTCCCGACAAACTCACCCGCCGCCGCCGTGCCGCTCATCCCGATCCCCGCGATGATCATCTCCGGCTGGCCCGTCTGCTCGTTATGCAGCCGAGCCACAATCGCATAATCGCGGGTAACCGAGCGGTATTGCTGCTTCAGGTCCAGCGACCAGTCCTTGAACCCCGGATTCTGACTATCCTCAATCCAATACCGGTCCTCATCGCTCCCCGCGAAGTGAAAGCGCAGCGAAGCCAAAGACCGCATCGTCCACTGGTTGTCCAGCCCGCCAATCAAGATCACCGGTTCCTGCCGCAGATCCTCAAGCGTGGTCGACACATTTGGCTTCGTTCGGTAATCTCGTTGGTGATTCGTCAGCACGTTGGCGATCTGCAGGATCGCCAGCATGTCAGAGTAAACCACGTTTTGACCCAAGGACTCGTAATCGAGAAAAGTCGGATCCATCGCGCCTGACCTTAGCTCAGCCGCGGAACCAGAAGTCTGTAGCTCACCCTGCAACTCATGCTTCTGCCCTACATCCGTAGGCATACAAATGAGAATGGGACGCTTCGATCCCAGCATCGGAGACCATAACTCATCCAGGCTGGAGGGATGCAGCCAGCGCGCAACCCCTGCAGCCAGCAAAGCGGCCAACACCACCCCTGCGGCTAACATGCGTCTTCTCCACGGAAGCAAATTCGCCAGGCGTCTGCGCGTCGGCTGCTTGGGTTCCGCAGCCTGCGGCGCAGGGAGGACCTCCATCGCACCTGGCTCTTCCACTCCGGCCGGTGAGGACGGTGAGGACGCCGGCAGCAGGGCAGTTCTGGGTAGCGGCCGAGCTCGGAACTCTGGAGCGTACCGCCCGGGCAACAGCTCAATCCGGATCTCCGAGTCGTGCTCTTCATCATGGTAGTACTGCGCGATCCGCTTCCGGATCTCCGCAATCGTCACCCGCACGATTGGGTCGACCGCCGTATCGTAATCCGCTGGGCGATCGAAGACGTGGATCCCCAGCAGGCGCTCCTTCAGAAACTCTCCTCGACCTTCCAGCGTCTCCTCCACGATAAAGCGAAGCAGCGGCGGGTAGCGGCGGCTATTCCGAAAATGATGACTTCCCAGCAATCGGTCTAACTGCTCACGAACCTGAGCGTTCTCCTCCTCGCTGAGGCGAACGTTCGTCGAGCCGGCTTCCTGAATCGTGTGCATATCCTACCTTTCGGGCTGCCCCGAAGCATACGTGCTACAGGTAACATTGGCAACTCGCCTTTTTACCTATTCTTTACCTCCTAAAAAGTTGCGGATTACGGGCGAATTCCTCCTAACCTTCGGTTGCATACTAGAACAACCCTATACGGTCGCTACTGGATACGCCTAGCATCCAGCCCGAACGATAACGAAATCAGCAGAACGTTTTCAAAACCTCCATGTTCCTGTCCACCTCAGCACCTCAGCCGTACAAGGATTCATACTCATGAAGAAGCGACCGTCTTTGAAAAGCACCGGCCAGTGCAATCCTCAATGGAAGCGCGGATTACGCATGACCGCCCTTTCCCTCACATTCGGCTCTGCGACCCCGTTCCTCGCCGCGCAGCTTACCACCGCCGACATCCTCGGCACCGTCACGGACTCCACCGGCGCCATCATTCCCAACGCCAGCGTCCGCCTGGAAGACAACGGCACCCACGCCATCCGCACCGTCACCTCCAGCTCCTCCGGCGAGTTTGACTTCTCGCTCCTCCAGCCCGGCCGCTACACCGTCACCGCCTCCGCGCCCGGTTTTCAGGATTTCCGCGTCACCGACATCGCAGTCAACGGCGGCGACCACGCCCGCGCCGACGCCAAGCTCCAGGTCGGTCAATCCAA
>CALMVK010000238.1:2518-25504 GCA_937873145.1 uncultured Granulicella sp. | reverse complement strand
CCCCAGTGGTGCCCACGCCGCAAAGCTCCAACGTGACAATCACTGCACCGAATCCAGGGGATACCGTCTCGGCAACTATCAATGTACAGGGACAAATTGCTGTGAACCTGGATCCCGCAGGATCGTACCTCATGGTCGATGGCGTGGAGATTGGAACGAGGCGAGTTACGAGCGGTCCATTTGTCTACCCCTTCAACACGGCTTCCGTCTCAAACGGCACGCATACGCTGCAACTCTGGGCGCATGACACGGCAAACAATACGGATCTCTCGCAGACCGTGCTGGTGACCGTAAGCAACTCGGCGGTTAGCACGCCAACGACGCCGACACCTGTCGCCGGCGGTTCCACGTACCCAATTTCGCTGACTTACCCGGTGAGCGGGCAGGCTGTCTCGGGCGTGGTCCAGGTACAAGGAGCCATCCAGCAATTGCTGGATCCGGCAGGCTCCTATCTCCTGCTTGATGGCGTGGAGGTGGGGACACAACGGGTAGACAGTGCTCCCTTTGTCTATTCGTTTGACACGTCCAAGCTTGCGGCTGGTAGCCACACGCTGCAGTTGTGGGCACACGATACGGCGAATCAAACGCTGCTCTCAAATCCAGTGACCATCAGCATCGGGACTCCGTGACAGCACGTCCATCGTGGGCAGGAGACGATTCTATCGATCCAACCGATCGATCAGAACTTGGCAGGCGCTGCTGAAGTGCATTCACGATAGTCGCCGCACGAACCTGCCAAGTAGCCTCTTGGCTTGCAAGCCAGCGGGCCTTCGTAAGGCCGTCGTCAAAGTTCTGCCGATCAAGCTCCCGAAGCGTCTGGATCATCTGCTCCGCTGTCGGTGTGAGATACAACAGCGGTTCCTTCCTTGCGAGTTCTTCAAGTCCATCCGTGGCCACCATGACACGACAGGCGCACAGGTGCTCGTAAAAGCGGGTGCTCGATCCGGAATAGGTCGGCTCGCAGCGCAGATAAGGCAAGACGGCAACATCGAAGGATCGCGCAAATGAGGCAAGATCTCCATACGGCTGTTTGCCAACAAAGTGGCTGCGAGCGTGATGCAGAACGCGGGTGCGAGCGGCATCTTGATCGGGGTCAGGAATAGCCATCGTCGTAGGACCGACAAAGGCCCAGGAGAGTTGCGGCACGGCATCGATAACCTGCTCCAGCAGCCTCCAGTCCATGTTTCCGGCGAGATTGCCGATCACGCCTGCAATCGGCCGAGGCACATCGCGCAAGGATGGAGGCAACGGACCCGGCTTTTGCGGCAGGCTCGCGAGCACGTTGGCGGCGCGCGTAGCATTTGGAACGATCTGGATTTTGCGTGGATCGCATCCAGCTTGCTCGATCAGATAACTTCGAAGACGCTCGGAGTTTGGACAAACGAGCGTAGCCCGGTCACACATGCGGCGGTCGAGGGCCTGAATGTCGACTCCGTGCGTCTCCGCGTAGGCTGCAATGAGGTCCGTAAGCCAATAGATGACTGGCCCCTTCCAGCGTTCGGCAACCGAAGCAAAGTATGGAACGGTGCAGATGAGCGGCGAATCTTGTTGCTGGGGAGTTTCGGTGCGCATCATGGCAGCGATCGAGGAGCCACTCAAGGCGAGCCAACTCAAGCCAGTCCGCGCATAACCGCGCAGAAGGGGAAAGTACATCTTCCGCAGATTTTTTGAGCTCTCCTCGACCGTTGCGGGAGAGGCACGTCGGCCCCAAGGATAGAAGGTACGCCGCGGCTCCCACATGATTACCGGCCTAGACTCGGACAGAGCTTGGGCAAGTTCGACGTCGAGAACGTCTGAGACCTGCAAGAGATGCCACGGGCTGGATCGATCCATCATCCTCAACTCCTAGGCCGCATTCGTGAGCGAATCCGTGGAGGCTTCGAGTAGGCCTTGCTCTGCGGAGATGGAGACCTGCAAATGATGCAGCACAGACATCGTGAAGCTGGGCCGAGAGGTCTGGTCGACGCGAGTCAGGACCAGGTTGCCACGCTCTCCCAAGGAGAGATCGATCGTCCAAAGCGGCGTTCCATACTCCGAAGTGAAGGTCTCTTCAAACTGCTCACCATCCAGCCGGAGAAAGACCCAGGAAAAGTTGAAATCGATCGCGATGAGACGAATGATCTGCCAGCAGTCTTCTGTCGTCTCAGCGCCGGCCAGCGACTTTTCGAGGTCACGGACATAGATCTCTTCCTGGACCGCACGCAGCATCATCTTGTGAGAGATCGTTCTCCACGCCGCGGTGAACTCGATATAGTTGAGGCGGCTAACGCCAAGGATCACCAGCAGACAGAACAGAAAGAGCAGAGGCCAGCCGACGCCAGTTCCTCCAAAGCTCTCAAACAGAGCAAAGGCAGCAGAGAGTCCGCACACACCATAAAGCAGCAATGCAGCGCCGCGTGTGGTGAAGCCGAGGCCAAGCAGCATGTGGTGAATGTGGGAGCGGTCTCCTTTGAAGATCGGGACCCGGCGCAGAAAACGTCTGCCGATGGCCAAAGTAACATCGATCAGGGGAAGGGCGAGCGCCATGAGCGGAGCGGCCATGCCCAGCATTGTTCCCGATTGCCGGCTCCAGATCAGCCCGAAGCAACCCAGAATAAAGCCAATGGTGAGACTGCCACAGTCTCCTAAAAAGACGGAGGCTGGCGCGAAGTTATAGCGGAGGAAGGCAAGAAGACAGCCAGCCAGAGGCATGGTTGCCATGGCCAAACCCATGTTGTGGCTAATGATCGCAACCAATAAGGTTGTGGTGGTTGCAAGCAGGCCGACTCCGGTCGCAAGTCCATCCATGCCGTCGATCAGATTAACCGCATTGGTGCAGCCGATCAGCCAAATGATGCTTAGCACAACCGAGACCCACACCGGAGCGTTGCCGATCGACATGCGCGCGCCAAGAAAGACGGCCAGCACCGCCGCCAACACTTGCCCCGCCAGCTTTTGCCAAGGCTTAATACAGAAGATATCGTCGATCAGGCCGGTGAGGAAGACCAGGCCAGCGGCCGGAAGAAGCGAGCGCAGCAAAGCACCATGCTGGATGTAAATTCTCGAGCCGTTCGGCGCAAACAGGTAGACCAGGCCCAGCGCGCCAGCGTAGGAGAGAACGATAGGGATGCCGCCCATGCGCGGGACCGCCTTGGCGTGCGACTTGCGCCCTCCATCCGGACGATCCATGATATCGGCGCGCACAAAGACATCGCGCAGTAGCGGCGTAAGGCAGAGACATAGAAGAAATGCAGTTGTTCCTAAAGCTAAAATCGCGAGCATCAATCCCTCCTCGGGAGCTGTCGTTCCTGGTTGGGAGCTTTGAAGAAACCTTCAAGAGAGACAGGAGACAAGTGCTGCAGGACTGGCTTGCCGTGTTTGCCTTCCAAAATCCGGGCAATGCGCGCTACGCCCAGTGGAAGATCATAGTGTTCCATCAACGCTTGACGTGCCCGCAGCCCGGCGGCTTGAACCTCCTCCGGATTTGCAGCCAGGTCCAGCAGAAGTTCGGACAACCCCTCCACATCACCGCAGTTTACGTGCCAACCACAACCGTGCAGAGCGATGGTCTGAGCCGGAGTTGCGCGGCGCGGTCCTATAAACAGTACGGGCCGGCCCGCCGCAAGGATTCCATAAACTTTACTGGGCACCACTGAACCCCAGCATTCGTCGCTTTGCGTCACCAAACCGATGTCTCCCACCGCCAGCCCCTCATTCAGTTTGTCGCGGGCAACGTAGGGACGTAGTTCGAGCGAATGAATGTCGTTCTCCGCGCAGAAGTACGCCAACTGTTTGCGCTTGTCTCCGCTGCCAACAAAGATAAAGTGAAAACGCGGATCGTCTTTGAGGCGCAACATGGCACCGGCAAGGGTGTCGAGATCATGGGCCAGGCCGAAGTTACCGGAGTAGAGCACGACCAGCCGCGAGGGATCGCCCGGGCGAGGCATCGGGAGAATAGCTTCTCCGTTCGCCCAATTTTCAGTAATGTGGATCTTCTTCGCCGGAACGCCGCGATCCATCAAGCGATCTCGCATGCAAGTGCCGAGGGCCAGGATGCCGTCGGCGTGGCGGCGTGAAAAGTCGGCAAGCAGACCGACGACGCGGTCTGCGATGCCGCCAGCTTTGAAGTAATTCAGACTGATCGCCACATCGGGGTAGATGTCCTGCTCCCAAATGAAGTGCTGAGAGCCTCGCAGGATCTTGACCATCGAACCCAGCAGCGAGATCAGTGGCGGTGTGGTGAGCGAGACGACAACGTCCGCGCGCTTCATGGTTAAAGCACGCCAGAAGGCAGAGACGTAGAAGGAGAGATAGGAGAGCACGCGGCCGACCAGGCCTCGGGCAAAAGGCAAGGAACGCACCCGCAAAATCTCGACCGGCGGTTTTTCCCCACTGGCAGCCGCAGCATATCCACCATCGCCGCAGATCACCGCGATCTCATGACCGCGGCCGGCAAGCCCGGTGGCGAGATCGGTTAGCTGCTGACTCGTGGCTGAGGAGTCCGGCCAAAAGAACTGGTTGATAAAGACGATCTTCATGAACGTACCTCCGCAGACATCTCGTGCAGCTCTCCAGCCGCGGCCTTGATCTCACGCCGGCGGACAAAGCGAGCCGGGTTGCCGGCATAAATCTCAAAGGTGGGCACGGTGCCGGAGATGACGCTGCCCACGGCCGCAATGGCTCCCGGTTCAAGAACCGCGCCGGGAGTAAGGATGCATTGAGCACCCGCCCAGGAACCATCGCCGAGTTGGATCGGCGCCATCATCAAGCCGAAGGCAGGATCGCTCCAATTATGGTTGCCGGTGCAGAAGTAGGCTCCTTGGCTGACACAGACGTCATTGCCTAGCCGAACCGTGGTCAGGTTGTCGATCCAACAATGTTCCCCAATCCAACAATCATTGCCGACGACCAGGTGCCAGGGATACTTCACGTCCACCGAAGGTTTAATAACTACACCCGCACCGATCCGCGCGCCGAAGGCTCGCAGGAGACCCACGCGCAGACGCGAAGATGGAATCCAGGCTGCGCGCAGGATGGGCTGGCCGCAGAAAAACCAAAGCGCGCGCCTCAAAAAGGTGCCTCCAGGGTCGTACCAGGAGTTGTCGTAGCGACCGAGTTGAACGGGACGGCTGATGATGACGCTCACTCAAAGCTCCCTTCGGTATGCCGGGGCCGAGGTCCACCAAGCACCCAGCGGTAGACCTCGGCCGTCTGGCGAGCGACGGCCGCCCAGTTGTAACGTTGTTCGACGAGCCGGCTTCCAGCTGCGCCGATCTCGCGATTCACAGCCGGGCTGTTCTCGAGCAACTCGCGCAGAGCCTGAACCAGGGATGGCGTGGCAGGTTCAATAGTCCAGCCGGCTCCGTGCTGCTCAACTTCTGGAAGATTGCATTGTCGCGTGATGATTACCGGAAGGCCCATACCCATGGCTTCAAGGACGCTCATGCTCAAGCCCTCCGAGTGCGAAGGAAGCGTAAACGCCTCCGCCGCGGCCAGTGCGCTCCACTTCATCTGTTCGTGGAGCATGCCCGTAAAGGTGACCTGACCCTCCAGCTTATGAGCAGCGGCGATCGCCTCAAGCTGCGCTTGGGTCCCCTCAGCATCAGGTCCGGCGAAGACCAGATGTGTATCCCGGTAGTCTGGCGCAACCTCGATCCACGCTTTGAGAAGCAGGTCTACCCCCTTTTTCGGGTGCAACCGGCCCAGGAACAGGACAAGCCGCTGCCCGCGAAGCTTCGGATACGCTTCCAGGAAGAGTTCTTTATCCCGGAGTCCAGGCAAACTGACTCCGTTCGGGATAATGGCGACCGGTCCGGAGCAGCCGAAGCGCCGGTAGTCACCGGCTTCGGCAGCAGTCAAGGCAAACCGGCATGCAGCTTCCCTTACGTTTGATCGCTCGACCAGCGCGGCGTAGAGCAACTTCTTCCAGCGTTTGTTGTGTAAAGCCCAGGGCTCTAGCATGCCATGGGCGGAGAGCACGTAGGGTTTGCCTGCCGCGTCCGCAGCCCGGCAAGCTTCGATCGTGCTTTGCTCCCACAAGCCATGGATGTGGACCCCGTCCGCCTCCGCGATGCGCTGCTGAAAGCTGCTCTTCAGCCGCTGATTATGCAGCCAGCTGCCCCGGCTCGATGGCCAGAAGCTCAGGTTTGCAGAGAAGAAGCCGCGCGGCTTGAAGTGCTCTTCCGGGAGACAGAAGGCGGCAATGGAGGCGCGGCACTGCGTCCACTCCGACAACGCTTGCCCCAGCGCCGGAACGGCACTGCTCAGGCCGCCGTACCGGGGATCGAGATGGGTGACCACGTGCAGCCACCGGCTTCGCGCCATGGGCAGCTCAACCGGGCCGAGAGGATGAGAGGACTCGGTTCTGGGCAAGGCAGATCCCATCTATCGGCTCCCTTCAAGCACGCCCAAAACTGTTGATCGGTTGAGAGCCTCTGATTGGCCGGCGACTGAGAGGTTTGGCGTCCGAAGATCGGCATCGCCCGGTTGCCGGTCTTGAACTTCGAAGGTCGATGCGGATCTCAGATCGGGTTCGGGCGCATCCTCGAGACTCTCACGATGCATCTCGGCGATACGGGCGATCTCGAGCCCAAAGTTCTGAGGAGAGTAGCGACTTATCCTACGGCGGGACTCGGCCCCCATCTGACTCAGCGCTTCGGCGCTCAGCGACGCGATTCTGTGCAGACACTGCGTCAGAGCGGACCCATCGTTTGGAGAAAAGAGTAAGCCATTACGACCAGGCGCAACCAGATCCTCGGCGCATCCACAGCGGTCGGAGACCAGGACCGGCAGCCCGGCGGCCATGGCCTCATTGACCACCAGACCCCAAGGCTCGCGTGTGCTGGGAAGGACAAAGCAGCCCGCAAAGGCATAGAACGGGAGCAGGGCGCGTGAGCTCTTCAGACCCGGGAAGAAGACCTCCGAACCAAATCCGGAGGCGGTCGCAGCCTCTCGCAAGGAAGCTCCCAAGGGGCCATCGCCGACCAGCACCAAAGGCCAGTGGCCGCCTTCGCGCCGGTAGCTGATCCAGCTTTCGAGCAGACGGCCAACATTCTTCTCTTCGGCGAAGCGTCCGACGAAGACAAAGTACGGTTGAGCCGGAAGATTGAACGCGGCGGGAGACTGTGCTCGCAAGGCATCCGTTCCCGCAGCAAACAGCTCGTTGTCGACTACGTCGTAGAAGCGTGCGGTGCGCTGCTTGGGAAAGCCCAGCTGCTCGAGATAGGCCAGATGCTCCTTCCCGCCGGCGACCGCCCAGTCGAACAAAGCACGCAGCAGCAGACTCTTGGCCCACTCCTTCCAGGCTACCCGCGGATGATCGTAGGCCGTGCTTTCAGTCATCAACACGCTGGCCGAGCGGTGCAGTTTTGCCCAAAGCGCAGCGGCCACAGCGGGCAAAGTGTAGTACCCCGGGACCAGGACGACCTCGGGCTCGAGTGCGGAGAGCCGGGTCCACAGCGCGCGCGCTAGTTGCACCTTGTTCGCCTGAGCCCAGCTGCTCTCAGGCTCAAGTGTCTCGATCGCCAGCTCAGGCGGAAGATCCTCGCGGAACTTGAGTCCCGCATGAACGCCAACACCGCCTACCAATTCGAGCCCGGTGACCTTGCCGGTCAGCGTCGGAGCCGCATTCAGACCGCGAAAGCGCGCCACATGGTACGCGTACCAGTCGATCCAGATCACGGCCACACGGCAGCGTGTACGGGAGTTAAAACGTCCAGGCTCAAGCATGGGTCAATCCTCTCGGCCGGTTGGAGCGTACCGGCATACGGCTGCCAAGCCGGCGCACCCGACCCTGCGTACCAGGCTCGCGCAACGCCCAGCGGAAGGTGATCCAGCATGGGATCGAAAGCAGCAAGGTGCGGAAGATGACGGCTTCCATCGTCTGCATGACGAGGTAGATGGAAAGCGCGGAGAGGATGACGTACTGCGCCGACCAGGGGCCGCCGCGCTCGACGGCTCGCCGCCAGACAAATCCGTAGATCCAACCCAGCAACGCCATAATGCCGATCGACAGCCACCAAACCTCAACGAAGAGATCGGCGATGATGCCCGGGGCTGAGCCGTTTGCGCCGATCCAGCCCAAGGCATCCGCAAAGCCCTCCCCGGTTCCCGCGTTGTTCAACAGCTCCGGAACCCCGAAATCCTCGTACTTGGTTGGCCAGACCGCGCTTGGGATCGGCCGCACCATGATCTGGGCGAGATAACGCCGCATCCAGAAATAATGGTCGCGCTTCTCGGTGGCCAGGACCGTGCCGGTGCCGTAGATGTATTCGTTGCCCGTGTCAGGCTTGTCGACCACCGCACTCACGTCCGTCTTCATATTGAAGTCCGAGCCGATGTAGATGCTGCTGCGGTTGGTGACCAAGAACATCGCCAGCCAGCCCAGACAGACGCCCGCCAACCCGACCGCGACCAGCGGCGGACGCTTGACGCGATTGAAGAACCAGCCCATGGCCAGCACGACGACCAGAGCGAACGTAGGTCCACGCCGGCCCATCAGTAAAGCACTCGAAGCCCAGGGAAACCCGTAGAGTGCAACCAAAGGAAGGCCCAGCCAGCGCGGTCCTCCCGCCGACAGAGAGAGCATGGAGAGCAAGATGCCAACCAGCAGCAGCAGATTTCCGTCCCGCACATACCCGCTGTCATCCCAGCCTCCGCCGTAAGAGTTGCTGAAGGCTGCCGTAAATCCGCCGACGTTGATGATCGAGATGCCCCAGCAGGTAAGCCCAATCGTTCCCGCGATCGCCGAGCCAATCATCAGACGACGCAGACCGAGGGGCGTCAGCAGCGGACGGCCGGACGGGTTGAAGCGTTTGACCCGCAAGCCCGCGCTGAGACAGGCGAGGACAAAGGCCGCCACGCCACAAAGATTGAGCGTCTGCACATGTAGGAGCTGGTCAGAGTCGAAAAAGCGCGCCAGCCCGTCTGCCTGGAGCAGCTTGAAGGGCATCCAGCCGTAGAGGAAGGCCATCATCGGACCGATAAAGATAAGTGGATGAAAGACATCGCGGCTGCCATCGAAGGCGATAAATGTGCCGCCCAGCGCGAGCACCGCGGCGGCGAGCAGCATGAACTCAAACATGGTGCGGCCTCCTCCATGCGCTCAACCTCGCCCAACCGGAGCCAACCGCGCGCTGCACGGTCTCAAGCCGGGGTAGCCAGCGATGCCGGCGGCCAAGCGAAAAGAATGCCCAGAAGGCACACACCACCACAGCCAGCATCAACATTGTCATACCCCAGGGCGACTGACTGCGATTGCGCAGAAACGCCAGTAAAATCAGCAACGCACTATTGGCTGCACCGACCAGGTAGGTGGGGATCATGCCTTGAGGAACGTGATCTTTGCGTTGCAGCGTGAGCAAAACCAAGGCTCCGGCCAAGAGGTGTGCGAGAAAGTAGATCGTCATCGCCGCCGCTGCGCTGCCTTGACGAATTAGAAAGAGGGATGCGGCGCCCGCGACCACCACGGCCCACACCGTATTGATTACGCCGGTGGACCGAATCGAAACGATGGTCAGACGAGCGGCAGCGGGAGCGTTGCCCATATGCACCACGGCAACTGCCAAGCCGCATGCCGTGGCGAGTGCCGCGGCATCGTAGGTGTGGCCGTAAAGCAGGCGCAGCACCCAAGGAACCACCACAATGCCGATGCTCGCCAGCAGCGAAGCGACGCCGAGCGAGGCAAAGCTGCACAGCGCCATCACCTGGTGAGGCGTGCTCGACCGCTCTCCTTCAGGATCGGCCATTACAGCGTAGCTGCCTTCGGTCAAGAGGCCGGGAGCGATACCCGCAAGATTACGCAGTTGGCTGGCGATCGCGAAGAAGCTGGTTTGGACCAGCGTGGTATCGGCTCGCGCGACCAGCATAGTCAGCCACCAGCCGGCGAGGTTTGCCCCGACCAGGCCGGAGAGCTGGACAAAGCCGAAGGACCAAACCTCACGCAGCATCGGACCAAGGCGAAGCGGAGGGACCGGCGTCGTGCGATCGGCGAACAACCCTAGAGGCCGAGCCAAAAGCAAGCATACGACCACTGCCGAAGCAGTAATCAAGCCCTGCGAGACGATCATGTGGATGGGGCTATGCAGATGCGCGGCAACCGGCAGCAACGTGATCATGCCGATCCCGACCAGCACAGAGAGCAGGACCAACGCCCGCAGACGGCGCTGCCCTACAAAAAAACCGCGCGCACACTCGAGCAGAATCATGCCTGCGGCCGAGAGGACAGCCCATTGCAGGAGCCGCGTCAAAGCCGGCTTGGCCATCAAATGCGCAATCGGTCCTGCGCCAAGCAGCAGGCCGGCCGCCGCAAGCACGGCCGAGGTGACGGAGACGATCGAGAGCGCGCGGGCCAAGGTAGAGTAGCCTGGCGAGCCGTACGGATACTTGCCCGAGAAACGCGCTGCTGTCGACCCGATCTGGCCGGCGGCGTACGTAGAGATATTGTTGGCAGTCGAGATAGCGAGCGAGTAGGCGCCGAAGGTGGACGCACCGGCAAAGCGGGCAGCAAGCACGTTGGCCAGAAAACCGCTGCCGCGCTCGATGAACATTCCCAAGCCCAAAGCGCTCGTACCGGTGACGACGTGACGGGTCACATGTGCCGGCAAAGCCGGTGCCGAGGTCAGCGGTTGGGGCTCAAGCACAGCCCCAACCGAGACGGCCTCGGCCTCTGGATTCACCGTCTGCCCAGTCTCGTCAAAGGCCAACGAGGTCATGAACCCACCGTTGCCGTCTCGGCTTCAGGCTGCGTGTGATACCGGTAGTACGATTCATAGTAGCCAGGCTTGCCTTCGCGTGCCGGATCGAAGTCATTCAGAATCGTTCCTACCAGGCGCACGCCATCGTGGACAAACAGGTCTCGCGCCGCCGCTGCCTGTTCTCGATCCGTGTAGCCGGCTCGAAAGACCGCAATGACTCCATCGCTATGCCCGGCAAAGATACGTGCGTCGGCCATATGCAGCACCGGCGGCGTGTCGATCAGGATGACATCAAAGTCATGCGAGAGACGGCTGAGCAGTTCGCCTACATACGAGGAGTGGAGCAGGCCGACGATATCCTCGCTGCCGCTGCCGCACGGAATGACGTAGAGATTGGGCACGTTGGTTCGCTTCGCATAGGAGGCGACTGGGGTCGAATCGAGCAGAACCTCTCCGCGCAGGATATTGCGCAGGCCGAAGCTGCTCGGCACGCCGAACGCCTTGTGCAGGCTGGGCTTGCGCAGATCGCCGTCGATGAGCACAACCCGCAGCTTGGACTTGCTGAGGGCGACCCCGAGATTTGATGTTACCGTCGTCTTCCCCTCCCCGGCGGTCGGGCTCGAGACCACATAGGTGCGGGTTCGCTTGCCGGAGTCTGACAGCAAAATCGAGAATGTCGCGTTGCGATAGGCCTCAGCCATGAGCGAGAAGTCATCCTCCCAACGCGCAAGCGTGAAAGCTTTTCCGGGCAGCAGGGCCGTCTCAGCCGAAGCCTGTATGGCCAGACCAGAGACACTTGGCCGCCTGGGATTCAACCGTGCGGGACCGGGCTGTGCGGCTGGAATCACGCCCAATTCGTGCACGTTAAGGTAGCGCGGAACATCTCCGGGGACGCGAAAGACCCGTGAGGAACGGTCTTTGTAAAAGGCCAGACCTACCCCCAGCAACGACCCGAGAGCCACTCCTGCGCCGGCCGAGAGCTTACGCTGCGGTGAAAACGGGATCCGCGGAACCTGCGCCTGATCGACCACACGCACCGTCGATGCCTGGAGGGCCGAGGCAAGACCGGCTTCTTTTGAGCGCTGTAGAAGCGTCTGGTAAAGCGTCTGCTCAGACTCAACCTCGCGGCGCAACAAGCTAACCTGCGCAGCCCGTTGCAAATCTGTTGAGACGTTTGCCTCCTGCGCGCGATAGGCCGCCGTCAGCAAATCTTCCCGGTGCCTCGCCGCCTGAAACTCATTCGCCTGACGTCCGCTACTGACCCGGGTCGAGGACGCGAGACCGGCCTCCGCCTCGCGAATCTGCGAGCGAAGATGGATCACTTTCGGGTTGTCTTCGGTCAGCGGAGGAACCAACGACGCAAGCGTTCCATGCAGCTCGGCAAGTTTGATTTGGTAAGAGCGATAGGCAGGATTGTCCATCACGTTCGGCAATGTGTCTGCCTGAGCTCGACTTGCAACCTGCGTATCGGCCTCGCGTGCCATGCGATCAGCTTGTGCTTTGACCAACTCATCCTGGAGCTCACGCAGCCGCTCTTCGCCTACCGTCGAGCTCTGCGTGCTGAGCACCAGCCCGTTGCCTCCAGTGGCAGCTTCAAGCTTATTTTCCGACTCCTGCGTCTTGGCGCGCAGCTCAATGGCCTGCTGATTGAGCCAATCACTGGTCCTCCGCGCCTGCAAGGTACGCGTATCCAAATCTCCCTCGGCAAACTTTGTCGTCAACGTATTACAGAACTGCGCCGAGAAGGCAGCGTTGTAGGAGTCGCAGGTAATTTCGACCAAACGCGTCATGCCCATCGGCTTGACCTTCACACGCAGCGCCGCGTCGTCGACCAAGGCACTGTACGCCATGGTTCTCGATCCGGGCAGGTGCAGTGCTCGCTCCATACGGGAGAGAAGATCGTCACGGTCAAGTGTTGCGGGATGCGGAGCCGCCTTCAAGACAGCCACGGTCTGCTGGAGCAAGGTCTCACTCTGCAGAAGCTTGATCTGAGTCTGCAAATTGAGATCGGCAGCCTGGGCCGTGTTGTCGGCCGAGACGGTTACGCTGCGGGAGTCGAGGAAGTCGCTGTTCAGGCCCTGGATCTCGATCGAAGTTCGTGCCCGATAGAGAGGCTTTGCACCTAAACCAAAGACAACCAGCAGAAGCATGCCGCCCAGAGCAAATAGGAGAATCAGCCATCGGTGCCGCTTCAGCGTGCTTAGGTACTCTGCCGGCAAAGTCTGGCGCAGGTCCACCGGGCCGGATTCCTCGGCGGAGGTTAGAACCACCGGACCGCCCTCGCGTTGCCGATCCATGCGGCGTAGACCTCGCTCGTCGTGTTCTTCGTTGAACATGGCTTTCTCCCAAAACGTTCAGTTTGCAGTTCGATCGTGCGGAGGTCTTACTGCCGGTAAATAGCTACGCCCGCGACAACTCCCAGCGCGGTCTCAAACGCCCGCTCCGAGACAGCCTTGACGGCACTGTTGGGAATGAATAAAACGTCATTCGCAAATAACTGTGGATTCGGGGCCTTGCCCGCCATGATCTTGTCGACATCCACCACAATCTCCTTTGGAGTACCGTCACCTCCGGGAGCTGGACGCAGGATACGAGCACGTTTTCCCGCTGCATGCGGGCCCATGCCCTCTGCCAAACTAAGGGCCTGCAGCAATGGCAAGCTGGGATGACTGGACAACGTAAAGCCGCCAGCCTTGCGAACGTCGCCCACCACGTAAATCAACTCTGCCTTTGGAATCGAGACTACGTCCCCGGGCTCCACCAAAATGTTGTCGGCTGGATTGCGGGCATTGATCAGATCGTCGAGTGAGTACCTTCCAGTGCTGTAGCCTCCGCTCAGCTCGACATGGCCTGTCGCCATTGTCAAGGGAGTTCGTCCTGCTTGACGAGTGACGATCACCTCATTACCTGCATCTGGCCGAAGCCCGCCGGAGAGCGAGATCACTTCCAGTAAACGTTTCGGACCATCCAGCTGATGTACCCCCGGCGTATTGACGGAACCCACCACCGACACTGGAGTGCTTTGGTTTTGGATGAGATTCAAAACTATTCTTGGACTGGAGATGTATTTACTCAGCCTCGCTGCCAGATCAACCTTCATCTGCGCCAAGGTAAGACCGCTTGCATGAAACGGTCCAACCAGGGGTAAATCCACATCTCCATCAGGATCGATCTGTAACGGCCTGTTTGGAAAGTCGTCCAGGTCCGTCACCTGGATTAGAATTTGATCTCCGGGACCGAGGATGTACGCTGCCGAAGGATTGTCCCGATGCTGTAGAGAGCTTTGTGCGAAAGACACCCAAGTGAGAGAGAAGGTAAAGCACAGGAGCAGCGAGAAAGCGCTGAGATGCTTCGTCATATAAGTCTGGTCAACAGAGAAACACTTAGTCAAAAGACGCGGAAAACTGGTTTTAGGATGTGTTTGCGTCGCCTGCTGTCGACACCTCCTGGATGACTTCTGCATCTTCATTCTCCAAACAAACTCTTCCTTTTATCTACGCAACGGAGCTCAAGCTGGTTGTGTCTACTCCGTTAGTATCCTTTGTTTCCTGCGCGGACAACGCACTTTCATGTAAAAAGTTCAAGGAGTAATCCCAAAGCGGGAAAGATCTTCCACGGAATCACGTAGAAGCGAATCGTTGGCCTGGTATTTTGCTTGCAGCTGGTCGCGATTGGGCTACACTCAAGCTGTTCGCTCGCCTCAAAGCGCGTTTATGCCGAGAACGCCCGTTGCCAAACTGCTTTCCTGTCCGGCTTCGTCCTCCTCGGAATCTTCTTGGGAGTCCTCTTCTTGCTCTCTGATCTACCAGCCGCAGACCAACAAGTGAACCTCGCGGACGCTCTACCCAGGCTTCACGCAGCGCCCCTGCGGGTGCTGGCCTTCGTCCACCTAAGAAATATCCATGGGTCGACCGGAGCAGGACGAACGGCCCGGCAGATCACCGAACACCTGGCGCGACGCCCAGATGTTGAGCTGCGAGTCCTGGCGGACGCCGCAGATAAAGCACGCATTCTGCCGCTCGTCGGGGAGCCCTGGACCTCTTTTACCTATCACGCTTTTTCGAATGAAACCTCCCGGCAGCAGGCTCGCTGGTTTTTGCTGAATGCACCCCAGGCTGAGCACTTTTGGCCGGATGCGCAAGTGGTCTTCTGCACGGCAGAGTCGTATGTGCCGGCCGGCAAGGCACGCCTGGTCGTGACGGCTCACGATGCAGGTTATTTTGAAGAGGTAGCGCATCGCCGTGAGCTGTCGTTTTGGAAGACGCGGTTGAAGTGGTCCCTGCTGTTTCGCCGACTGGCCCGGAAGGTGGATCTCTTTCACACGGTGTCGGAGTTCTCGGCCGGGCGCCTGGCGCACTTCTTTCCGGAGATCGCCAGCCGCATCCGCTGCGTCCACAATGGGGTGACGCCGCACTTCTTCAAACCGGTTCCAGAGGCCGGAACAGCCTTTCTTCGTGATGCTGGACTGGCCGGACGCTCCTTCCTACTCATTCCGGGCGGCCTGCACTTTCGCAAGAATGCGGAGCTGATTCTGTCCGTCCTCCCTGCCCTGCTCAAGCGTTTTCCGGATCTGGTCGTAGCTGGAGTGAACCACAACGATCCGGTTTACCTTGAACGCGCGGCGGCCCTCGGCGCCAACTTCCGGCTGCTCGGCTTTGTGTCTGACGACGCCCTGCATGCGCTCTACGCCGCCGCGACGATCGTTTGGTATCCCTCCCGCTACGAAGGATTTGGCCTGCCGGTCGTTGAGGCAATGGCATGCGGAGCGCCGGTGGTCGCAAGCAACAGCTCTTCGATTCCGGAGATTGCCGGCAACGCAGCTTTGCTGGCCGACCCGGCGAGTTCGGAAGCTCATTTGACTGCGCTCTCTGACCTGCTCACCGACGCGCGCGCTCAGGAACAACTCTCCTCCGCAGGACGCCTGCAGGCGCGGCGGTTTACCTGGGAGCAGTCCGCTGCACGCCTCAAGCAGGAGTTTGATAAGTTGCTGTAAGTATTACATTCGCAATTACTTGGAGTCTCAAAGGCGTTGACAAATGAGTCCGTCTCACTCACTTCTCTGATAGATGCGCACACGTCCCCTAGCGTGTCCTCACGGCACGTCGTCGTTGTCCATGCCGGAGCACGAGATGCGTACCAACTGGCCTTGGCGCTGAGCGAGGCCGGCCTTCTCGACGCACTGGTTACCGACCTGTTCTGGACCAGCGATCGTCTCTGGGCCCGGCTTCTAGAGAGGCTGCTCCCTTCAAAAATTGTGCGCATGCTGCACCAGCGCAGCGCGACTGGCTTGCCGGCGACGAAGGTGCGGATGGCTGTCTTGACCGGTCTGCGCACCCTGGCATTTGAAAAACTCCCATTAGTCAATGAGGCGACGCGCCGGCGCACGCAGCGGGAGGCCGATGCCACCTTGGGTCGCTTGGCCGGGCAGCTCGCAGAGCGGCGTGGCGACGCGCTGGTCAGCTATAGCTACTACGGGTTCGATGCGTTTCGCCACTACCCTCATCCGGCCATGCTGTTCCAGATGCATCCTCATCCGGCTACCATGCGGCGCATCCTCTCGGAAGAACTGGCAGCTCATCCAGACTGCGCGGCGTCGCTTCAGCAGGAGTGGGAGCTGGCGCTTGAGCCTGAAGACTTCGACCATCTGGTGCAAGAGACAAAGATGGCGGCTCACTTTCTGGTGGCTTCCACCTTTACACGCGACAGCCTGATCGAAAACGGTGCCGCGGCGTCCGCCATCACGGTCCTTCCCTACGGCGTCGATCTCGAACGCTTTCATCCGTCTTCCCGAAGTAAACCCGAGAACGGCAAGCTCAAGCTGTTGTTTGTGGGCAGAATCAACCAGCGCAAAGGCATTAAGTACCTGCTTGAGGCCCTGCGGCTGCTGCACTCGCAGGAAGTTGAACTAACGATCTGCGGGAGGGTACTCGATGACCTGGCCCTGTTCAAACCGTTTGCCGATCAGGTAAAGATCCGGCCTTCGGTCAGCGCGGCGGAGCTGGTGGAGGCTTACCAGGCTGCGGACTTGTTTGTCTTTCCCTCCGTAGCGGAGGGTTTTGCACAGGTGCTGCTTGAATCGCTGGCGTGCGGCCTTCCCATTCTCTCAACCACCCACACGGCGGCGCCGGACCTGATCGATGAGGGCGACCAAGGCTTTATCGTACCGCCGAGGAGGCCGGACCTGCTGGCAGAAAAGATCGCCTGGGCTGCCGATCATCGGCCGGAACTGGCGCGCATGGCAGGGTCGGCCAGGTTGCGTGCAGAAATGTTCACCTGGGAACGCTATCGAAGGAAAACCGCTGAGGCAGTACGTACGTTTATAGAGAGAGGTTAGTTTGCTCTCTCGCAACAGAACAGCGTCATGGATTGATTCACGGCAACTTTTCTGCACGCCCGGAGCTAATCTCGCGTATTATCGGCGTGTCTTAGTACAGTGCGCGATTCAAAGAAATTTCAGATCGAATGTCAGCAATGGTGAGCGGGCATCGATGAAGGCTGATTTTATTTGGAATCTGCGTTGACTACAAGGATATACCGAGCTACCCAGGTATCTGGGAGCAGATATTACGGCTTTTCTATGTCTTTTCCCGGAGTTGCTGCTCATGAATCTTTCCCGACAAGTCAGAGAAGTGACGCCTGTTGCCACACGCGCACCCCGCGATCCTTCTCTCTATTATCTGCCTCGAGACGTGAGCGCTCGCTTTGGAGCACGCTTGCGTGAACTGCGGCGCGAACGCAATCTTACCCAGTTGCGGATGGCGGTCGATTTCGGCATCGATCGCAGCTTCATCAGCGATGTCGAGCGCGGCCGCAAATCTATTTCGCTTCCTTTATTGGAAGTAATGGCGATTGGGCTGAACATGTCTCTTTCCGATTTATTGAAAGATATCTGATTCAAAAAAGGCATTGCGCTAGTAAGTCAATACTGCAGGGACATATCGGCTACTAACTACACAAGTACAACCTTTGGGGACTCGTGTTGCTGAGTCAGTTGTGTTTTCTTTGAGGTTGGAGAGCGCGCTTCGCAGTAATCCGGGAGTGTGTCGAAAACACAGATGAATCGAGCAGAGGTCCTTGCCGTGCGCGTTGTGGGTGACGGCATTTTTATTGAGTTTACCGACGGGTTAGCTTCTTTCTTTCCGAGTACCTTTCTCGAGAGCCATCGCAGGTGCAACCCAAACCAGATTTTTTTACCTGAAGCAGACCAGGTTGCGCTGACTCACCAGCCATCCGGGTTCCACTTCTCAACGCAGGATAGCTCTAACCGCACGCTTGCTTGTTGATTGAGTAGTGCTAGAGTGCAAGCGTGCACGAATCACCTCTCGTTCGACAGGGCGGAAGCACTCACTGTTTCTGCAGATCGTCCAGAAGTACCTTGGCCTTGGTTGCCAGCGTGTATGCTCCATCCGCGTCGCCGGCGCCCAATGCTGCCTGAGCTTGCTTTTGGAAGTTTTGTACGCGGATCAACTGCTCTTTCTCTTTATCCTTGAACTCCGCCGAAAGCGCGTTCAATCGTTTGTCGTTGGCTGCAATTAGCTCACCTGCTCGCTGCTGCAACTCCGGCACCTGTTCTCCGCCAGGGGTGAGCGCACCGATCGCCATCCTGGGGTCGGGAGCCGCGATGACTGCTGGATTCGGGGGTACGTTCACTGCCGCCACCTGCACTGGAGGCACAACGGCCTTTTTCACGCGCCTCGCCTTTTTCGGGGGAGGCACTGTGACTCGCGGCAACGGAGGTGGCTGCGTCGGTACTGAAGCCAGCAGCGGAGGAGTTTTGGGCTCCGGCGCCGGCTCCAGCGGTACCGGAGATTTTTGCGGCGGCACTGGCAAGACCGCCGGAGCGACTTTGTGCCGGCAGCCCGCCACACCCAGCAGCAGAGCACCTACAAGCCAAACTCGCGGCGTACCGTGCCAACATCGAACCAGCCCTGTCATGCGCTCCTCCCCGCAACCACCCGTCCTGCTGTCCGGCTCTCGGCGATCGCCAGCGCGGGAAGCCGCATCGTAAAAACCGCTCCCTGCCCTGCCTCCGAGCGCACCTCCATGGCGCCCCCATGCATCTGGACGATCCGGTACGTCATCGCTAGTCCGATGCCACTGCCCTTCGGTTTAGTCGTAAAGTACAGATCGAAGATCTTCGACATCAGCTCCGGAGCGATGCCCTGCCCTTCGTCCGCGACCTCCATCACAGCCGCATCGCCCTCCCGGCGCACCTGGACCCGCAGTACGCCGCCGGCGGCTTCCATCGCCTGCATGCCGTTGAGCACCAGATTCAGCAGTGCCTGCCGCAGCATCTCGCCGTCGGCCCGTACCACTACCGTGTCGTCTGTACGCGTCTTCAGTTCTACTCCGTTCTCGTGCATCTCCGCCCCGGTCAGCTCGACCACCGCGCGCACGATGGACGCCAGGTTGACCTCTTCAAGCCGTAGATCCATGGGCCGCGTAAAGTCCGCCAATGTTTGTACCACATGGTCTAGCCGTTCCATCTCTCCAGCCAGAATCTGCACATGCCGCTGCGCTCCGACCAGGAAGCTTCGACCCTCGCCCGCCGTCTCGAGCTTGGCTCTGAGCAGTTCCAGATGCACGACCATCGCATTGATCGGATTTTTTACTTCATGGCCCACTCCGGCCGTCAACCGGCCCACCGCCGCCAGACGTCGCGAGACCTCCAGTTCCTGCTCCAACCGTGCCGCAGATCCCTTGTCGTGCAACGTCAGCAGTGTTCCCATCTTGCGTCCGCGTTCCTGCCCGTCATCAATGCGGTCGAGCGAAAACTCCACCTCACGCCCGTCCTCCATCCGGACCGTCTCTGCCGGAATGGTCTGCTCACGCTCAAAGGCCTGCCGCATCGCCTTGCCGAGCGCCGTGTCGGTGGGAAACATTTCCTTCATCTGCAGCCCGATCATCGGCTTGCCATCCAACTCAGAGAAGTGCGCTACGGCGTCCGACACCATGACGGCGCGGCCCTCCGCCGTAAACAGCACCACCCCATCCCGCAACGTATCGAGCATCTGGTTCAGATTTGCTTGCAGATCGGTATAGACCGCCTCTGTCGTTCGAATCTGCCGGCCCAGACGATCGATCGTGTTGGTCACCCGCACCACCGCATCGTCCTTGTGGTTATAGCCATCTTCGAGACCCAGCATCGAAGTCTCTTCGATCGACGAACCTGCCGTCAGTCGCTCCAGTTGCATGCGGATCTCTTCGATCGGCAGCGAAGCCACATTCGCGAGCAATCCAGCTGCCATCATTGAGATAAACGCGCACAAAGCCGCAACCAACAGCCCATCTTTCAGCCGCGGCAGATAGCTGTTCTTTAAGAATGTCGATCGCACCCCTACATGCACAATCAGAAAGGGCTTACCGTTCCGATCGAGCGGAGCCGTCACGTCGAGCACCATGGCCTTGCCCAATACGGCATACACTTGATAGCCCACACTCGCCTGCTGCAGCCGATCGAAGGTGATGCGGACTGGCGCACTCCGGTTCAGCTCCTCCGGATCCGTTGTAATGAGTGTCATCCCATATGCGTCCGTTACGCTCACATCCTGCACCGAAGAGCTGTACATCACAAACGACTGCATGATATCGATCAGCGGTGGATGGCTGCGCAAGGCACTGGTCACCGCTGCATGCAAGGCTTCCTGCGAGGTGTCCGCCGGTGGCTGCGTGCGCAACTCTACCTGGACTGCCTGCTGTGTCATCATCCGGACCTGGCGCGCCATCACATCGGTACTCTGGGCCGTCTGGACAATGCGCTGCCGTAACAACTCTCCCAAAAATACGACAGACAGCACGACAACGATAGCCAGCGTCACGCCGGTAGCCGCCAACACCAGTTTCGTCTTTAGCCGCATCCGCGGGCTCCCGTCCCTTGCTGCAGATCCTTGCTCGTCTTATTAATCGTTATCGGCTACCGCGTACTCCTTCAGCTTGTTGTGGAGCGTTTTGGTACTGATGCCCAGAATCTCCGCCGCCCGGGTTTTGTTGTTCAAGGTTGAACTCAGTGTCTTCAGAATGAGTTGCCGTTCGGCCTGATCTACCGTCGTTCCCACCTCGACGTGCACGGCTGTGTCGCTGGTTCGCGCCGAGGGAAGCGTCTCGACCACTGTCTCCCCAAAACCTGGCGGCAGATGCTCGGTTCCGAGTACGCCCTCCCGCGCCAACACCACCGCCCGCTCGATCGTATTGCGCAACTCGCGCGCATTGCCGGGCCACTTATAGCCTTCCAGCCGAACCGCCAAGCCTTCATTCATTCCACTTACCTTGCAGCCGTGCTTCTCATTCATATCCACAATCATTTTCTGCGCCATCGGACGAATGTCCGCTGCATGCGAACGAAGTGGGGGCATCAAAATGTTGAAGACGTTCAGCCGGTAGTAGAGATCGCCACGCAGCTCCCCTGCGGCCACCGCCTTTAGGGGATCTTTATTGGTTGCCGCGATCACCCGCACGTCGACCGGCGTCTCCATCTTCGAACCCAGCCGGCGAAGCTTCCGGTCCTCGAGCACGCGGAGAAGCTTGACCTGGGTTGCCGCAGGCATCTCACCGATCTCGTCGAGGAGCAGCGTTCCTTCCTCGGCAAGCTCGAAACATCCGGCACGACGCTCCTGCGCTCCCGTGAACGCGCCTTTTTCATGGCCAAAGATCTCACTCTCAATCAGCGTCTCAGGAATTGCCGCGCAGTTCACGGCTACAAAGGGCTTATTGCGCCGCGAAGACAGATTGTGTAGCGCCCGCGCCACCAGTTCCTTGCCGGTCCCACTTTCTCCCGTTACCAGCACGCTCACGTTTGAGGAGGCGACCCGTTCTACCGAATCGAATACCGCACGCATTTGAGGAGTTGAACCCACCAGCTCCCCAAGTGCGCCGGCAGTCTTGCGCGGCTTGGCCATCATCGCCGCATCGCTCTCCGCCGCCCGCTGCCGGCTTGCGCTTTGCAGAATGCCCTTCAACCGCGAAGGATCGACCGGTTTCGGCAGATAATCCCAGGCGCCCGAACGCATTGCCTCCACCGCGCTCTCGATCGAGCCCTGCGCCGTCAGCATTACCACACACGGCCGATCCGGAAGCTCCGCAATCCGGCGTAGCAACTCCATCCCGTCCATGCGCGGCATCTTCAGATCGGTGACCACGATCGAAGGATTCCATTCGCTGATCTGCTCCAGACCCTCCGCTCCGTCTGACGCACCCTCGGCCTCATACCCCCAGGATTCGACCAACTCCGTCAATCCTGTCCGGGCATGCACTTCATCTTCCACAATCAAAACTTTTCCTGGCAAAGATCACAACCTTTCCTGCTCATCGGTAGGAGCCTACATAAGCGATGGCATCTCTATAGGACGGTTACAATCGCCTTCTTGCTTACTCGCGTACTGCTCTATTGCAGCAGAAGGCGGCGGCGATTGTAGGCCTGTGGCAGTTATACTCGTAGCTATGGTTGATCCTGAAATTACTACGCAAGCCTATGCGCAGATTCGGGCTATGTCCGGCACAAACTCTCCCCTTTTACTCGACGTTCGCGATTCCTGGGAGATCGAGACGGCAAGCATCTCCGGGGCCGTTTGCATTCCCATGGGCGAGATTACAGCCCGTGCCCACACTGAACTCGACCCCGACCAGCCGACCGTCGTCCTCTGCCATCACGGTGCCCGCTCGCTTTCGGTCGCCATGTGGCTGCGCGGCCAAGGCTTCGACCACGTCCAATCCCTCTCCGGCGGCATCGACCAGTGGTCCCGCACCGTTGATCCATCCATCCCACTCTATTAGATCCATCCATCCCGCTCTATTAGATCCATCCCACTCTATTAATAGTAGTGGCTACTTTTATGGACCGGCGTAACTTCCTTCAATCCGCGGCTGCCGTTACCTCTCTCGGTCTTGCGTCTGGATGTTCGCGTACGCCTGTCCGCGCCGCGAGCGTCCCCGCCCTGCCCTTCTACGACGCCGTTCCGCCACTGGCCCCCATTCGCGCCCACGAAGATCGCCTCTTTAAAGTTACCGTCTGCACCCGTCCTTTCCGCGCCCAGGGTCCGCGCATCGAGGCTGAGCGTATCGGCGACCAGCTCATCGTGCATAACTACGGCCACGGCGGCTCTGGCTGGTCGCTCTCCTGGGGCTCGGGAACCATGGCCCTTGAGCTCGCCCTCGCCGGACGCGATCCTTCCCAAACCGACATTGCCGTCATCGGCTGCGGAGCGCTCGGCCTTACCTCCGCCATCCTTGCCCAACGTGCCGGGGCTCGTTCAGTCGTCATCTACGCCAAAGATCGTCCTTCCGAGTGCCGCTCTTTCCGCGCCACCGGTTCCTGGAC
>CALMVK010000238.1:0-2418 GCA_937873145.1 uncultured Granulicella sp. | reverse complement strand
GTCGCCGACCTGATGCCCCACTACGAGGACCTGCCCCCAGGCTCGCATCCGTTCCCCACCCGGTGGGCCCGTCGCCGCTCGGACCTCATGTTCAACATTACCGGCTACGTCCACCAGCTCACTGAAGACTTCCAACTTAGCGGCGGCCGCATCGTTACGCGCGAATTTCACTCCCCCGCCGACTTCGCCCAGCTATCTCAGCCGGTTATTCTGCACTCTACCGGCTATGCCGCCCGCGCGCTCTTCAACGACACCTCCGTCACTCCGGTTCGCGGCCAGATCGGCTGGCTCATTCCTCAACCCGAGGTTAACTACGGTCTCCTTTACGGCGACCTCAACATTCTTTCCCGCCGCGACGGGATCGTCGTTCAGCTCAGCGCCCAAGGCGAGGCGAGCGGCTGGAACGATGCCGGCGAAACCCCGGACCGCGCCGAAGCCGAGACCGGCGTTCGCATGCTCCGCGACCTCTATCGGCGTATGCAGAAACCTTCCATCCCGCGCACCTAAGATTTCAAAGCAGGCGACCAGACGGGTGCCTCAAGTCTCGTTTCTGAGACCTCGGTTTGACTTCGACCATGACGTTACTTTCGTTTTGAAGAAACAGATTTCCCGCTTGCCGAAGCTCCAGCCGCTCGTTACAGTCTCCTTAGTACACCTGTTTCACTTTCGGAGACCTCTTCTCATGCGCGCCTTGCTTCTACTTTCTGCTCTCACTTTGTCCGCTGCCACCCCTGCCTTTGCGGACTCCATGCTTGTCAACGGGACCTTTGCCAGCGGCGATTTTACCGGCTGGACCTTGTCCGGCAACACTGGCTATACCACAGTTGAGCACAGTGCCAACAAATCACTTGAAGCAATGCTCGGCCCAGTAGGATCAGACGGTTACCTCAGCCAAACCTTCACCGACATTGCAGGCCAGAACTACAATCTCAACTTCAACCTCTACTCGGATGGAACCGGGCCCAGCGACTTTAGCGCTTCTGTCGATGGAAATTCGCTGCTGAACTACACCGGCAAGGTTCCAGAGCTCAACCAGACCTTCGACTTCAGCTTTACCGGCACCGGATCTGACACACTGCAGTTCGGCTACCGTCAGGACCCCGGCTATCTGGACCTCGACAACGTCAGTGTGACCAACGCACAGATCGCCGCGGGGGTCACACCTGAGCCGTCCAGTCTTATCCTGCTTGGCACTGGAATCTGTGGCTTGGTCGGCAGTCTACGCTTAAGGCGCCGAGATACCTAAGGCGCATTGTCAATTTCACCGCGCTCAAGCTGTAGAAATACACCTGCAGCGATTGTCGTAGCTACAGGTGTAGCTCTGCCTTTGCTTCAACCATTTCACATTCTGCGTAACATTGTTTCCAGATCGTCCTTCTGGCGAAGCCAGAATCTCCGTATGGTTCTTTAATCACGGCACAGCACTATTCGACTTAAATCCGTGAACTTTACTAATTTGAGCAAAGTATTTATCGAGATAAACTCGTATCTTCTTGCTGTTGTTTTTGGACAAATCTGTGTCGAATGGACGAGTCGGTATTATGAACCTTACTCATCCTTGGAATGTGCTTTGGTCGACTTCTTGGCAGCAGCTTTTTTCGCAGGAGTCTTTTTCGCCGCTGTCTTGTGGGGTGTCGTCTTCTTGGCCGCTGTCTTGGCCGGATGGTCCTCGTCATCCGGATGGATCAGTTTATTGAAGTTACTCTCTGCACCCTCCGCGGTCTGCTCCTGGTACACCAGTGCCAGTCCGCTTGCGTCGAACTTTTCAAAAAATTCATCCCACGAAATTTCTTTGAGCGCACCATCGTTGTGGTGAGGAGCCTTTGGAAACATAAGGCGGAGAATCCCCGGACCATCTTTACCCTCCGTGCTCGCGACTTCGCCAGGCTTCGCGCCGCGCCGTTCTGCCCACTGCTGAATCTCTTCATGATCCTGTGTCGTCTTCGAGAGCGCCATGTTTGTTCTCCATCGAAACTATAAACTTGGCTTTCAGATGGCATAGATCGCCCAGGCGTTTACTCGTATCTTCACTCTATACAGAGTAGGGAATGAATGGCAGCGTACTCGCATGCGGACCGCGCCCCATTTGCTACTTGGCGCGCGGATGGGTCTCCTCATAGACACGTTGTACCTGCCCCACCGTCATCTGCGTATACCGCTGCGTCGTCGAGAGCCGTTCATGGCCCAGCATCTCCTGAATCGCCCGCAGATCCGCCCCCTCTTCAAGCATGTGCGTCCCAAACGCATGCCGCAACGTATGCGGGTGCACATCCGCTGCCAGCCCTCGGCTCTGCGCAATCGCTTTCACAATCCTTCCCACGCTGCGCGTCGTCAGCCGGCAGGTGCCGCGCATTCTCACATTCAGCAGCAGCGGCCCGTTCTGGATCAGGTCGATCCCGGCCAAGCCCGCCTTCCCCG
>CALMVK010000237.1 GCA_937873145.1 uncultured Granulicella sp. | reverse complement strand
GTTGAGTAGGTCTATTCCCAGATTTCCGAACGCCCATTTGCTTTCGTTGCTGTTCTCCTGCGTGAGCACGTGAGCGTTGGTGAGCTCCACCGGTTCCCCGCCTACCGTCAATTGGAGAGAAGGTATAAGAAGTGAAGCATAGCCTGAAGAGCCGCCGACTCCCGTAAGTTTGTACGTTTCGTGCGTGGAGATCGGCTCAATGGCACTCGCAAAAGCCGTAGCGAAGGGCGGATTCATCACTGTTCGTTGGGCACCGGAGTCGACGGTGAAATCTACGTTCCTGCCTTCGAATCCAACCTGCGTCACCGGGAAGGACTGTTCAAAGCTGAGATTGGCCTTATTCCATTCAAAGTTTTCAGAAGGAAAGCCGAATGCAAAGCTGCCACCAGCCGACCAGCGGAAGGTCTTCATTGCGAGCAGCACAGGTATACCGATCAATCCACGCTTTTGCTGAGGCAGATCGTTGAATGGAGGTTGGCTATCGGGCAAGACTGCAAATGCGACATTGCGGAGCTGAAATCCTCCAATCCGTAAATTCTCGCAATCGCAACGTGAAGACCAAGTTGGTGGCCGCTACTGTCTTCAATCTGCCCTGATGCGCCCACCAACTCCATCCCGAGACGCTTGGCTTCCGATTCACTGATCGCACTGTAGTTCGCTCCGGTGTCGAAAGCGTAATTTGCACTTCTGCCGTTGATTCCGAGAGGCAGGTAAAGATTTCCTTCTCCGCTCATCATCTGCACCCGAGACGGAGTAAGCCGTACAATACTTTGATCCGCCCGTGCCATCGGCGAATAGAGAGCAATCGCATTCTTTACGTCTTCTGCTGCGGGGTTCACCTTGAGCATGGCTCGCAGATGTAAAAGTCCCTGTCGGTACTGGCCATGCCTGAAGTGCAACGTCGCAAGTATTTCTTGTGCTTCGTAGGCGTCTGCCGATGTCGGAGATTGCGCGATGATCCCGCTGAGGTCTCTTTCGGCGACCGTTCTCTGATCGAATGCAGCTTCCACCGCAGCACGATACAACGCAGGCACGTCGTTTTGTGAAGCAGCCACCGCGTCACGCAAAGCGAACCAGTGGTGCTGCTCGTAAAGTGCTTTGTAGTCGCGGTCAGCGTATTGAGAACTGGCTGATGCGACAGAAATGGCCAGTGCAAGTGAGAACACCAAGATCATGCGCATATGACTAGGCTATAGCCCTTCCACCCCGTTGGCCCTAAAGTTAGCTTCTCGTGAATAGCTCGACACGTCATCACAAACGAAGAATGCTGTTGAAAAACTCCTTAGTCGCCGCAGAGGGTTAAACCCGGGGGATGGCGAAGGCTCACCAAAATCTCAAACGTTGCGTGTGGGGCATTCCCGCACGGCGCGCTTCGAAGGATTTTAACAGCTTTCTGAAAAGCCGAGTTTTTCAACAGCATCGAAGGTTTGTGATGACATGCTGATCCAGCAGTTCCGAAGTACGCTTGAGTGCTGACTGCGGCGGTGGTCGAGATTGAGTGTCCAGACGCCAAGAGCGCCAATGCTCCTGCGATGTCCTCCACCAGCCCGATGTATTGCATGTGAGCTTTACATCGAGCTTTCTCATGCACGGCGTTCAGAACACGTCTCTTCTTCTGCAACGGAACGTACGAGGCCTCGTAGCCAACGAGAAGCTGTTCACGTGACACCCATTCTGGAGGGAGATCATGAAGCGACCTTCGCTGTCTTGGTCCCCCTTCTGGATCAAAGTCTGGTCATTAGGCCTGCCGCACGTTGCGCCTCTCCTAGAAGCCTGAGAGGATGGCGGGGTGAGATTTCCCGAAATAAACCGCGCTGGCACCAACATTTCGAAACACTCAAAAGGCACCCTATTCTGGTGGTATTGCTGGTCGTCTTGTTGTTCGCCTCTGCCTACCTCGTTGATCTCCTATATACGGGTCGCTAGTCAATAAATCTCAAACCGACCTAGTAGCAAGCTTGGTGCGGCGCAAGAGAATATCTGTTGGTTGCCATTGCTTGGTAAGACTACTCGCTCGCGAAATCCACCGTCCTCGGCACGACTCCAAGCTCCCACAAACGAAGGTTTGTGACAGCATATGCCTGCCAACTTCCACGATAGTGGCAATCGCCGACCGGAGGGCTTACTGGATAGTGCGAGTCCCGAACGGCGGCTCTGGGCCGCCACGCAGAAACAGCAGTAAACGGGCGACCTCTCGATCCAGCAACTCCGGTCTGTCTTGGTAGATTTTGTGGCCGGAATTCCTGGCGATTACCTCCCAACTGATTGGAGACAACCCCGTGAGGGACTGCTGCTCTCTGGACCAGAAGGGATTCTCACGAGCGATGTTTACATCGTCAGGTGGCGAAACGGTGTCGCGAGGGCTCTGTTGCAACAATCAGGCCCGGACAGGGGCGTCCAAGTGGTTGCCCTG
>CALMVK010000236.1:5787-28584 GCA_937873145.1 uncultured Granulicella sp. | reverse complement strand
ACGCCGCTGCGGTCGATGGACTTGAGCTGGCGGGTGATCTCGGGGTCGTACTGCGTCCAGTCGGCGCGCATCAGGGTGAAGTTGCGGGAGGTGAGCTGGTGGACGACCTCGGCGGACTGCAGGACGACCTTCTCGTTGACCTGGCAGGAGAGGCACCAGGCGGCGGTGAAGTCGATGAAGACCGGATGGCCGGCGGCGCGGGCGCTGTCAAGCGTGGCCTGCGAGTAGGGCTGCCACCTGAGGGTGGACTTCTTGGCCTCCGTAAGCGGAATGGCGAGCGCCACCACCACCAGCACCACGGCGGCCACGGTGCCCCAGGCACGTGCCGGCCAGCGGCCCAGCACCCAGCCCGCGATGGCGAGGACCAGGAAGGCGAACAGAAGACGCGCAATGTGATCGACCCCCGTACCGGGATAAAGGCTGCCGAAGACCCACGTCAGCCAGATAACCGTGCCAAAGAGCGGGACGGCGGTGAACTGTTTGAGGGTCTCCATCCAGGCGCCGGGCCGCGGCAGCCAGCGCGTCCAGGCGGGCTGCAGGGTAAGCAGCAGGTAAGGTAAGGCCAGGCCCAGGCCAAGCGCGGTGAAGACAGCGAAGGTGATGGACGCCGGCTGGGCGAGCGCAAAGCCGATAGCCGCGCCCATCAACGGTGCCGTGCAGGGCGTGGCGACGATGGTCGCGAGCACCCCGGTGAAGAAGCTTCCCGCAAAGCCTTCTTTCTTGGCGAGTTCCCCGCCGGCGCTGGTGAGCGAGAGGCCGAGATCGAACTGTCCGGCAAGCGAGAGCGCGAAAAAGAACAGGAAGGCGGCAAGAACCGCGACGAAGACGGGCGACTGCAACTGGAAACCCCAGCCCGCCTGGCTCCCGCCCGCCCGCAAGGCAAGCAGCACACCGACGATGACCCAGAACGACGCAAGAATGCCTAGCGTATAGACCAGGCCGTGGCTGCGCAGGTGCTTACGCTCAGACCCTGATGACTGCACGAGCGCAAGCCCCTTAAGGAAGAGAACCGGGAAGACGCACGGCATCAGGTTCAGGATGATGCCGCCCACGAACGCCAACCCAATCGCGCCGAGCGCGGTCACCTTGCCGGCTGCGGGTGCCTGGCTGACCGGAGTTGGGCGGGCGACGTCGCCGGCACTGACAGGTGCGCTGATCTCGTAGGCTTCGTCGTCGTTGATCTTGACCACACCATGCAGGGTGGCCGGCAGTTGGGTGGCGTCCGGAACCCGCTGTACCCAGAGGCGGATGCCATCGGGAAGCGTCTTGCTCTCCTGGTCGGCCGCGTTCAGGATGACGTCCGGATCGAGCGGATAAAACTCGGCGTCTTCTTCAGGAGTACCGGTGGTGAGCGTGATCACCAGGTCCGACTTGCTGCCCTGGACACCGACCTTCATGCGCGCGGGAAGCGGCTGCGGGAGGTGGTGTATGGCGTCGCCGAGGGCTCCTACGAGCGCTCCGGGCTGGGCGCCTGGCGTGACATTCAGGTCCAGGCCGAGATGAGCCTTGCCCGGGATGCAGACCTCACGGCAGACGAGCCACCTGACCTTGGCGTCCAGGTGCGCGGGGCCAGGTTGAGCGCTGGGTGCGGCGGTCAAGGTAAAGGGGAAGGCGGCTGTATCCTCGTAGCCGAAGTCCATGAGCGGGCCGAGCGGTAGACGCTGCGGGATGGGGAACTGCATGGGACCGGCAGAGAGGCCGGCGGGCAGAGTCCACTTGACCGAGGGCGCCTCGCCGGAGTCGCCGGCGTTCTTCCAGTAGACGTGCCAGTGCTCCTCAAGCGTGATGACGAGGCCGATCTGCTGGGTGCCGCCAGGAGCGATGCCATTGGCCAGCGAGACCAACTCCACCGTTAGGTGCTGCGCTTTGAAGGGGCCTGGACCGCCGTCGCCGACCTCTTGTATCTGCGCGTGGAGCAAACCATGGGGCAGGGCGAAGAGCAAGAAGAAGGCGAAAAGCGAAAAGAGGCGGCGGGTCGTCATCCTCTCGATTGTAGAGCGTGGCAGCGGGTCTGCTTTACGCTGGCTGCGCGGGGCTTCGCCTGGCAAGCCCGGCCAGGCGATGTTCAACCATGAGGCAGCGATCCATGATGACGCCGATACCTGCAGCCTGGGCGCGTGCGGCAGCCTCCGCATGCACGATGCCCTGCTGCAGCCAGAGCGCCGGCAGATGCAGCGCAATCATCTCGTCGACGATGGCGGGGATGAAGCGCGGCAAGCGAAAAACGTTGACAAGGTCCGGGCGAACGGGCAAATCGGCAAGCGAGGGATAGCTTTTCTCGCCGAGTACAGCTTCAAGCGCGGGATTGACCGGCAGGATGCGATAGCCATGATCCTGCATATAGCGGGAGACGTAGTGGCTCGGCTTGGACTCGTCTGCGGAGAGGCCGATGACGGCAATAGTGCGCGCCTCGAGCAATTCGCGGATAAGGTCGGCGTCGTTTGCAGGCATGTTTACTTCCTGTTCCATATGCCTAAAAGACGGCGAAGAACGACGAGTTCCCCAAGGTGATAAGCGTTGTGGTCGGCGATAAGCAGGGCTTCGCGCAGCAGGTTCTGCCCCTGTCCCCACTGGAAAGGCTTATATAGATCGACCTGCGGACGGGTAAGCAGCGCCTCAAACTTCGCGCGATCCTCACGCACAGTGGCGAGAGTCTGATTCCACGCATGTGCGTGCGGAGGCTCGGCTTGCTCGGGCCAGTAGTGGTCCGGCCAGGTCATGGGTTGATAGCCGCCGGTGGGAGGCGCGGAGAAATTGAGGATGTCCTGCTGCGTGATACGGAGATGCTCGACGATCTGCCATGCGGAGTAGGGCAGACGGTCAGGGACAACGCCTCGCAGGTTGGCTGGAAAATCGCTGACGGCAGCGTCGAAGTCGACGTGGGCCTGGCCGCCGCGTAGCAGAGCCAATAATTGTGTAACTAAAGGATCGTTGGAGGTCTCAGGCATATTCATCCTCTTTCTACGATGGTTGGATGTGGCAAGCGACTACTCGTCATCAAGCTCATCGCTGGCGGCCGGCAGATTTCCCTCGCGGCGCATACGCAGAAAGCCGCGGATAAATGGTTCTAGATCTCCATCGAGCACCTTGTCCACGTCCCCTACTTCGACACGCGTACGCAGGTCCTTGGCCATCCGGTAAGGCTGCAGCACGTAACTGCGAATCTGCGAGCCAAAGCCAATGTCGAGCTTCGAATCTTCTATCTTGCGTGTCGCGGCTTTCTTCTTATCGAGCTCGTACTCGTATAACTTCGAGCGCATCATCTTCATGGCGCGATCTTTATTTTTATGTTGCGAGCGTTCGTTCTGGCAGCCTGTCACGAGGCCAGTCGGAATGTGTGTAATGCGGACTGCGGAGTCGGTGGTGTTGACGTGCTGGCCGCCCTTGCCGCCGGAGCGATAGGTGTCGATGCGCAGGTCTTCGACTTTCAGATCGATGGTGATGGTGTCATCGATCTCCGGCGATACAAAGACGGAGGCGAAGCTGGTGTGGCGGCGCTTGGCCGAGTCGAAGGGCGAGATGCGCACCAGGCGGTGCACGCCGGTTTCGCCCGAGAGCAAGCCAAAAGCGAACTCGCCCGAGATCGTGAAGGTCGCCGATTTAATGCCGGCCTCGTCGCCATCCTGGATTTCGTTGATCTCGACTTTGAAGCTCTGCCGCTCGCCCCAGCGCAGATACATGCGCATCAGCATTTCGGCCCAGTCCTGGCTTTCCGTGCCGCCAGCGCCGGGGTGCACGGTGACGATCGCATTGAGCAGATCGGTGTCGCCGGAGAGCATGGTTTTCGACTCCAGCTTGTCGGCGTACTCAACCAACGCTGGGATCTCTTTGACTAGGTCCGGCTCCGTGTCTTCGCCTTCGCGGGCAAGCTCGAAGTAGGCTTCGATGTCGTCGGCACGGCGCGCCAGTTCAGACTCGTCGGCCAATAAAGTTTCGAGCCGCTTGCGCTCACGCATCAGTGGCTGCGAGCGGCTGGCATCGGCCCAGACGGAGGGGTCGGCTATTTTTTCTTCGATGTGGGCGAGATCGCGGCGGAGGCGAGGCGAGTCAAAGATACTCCCGCAGATCGCGAACCTTGTCGCGGACCGGGGAGTAGTTGTATTCAAGATCGGTGAGCATACTTAGAGTCTAGTTCATTCTAAGCAGGAAACTAAGCCCCACGCAAAGCAGTGTGACCACGGTGCAAAGATAAGCAAACCAATCCCCATGGCGGGTGTAGAAGGTCGTTTCCTGCTCAAACGAAAAAGGAACGGTGAAGGCTCCGCGCACATGGCGAGGCGCCTCCGCCGTCAGTCTTCCTTCGGGATCGATGGCGGTCGTCACACCTGTATTGGTAGATCGAAGCAGCCAGCGATGATTTTCGATGGCTCGCATGCGGGCCATATTCAAGTGCTGCCAAGGGGCGCCAGTATCGCCATACCAGCCATCGTCGGAGATATTGACGAGCACCTCTGCTCCCCGAAGCGCAAATTGACGTACTTCATCGCCAAAAATCGACTCATAACAGACAAAGACTCCGTAGCGATGACCTTGGCTGGTAAAGACAGTGCGCATGGTTCCGCGATCCATATCTCCAACTCCCTCGGTAAGCTTGCGCGCAAAGGAGAAGAACTCTTTAAAGGGAATGTATTCGCCCCATGGAACTAAATGAATTTTGTCGTAGCGTCCCGCATAACTTCCGTCCGCCTGGAAGAGAGAGGCCGAGTCATACAGGAAATAACCCCGGGAGACAACCGAGCTGAAATCCACTCCCAAAGAACCGATGACCAACGGTGCGGCGGCGTCACGAGCTAGATTGGCCATCGCCAAACGAAAGGCCGGATCATTCGATTGAAGATGGGAAGGTGCCTCCGGCCAAACGATTAAATCAGGATGCCTATCTTGTATCGACCCGCGCGACTGAGCCGAAGATAAGGCAAGGAGCGCTTGGGGATGCAGGCTGTCATAGGAAAACTGTTCCATCTCCTGGCTTGCTGAGACAGGTTGTGCGGATCGTTGCAACGCACCGACTTCTAGATTCTCTTGCAGAAGCACGGCGGTTTCATTGGGTTTGAACTCAACGTCTTTCGTCCTTTCCATATTGAGCGAAAATCTTCCGCCAGCCTGCAAACCCAATGCAATCAGAAGGGCGAGTACGCCTACAACAGACTGCGTGCGGCTAGGACGAAGACACATCCAGGCGATCGCGGCGTTGATGGCAACCACCACAAAACTAAGACCCATGACGCCCGCCCATGGAGCCAGCCGAGTCAAAAGTAAGTTGTCTACCTGCGCATTGCCAAGAAGGTCCCAAGGAAATCCTGTGATGCGTGCACGGGCTAACTCCACCGTAACCCAAAGAAAGGGAGCCGCGGCCAACGCACCTGAAACACCGAAGCGGGAGCGGCCCAAGAAGACCAGCAGCACGGCAAACAAAGCATGGTAAAAGCCTAAGTACAAAGAGAACAACACCAGAATGGCAAAGGCGACCGGTTTGGGCAAACCGCCATACAAATACATGGTTTGATAAATCCACGCACAATTGCCGAGATACCAGAAAATACCGCAAAGGTATCCAAGAATGCCGGCTGCGTGGATACTCAGGAGCTCATTCGCCCGAGGAAGCAATAAGGCGAAGAAAAAAGGCAGCAGAGCGATCCAGCAAAGAAAAGCTCTCCACGGGGAAATTGGACCGGCGACCGGAAAACAAAGTACCTGAAGGACCGAAGAAGCAAGCACAAGTAAGCAGGCACGGACCGGTATAGGTTGCATCAGGGGCGATTCTAGCATCGTATTTTCATTGCTCGATGCAGCTAAACAAAGCTTATGTTATTTAAGTTGCTGCTTCGTTTCCAAAAAGGTTCGTTTCTTTGCCGCAAGAATGACATTTTTATACTTTGTCGTAGAGCAATCTAGTAATTTCGCGTATCTTTTACATAAGAGTTGCACGGACGAAACTGCTCCATGTGAGCTGTCAAGTTGTAGCTAGACCCGGAGGTAGAGGATTGGCTTTGACCGATGTAATTGCACAGATCGACGCGGAGATTGCGACCCTGCAACAGGCGCGTTCTTTGCTGAGTGGAAGCAGCACCGCTCCTGCCGAGAAGAAGGCTGGGCGGGGAAGACCGAAAGGCAGTAAAAACGCGGTCGCGGAGACGCCCGAGCTTCCAGCAGCAGCCAAGCGCAAGCTTAGTCCTGAAGGCCGGAAAGCGATTGCAGAAGCAATGAAGCGTCGTTGGGCTGAACGCCGCAAGCAGCCCGCAAAGTAAGCTGGAGAATTTAGGCGGGCTTCGCCAAGAAGCCCGCTCTGCCGTAGCGACGCTCCGCTACCGGGTGATAATCACCTCACGCAAAGTATCTTTTGCAAGAAAAAATTTATACCCAGCAAAACGCTGAAAGAGTCCTTCAATCTGACGGTTCGTAAACGTCTGGCGGATAGGATGAATTCCTACCGGTTGTATCTCAAGCTGGTCGGTTGCCGTAAGGTGGTAGCGGCAAAAGGTATTTCCCTCTCCGGTGACCTTGGCGTGAAAAAAGGCCAGGATTTGTCCTCCCGGCTCCATGACCTCATAGATCCGGTCGATGACTGGCTGCAACAGAGTCATAGGGAGATAATCCGCGGTATCCCAAAAAGTCACAACGTCAAAGACCCGGTCCGTGAAGTCTAGATTTTCCTCCAGGTATCGCGGCGCATCGTAGATTTTTTTCTGCGGATCATCCGGATGTGCCACAAGGTAATCCGGACGGGCAGAGTCTTCTACCAAGTTAGCCATGTAAATACTATGGCCAAGATGCGTGACAAAATTAATATTGCCCGCAGACGTGGGGCCGATATCCAAAAGGCGTAAGGACTCTCGCGCTTTCAGGTGCTTCGACATCTGTGACCAACCGCTTGAGTAGCGAGCCGTTCTTCCGGCACTCGCTCCCGTCCCTGTGGTGCTCGTCCTGCTGCCAAACAAGCCCATTCCGTTTTACGACCCTTCCAGACCTACTTCTGGGCTTGTGTCGAGGCAGTCACTTGCCCAGTCAGTTCTACACGTCCGCGGATGGATGCACTCTCTTCAATCGAAAGCCTACTCGCAACGATGTCTCCGTTGAGCACCGCGGTCTGCCGAAGTTCAATCCGTCCAGAGGCTTGCACGTTGCCGTCGACCAGCCCAAAGACGATCAGGTCGCGCACGTGAAGGTCTGCCGTGATATGTGCATTCGGACCAATGGTTAAGCGGCTTTCGGCCAGATGAATCGTTCCCTCAAATCTTCCGTCAAGAAACAGATCTTCGCTTCCGGAGAGTTCTCCGCGGATACTAACCGACCTCCCGATAAGCGTGGAACCTTCCGCTGGCGTCATTCGAAACAATCCTTTCGTAAATCCATGTGTCGTTTAGGTGGATGAGGACAGTGACTACGCAAGTGGTAAGCCAACTCGCCCATCTAACGAACTATACCTATGTCACTTACGGTGAGGCAAACTTTGCAAATAAGTGGAACGTTCTATACGAGACCGCTAAGATTGCTGATACATGTTTCTAACTCCGAAACGGCTCCTTACAGCATGCTGGCTCGTTCTCGCTTCTGCCACGCTGGATGGACAAGCCCCGAGTCCTCTCACGCCCAGGCAATGGGCTACGGACGCCGCCAACAATGAAGTCAAGGTGCTGCAGTTTGAACGATCTTATCTGCGTTACCAGATTCACCAGGTAGATGCGAAAGGCGATCAGGTGCGGGAGGTAGTGGAGTCGAAGGACGGCACCGTAGCGCGTCGTATGCGCATCGATAACCGGCCCTTGACCGCAGACGAAGACGCGGCGGAACGGGACCGTCTGCAAGCGATGCTGGACTCCCCGGCGGCCTTCGCCAAGCATGTGAAAAATGATCAGACCGGGAAACACTTGGCAGTGGACCTGCTGCGCCAAATGCCCCCCGCCATGATCTTCAGTTACACCTCCGGGCAGCCGCAGCGGCCGCGTATATCGGGCCATGGAGAGAGCTCCCCGGAGATCGTGCTCGACTTCAAGCCGGACCCTGCGTGGACGCCACCCAACATGATGGCGGAGGCGCTCTCCGGTTTCGAGGGACGCCTTTGGATCGACGCTCATACCCACTACGTCACTCGATTAGAGGGGGACATCTTTCGCGGAGTGAGCTTCGGTTTCGGAATCTTCGGCCGTCTCGACCCGGGCGGAAAAGTCACGTTTGAACAAACACAGGTAGCCGACCAGCGCTGGATCTTCACCCACTTCACGCAGCACCTGAACGTGCGCGTGGTGTTCAAGACGATCCATCAAAACTCGGAGATCGACGGAATGAACTTTACGCCGATTCCGGAGATGGGGTATCAGGAAGCGATCCGGCTGCTACTTTCGCTTCCCTTGCCGACACACTGACCTTGGCCTCGCGCCAGAGGCTGTCGAGCTTGGCGGCGTCGGCTTGCTTGAGAACCTCGAGGCCCGCGCTGGACTCCATCTGGGTGAAGCGTGCGCGGAACTTCTGGTTGGCTCTGCGAAGGGCAAACTCGGGTTCGAGGTGAAGGTGGCGGGCCAGGTTGACGGCGGTGAAAAGTAGGTCGCCGAGTTCGTCTTCGGCTGCATCCAGGTCGAGTTCCGGGCGGTCCATCTCGGCACGAAGTTCCGCAGTCTCTTCAGTGAGTTTGTCGAGGAGTCCTAAGGAGTCGGGCCAGTCGAAGCCGGCCTTCGCTGCCTTGTGACCGAGCTTGCAGGCTTCGAGCAAGGCGGGTTGAGAGTGGGGAACGTCGTCGAGGTAGGCTTTCGGTGATTCGCCGCGAGCGGCTTTTTCGGTTTGCTTGACGGCCTCCCACGTGCGCTTGACGTCCTCAGAGGTGGCGGCGGAGGCGGTCGAGAAGATGTGCGGATGGCGGCGGATGAGCTTGGCATTGAGGGTGGAGGCCACGTCGTCGATCGTGAAGAGACCGGCATCGGCGGCGATCTGGGCGTAGAAGAGGACCTGGAGGAGAAGGTCGCCGAGTTCTTCCTGGAGGTCGGGCCAGGCGCGGCGGTCGATGGCGTCGAAGACCTCGTAGGTCTCTTCAAGGGTGTGGCGTTTGATCGAGTCGAAAGTTTGTTCGCGATCCCACGGGCAGCCGTCGGGGGCGCGGAGGCGGGCCATGATCGCGATGGCCTGGTTGAGGGCTTCAGACATGACTTCTACTGTACGCGGGTGGTGGGCGTATGCTGCTGGAGATGCTGAAGACTCCGACGGCTCGCGCGCGTACAGGCTGGAAGCTGCTGCTGACGCTACCGTTTTTGGGGCTTTGCTTCCCGCAGATATACGCGCGGGCGACGCCTACGCTATTCGGCTTTCCGTTTTTCTACTGGTACCAGTTTGTTTGGGTGGTGCTGGCTTCGGCGCTCATGGGGCTGGTGTACCGGAAGCTGCGGTATTAAGGAGACCACTCCCACCTAGGTCTCAGAAGCGAGACATAGGGGCATCTGGATGTACTTGTGAAAAGCGGCAGTTAGTTCAGGGAGCTCGGAGCTGGGGCGGCGGATACTTGGGCCATATTGGAGAGGAGCTGGATCTCGACGCGGCGATTCTTGGCTCGTCCGGAAGCGGTCTTATCGTCGGCGACCTGAACATCCTTGCCGATGCCGACCAGATAGAACTTATGCGGCGGGATGTTAAATTTGGCGGAGAGATAGTTGACGACGGCGTCGGCGCGGCGCTGGCTAAGCTGGTAGTTGTAGCCCGCGTTGCCGACCGAATCGGTGCCGCCGGTGACCTGCAGGATGTACCCGCGGGCGGAAGTAAGCGTTGCGGCGAAGGTGTCGAGCTGCTGCTTGTCGGCGGCGGTGAGGACGGCTTTGTCGAAGGCGAACGTCACGCTAAGCTTGGCAAGCGGCTTGTATTGGTCGAGATTGCTGATGACACCGGCAAGCGAATCGACGCGGTTCGACGCTTCAAGCGCGGAGCTGTTTGCCTGGGAGGCGGCGGCGCCGGCGGCCAGGGCGTGCTGGTTGGCGGCGTCGGCTGCGGTCTGGGCGTTGTTGATTCCGGTGGTGGCGCGCTGGTCCGTGTCCACGATGGCACGGTGGTCGGCAGCGGTCTTGGTGTCCAGCTCGTTGATGTTCTGGACGATGGGGGCGGTCTGCGAGCGGACGTATTTCTTGCTGGAGCAGCCGAGAAAGACGCTGCTGAGAAGTAGGGTAGGTGCGAGGGCAAGTACGGCAAGGGACCGGGTGGGAAAGTTCGAAGTAAAACGGGTCATTGTTTGATCTCCTGTCAGACCGTTGGGCGCGAGTTGGCCCATGCGTAGGGTTTGCAATTGGAATGCCAATACCGCTTTCGTTCGTAAGATACGTCCTATGTGTTAGTTAGGTTCTTGGGCGTAGATGGGCTTGAGGGTAGATTTGCGGAGTTGGCGGGTCAGATGTTCCCTTCCTTATTCGTGGGGAACGAAAAGAAGAAAGCGCAAAGAACATAAAGAGAAGCCCGCGAAGGACACTGAGAAAATCAGGCAAGTTGGACGGTTTACTTCCACATGGCATATGGGCGTTATTCGCCTGGGTGGTCGCTGTGCTGCCCGGAAAGTTGCGGAGGCAAAAACAATTCGGGAATTCTGGCTTCGCCAGAAGGACGGCAGTTCGGGGGTGGGAGATTTCACGTTGCGCTCGCTTTATCATGGAGAGACGCCGGTGCGGTCCTATATAGGGACTGATGGCGTAGGGCCGTGATGGATCTTCTAGCAAAAATTCGGACGCTGCCTACCTCTGCCGGCTGCTATTTGTACAAGAACGCCGAGGGTGAGGTGATCTACGTCGGGAAGGCGAAAAACCTGCGCTCGCGGGTGCGCTCGTACTTTCTGGCGGCAAACCAGATGAATCAGAAGACCGGCTCGCTGATGCGGGAGGCGGTGGATCTCGAATACATCACAGTAGACAACGAGCGCGAAGCGCTGGCGCTTGAGAACAACCTCATCAAGCAGCGCAAGCCGCGGTTCAACATCCTTCTGCGCGATGACAAGACGTACCCCTATATCAAGCTGACGATGAACGACCGCTACCCAAAGGTGTTTGTGACGCGGCGGCTGCGCAAGGATGGCGGGGCGTACTTTGGGCCGTACTTCCCGGGGAACCTGGCGCACCGGCTGGTGGACCTGATCCACCGCAGCTTTCTCGTGCCGAGCTGCAAGGTGGACCTCGAACGGTATCATCCGCGGGCGTGCCTGCAGTACTACATCAAGCGGTGCCTGGGGCCCTGTGTCGACGGCTTTGTGCCTCCGGAGACGTACGCGGAGACGATTCGGGATGTGCGGCTATTTTTGGAGGGACGCACGGACGAGCTGGAGCGGTTGCTGAACAAACGGATGGCGGCGGCGGCCGAGGAGATGCTGTTCGAAGCGGCAGGCAAGCTGCGCGACCAGATTGTGACCGTGCACCAGATGGGGGACAAGCAGAGAATCGCGACGGCGGACAACGAGGATGCGGACGTGTTTGGGTTTCACTATGAAAACCAGATGCTGGCGGTGAACCTTTTCCACATGCGCGGAGGCAAAATTGTCGATCGGCGGGATTTTTTCTGGGAAGATTTGCCGGAATTCTTGAATGAACGACTGAACGATACGGAGCGAGTTGCCGATAAAGACACAGAGGAGGGTTGCGAGGCAGAGGTGTCGCCGGGGATGGAGCCGGACCCAATGCAGGTGGCCGCAGAGGTGGGCGAAGGCAGTGCGGTGGTGCAGCATACGGGCGTGACGGAGCTGGGCGGAAAGTTCTCGCCGGGAGCCTTCTTCTCTGCGCTGCTGAAGCAGCTTTACCTGGACCAGGCGTATGTGCCGCGGTCGATCTATGTGCCGGTGGAGTTCGAGGATCGGACCGTGCTGGCGGAGCTGCTGAGTGAGCGGACCAAGCACAAGGTAGAGTTGGCGGCGCCGCAGCGAGGCGATAAGCGCTCGCTGGTGGACCTGGTGTGCCAGAACGCGAAGCAATCGTACGACCAGAGGTTTCGGGTGTTGCAGCCGAACGGGAAGGCGATCGCGGAGGCGCTGCAGGAGGCGTTGACGCTGGCGGAGGTGCCGAAGCGGATTGAATGCTTCGACATCTCGCATATCCAGGGCGCGGAGACAGTGGCGTCCATGGTGGTGTGGGAGGACGGAGCGATGCGCAAGGCGGAGTATCGCAAGTTCCAGATCAAGACGGTGTCCGGGAACGACGACTTTGCCAGTATGCGCGAAGTCATCCATCGCCGGTACAAGCGGCTGCTCGAAGAGAAGAGGCCGTTTCCTTCACTCGTGCTGATCGATGGCGGGCTGGGGCAGTTGAGCGCGGCGTATAGTGCAATGGAGGAAATTGGGGTGACACTGCAGCCGCTGGCCTCGATTGCGAAGAAGGAAGAGGTGATCTACGTGCATGGGCAGGAGGACGATCCGGTAGTGCTGGACCGGCGGTCGCCCGTGCTGCATTTAGTCCAGAAAATTCGGGATGAGAGCCATCGCTTTGCGGTGACGTATCACCGCAAGCGGCGGCAGATTCGTGACCGGGAGACGGAGCTGGACGAGATCCACGGGGTGGGGCCGCGGACGAGGCAGCGATTGGTAGAGCACTTTGGCAGCGTGCGAGGGATCAAGCAGGCAAGTGAGGACGCGCTGACGGCGGTCGTCAATCGAATGACGGCGCAAAAAATCCGTGCACATTTCCATGCACAGGCGGAGGCTTCCGCAGAAGATGCCGGGCTGGTGCAGCTTAGGTAGCGTGCTTGGTGCTGGTTTTGCGGGCTTTGCTGGCCGGTTTGGTATTGGGAATGAACTGCTTCCCCTCTTTTGAGCCGGCAACTTTCTTTTGGTCGGTGGCTTTCTTCTCCGCGGGGGTCAACTTCTTCCAGGCTTCATCAGGCAGGTAGCGGTGGGTTTCCTCGCCCTGGATGGCGGGTTTGCTGTCGGCGGTGTGCCAGTGCTCGTCGCCCCAGTTCTTGAGGTGCTGCTGGTTTTCATCGCGAGGATGCTTGTAATCGCCGCCCTGCGCGGTGTACTCATGGGCGAGGAGCTGAGCCTTGCGGGCGCTCCACTGGCCGGGACGACCGCCCTTGTCGCCAGCGGTGATCTCATCTTTGAGGCGCTCGCGGAGGGCCGGGTCGGTGTAGTTGTCCGCGCTGGCGGCGGACCTCTTGGAAGCGGACTTCTTGGCGGGACTCTTCTTCGCAGCAGACTTCTTCGCAGCGGATTTCTTGGCGGGTGCAGTCGGCATCGTGAATTCTCCTATTAAGCGGGTGAGATGCGCGAGAGAAAGAATAAGCCCGGCTGACCTCCATGGCGGTACGTACAAACGCAGATTCTCTTCGGGATGACAACTATGGAAGGACAGCTTGGAATAACAAATCAAATCCGTTGTTAGGGCGCGACTTTGCCATTGAAAGTATTGCAGTTGGCGACGGTGCCATGATCAAGGCCGGTGCGGAACCATTGTTCGCGCTGGGCACTTGAGCCGTGGGTCCAGGACTCGGGGCTGACGGCGCGGCCGCTCATACGCTCGAGGTGATCGTCGCCGACAGCGGCAGCGGCGGAGAGGGCTCCGGCAACGTCGTCGGGGTGGACGATGCCACGCTGCTCGGTGGAGTGGCCCCAGACGCCGGAGAAGCAGTCGGCCTGGAGCTCTAGGTCGACCGAGAGCGGATTGCGTTCGCTGGAGTCGGCGTGGGCGAGCTGCTGCTCGCGGCCCTCGATCCCCAGGAGCTTCTGGATGTGGTGGCCGAGCTCATGGGTGATAACGTAGGCCTGGGCGAACTCGCCGGTGTTGCCGCCGAAGCGTTTGAGCTCGTTCCAGAAGCCGAGGTCGATATAGATCTTCTCGTCCTGCGGGCAGTAGAAGGGCCCGGTCTGGGCCTGGGCGGTGCCGCAGCCGGAGTAGGTAGAACCCCGGTAGAGGACGAGCTTGGCGTGGCGGTAGGGTTTGCCCATCTGCTGGAAGATGCCGGTCCAGGTCTTCTGGGCGTCGTCGAGCACGAAGCTGATGAGCTGGACATCGCGGTCCTCACCGGCAGGATGGGCTTGCGGGTTCGTCGCAGGAGCCGAAGAGTAGGCGCTTCCCTGCTGCGGTGCGGGTCCGTAGGGTTGCGAGCCGCCGCCGCCACCTCCACTGAAGAGGCTGCCGAGAAAGTTATGGCCGGTAAGCAGGCTGATGACGAGCACCACGACGAAGCCGAGAATGCCAAGGCCACCGCCACCTCCGCCGCCGAAACCGAAGCCTCCGCCGGAGCTGTCGCGCCGGTCCTCAACATCACTGCTTACACCGCCTGGGGTCCAGTCCATGGTGCTCCTCCGCCGGCTTACGCCAGACGTAAGTGTATGGGAGCGGGCCGCGGAGGGCCAGACGATCGTGGAGAGATTTGGCGACTGATGCGCCACGTGTGCGACAACGTATGTGCACAGGCTGCCGTCTTTGAGTCTTACGGCTTGGAAAAAGAGCGCATTTGGGCTTCGATCATGGGTGTTTCTTGTGGCGAGTAGCCTCCAACACTTCATCCAAAGCTTGAAGGTGGGTTAACTCTTATGGTTCGGATGCGGGTTTCTTCTGGGTTTAGCCGGTTGCTTGGGGTCTAGCCCTTGACTCTTCCGATACCGAGTGTCAGTCTAGGCACATCGCAGGTGACCGTTATCGGACGCTTGCGCTGCGGAGACCTCGCTCTGGCATCCGCCCGCTTACCTAATTGATGGCCACGATCACGACGCCGTTTACTCAGGCTGAGACCGCACGCGAGGTTTTGCGCTGCGACCACTGTAAGCTCGTGCAATTCCGCACACCCACACTCATCTGCCGACGCTGCCGCCGGTCACTGGTGGTAGAGAAGCCTGCCGCTGCGCCTGCCGCGGTGGCGTATATGCCTGTACCCGCAGCCGAAGCAGAGGGCCTGCAGGTGGCAACTGCGGTGCGCGATCTGCGCCACGTACGTAATCTAAGCCAACGCCAACTGGCGGCTCGGATGGGCGTGCCGCGGACGTATATCTCGAAGATCGAGAACGGCAAGGCAATGCCGACGTTGTCGTCGCTCGACCGGCTGGCCAAGGCGCTTGAGGTGGACATCTCGGCGCTGCTGCGGGATGCGAGCACGCGCCACTCAAACGAGACGGCCATGCTGATGGCGGATCCGTTCCTGGCGGAGATTGCGGCGTACACGTCGCAGCTGGACGCGCTGCAGCGAACCATCTTTCTGAATCATGTGCGTGAGCTGGCGGCGGGCCGGCGTAAAACGGCCTGACAGTTGTGCCTCCTCCTTTCCAAGGCCGCATCTTTTCAGGGTGCGGCCCTCCTCCTTTCCGCCAGTCTGGTTCCCTACACGGTATGGGTCATACTCTGCGCTGCAATACGCCTGTATGCTAACCTCAACCATCTCTGAGGCCACCTGTTGCGTTCTGACCTGAGTCCGATCTCCCGCCGCGATGCAATCCGGATTCCAAGCCGGGCCGTTGAGTTGTCCCCGGAGGAGTTTGCGGTATTCGGTCAGCTGGATCTGCTGCGTTTGCCGCGCCATGTCGCAATCATCATGGACGGAAACGGACGCTGGGCGGGCAAGCGCGCACTGAAGCGTTTTCTCGGGCACCAGCAAGGCGCCGAGAGCGTGCAGTTTGTGGTTGAAACGGCATCGCGGATCGACCTGCCGTGGCTGACGCTCTACGCCTTTTCGCTTGAGAACAACCTGCGCCGGCCCAAGGCGGAGGTCAGTTTTCTGATGAAGCTGCTGAAGAACTACCTGGTCGGCAACGTGAAGCGCCTGAACGACAACAATGTGCGTATGACGTACATCGGCAGGACGCGCGAACTGCCCAACGAGATCCAGGACACGATGCAATGGGCGCAGGAGGAGACGGCGCATAACACCGGCACGACATTGACGCTGGCCTTGAACTACGGGTCGCGGACGGAGATCGTCGATGCGGCGCGGTCCTTGCTGAGCACGCTGATGGAAGAGGCGCATACGCGCGGCTGTTCGCTTGAGGACCTGTTGCAGGTGGATGGTTTGGAGTCGCGCTTGGACGAAGAGCAGCTCGCAGCGAACCTGTACACGAGCCATATGCCGGATCCGGACCTGGTGATCCGCACCTCAGGCGAGATGCGGATTTCAAACTTTTTACTTTGGCAGATGGCATACGCGGAGATCTTCGTAACCGATCGGCTGTGGCCGGACTTCCGCGGACTGCATCTGTTGGAGGCGATCCAGCAGTATCAGCAACGGGAGCGGCGGTTCGGTGGGCTAGGCGAGGGTACAGACGAGACCCTGGCGGGGGCCGACCTGGCACTTGAGCCGGCCGATCAGGTGGCGGAAGAAATCGAGCACGAGCTGTTGCCGAAGACCTTGCTGACACGGCGGTAAGAGTGGTTGTCCTCCATAGGGATTGAAAACGTTTAATGAAGCGAATTGCTACTGCTGTTGTCTTGATCGTTGCCGTGCTTGCCCTGGTGTTGCGTGGCGATCTCTGGCTGATTGCGTGTTTTGCCGCGTTGGTCGCGGGCCTGGCGGCGTTTGAATATCGTGCCCTGGCGCATGCTGGGATAGCTGCACAGGAGAAGCAGGCCGCCATTCCGCTCTGGTGGCTGCTCGGCTCGACCGTGCTGGTGTTCTTTTTTACCCTGCGCCTGCCGGACTTCGAGCTTCCGGTGCTCTCGCTGCTGACGTTCCTTTTGTTTGCCTGGTCGGGCTTTCGAGCGCCATTCCATCGAGTGCTGCTGAACACATCATTAGGTCTATTTGCGCTCATCTATGTGGTATATCCGCTGACGTTGATTCCGCTCATTCGTGCGCATGAGGATGGAACAGGGCTGCTGCTGTTCCTGTTTGCGTGTGTGTGGTGCGGGGACATCGCGGCGCTCTATGTCGGCCGGTACTTCGGGAAACATAAGCTGTCGCGGCTCTCGCCAAACAAGACGTGGGAGGGCACGATTGCGTCGGTACTGGGGTCCGTAGTATGCGGGATGGGGGTCTTTTTTTTTGGGCAGTGGCTTTCAGGGCGCGGGTACACGGAGTTGCATATTGGCGTGGCGGCGTGGAAGCTCGCGCTGCTGGCAGTGGTGTTGAATGGGGCGGCGCAGCTAGGCGATCTGCTTGAGTCTGCGATCAAGCGCGGAGCCGGGGTAAAAGACTCGGGGACGCTGCTGCCGGGCCACGGCGGCGTGCTGGACCGCATCGACGCGCTGCTGCTGGCGGCGCCGGTGCTGTGGTACGTGCTGCTGCTAAAAGACTGGCAGACGCTGTTCCGGTAGGAGAGACGATCGTCTATGATCTCGATATGGGAGAGTCCAAAAACATCTTCGAATCGTTCCGCGAAGTAGTGCAGGATCTGCTGGTTCCTGAACTGAAGGCTGTGAAGGTCTCGATCGACTCCTTGCGCACCGAGATGAAGATGGGCAATGAAACCACGCGCACCGAGATGAAGATCAACAACGATGCGCTGCGGGAAGAGATGAAGTTCCGCTACGAAGCCTTGGAAAAGATTATCGCCAGCAGTCACGATAGCCTCGCACAACTCATTCGGCAGAGTGAGGAGCGCAGTGAGCGATCCATCCAGGTGCTCGCGGAGAAGTTCGACGGCTCGGTTCAGATTCGGGAGCGACTCGCGACACTCGAAGCGCGAATGCCGAAGCAGTAGCGGCACGTTCCGCGGCTCTGCTGGCCTGCTCTGTATCTGCGAAAATAGTTGAGTGAAGAAGATTGCGATTCTAGGGTCTACTGGCTCAATTGGGCAAAGTACGCTGTCGATTTGTGAGCAGTTTCCGGAGCGGTTTTTCCCGGTGGGCTTGGCGGCGGGAGCAAACGTTGACGTAGCATTCGAGCAGGGGATGCGGTGGCGGCCCCGGCGGATCTCGATGGCGACAGAAACGTTGGCGGCGGAGTTGCAAAAGCGGCTGCGGAACCAAGGCGTTCATGAAATCGAGGTCGTATGGGGCACTGCGGGGACCGTGGCTGTGGCGACCGATCCAGAGGTGGAGTTTGTCGTTTCGGCGATCGTGGGGGTCGCGGGCCTGGAGGCAACGTACGCCGCGATTGAAGCGGGCAAGACGATCGGGCTCGCCAACAAGGAGTGCCTGGTGGCAGCCGGCGAATTGATCCTGGCCGCGGCGCGCGCGAAAGGCGTGGCCCTGCTGCCGATCGACTCTGAGCACAATGCGGTACACCAGGCGCTGCGCGGAGGGACGCCGGCGGAGGTGAAGCAGGTGTGGCTGACCGCTTCAGGGGGCCCGTTTCGAGAACTGCCGGCAGAGGCGTTTGCACAGATTACTCCAGCGCAAGCGCTGAAGCACCCGACCTGGGTCATGGGGCAGCGGATCACGATCGACTCGGCCACGATGCTGAACAAGGGGCTCGAGGTGATCGAGGCGTGCCGGCTGTTCAATCTGCCGCCGAGCCGGGTTCGCGTAACGGTGCATCCGCAGTCTACGGTGCACTCGCTGGTGGAGTTTGTGGATGGGTCGATCCTGGCGCAGATCTCGGTGACGGATATGCGGCTGCCGATTCTGTACGCGCTCGCCTATCCGGAGCGGCCCACGTCTAGCCTGACGTTCGATCTGGCAGCGTTGTCCCGGCTGGATTTCAGCCCACCGGACTTTGCGCGCTTCCCTTGCCTGCGGCTGGCATATGAGGCGATGGAAGCGTCACCGGCAGCATGCATCGCGCTCAATGCGTCCGATGAAATTGCGGTGGAAGCATTCCTCAAAGGACGTATTTCCTTTCCGGGCATTGCTCGTACAATCGAGCGTGTGCTCGAGCTAACACCGGCAGCGCGTCCGGAGTCTATTCAGGATGTGCTTGCGGCAGATGCCCAGGCGCGCGACTGTGCCAGAAGCGTCTTGGCGGACGCTTAACGCAGGCGTACTTGATCGCAAAGGACGATACTTTGTTCAATCTTTCCGGGCTGACCGCAATCCCGCAACTGGCGCTGGTGCTGGGCATCATGGTGCTGGTGCATGAGGCAGGACATTTCTTCGCGGCGATCACGTGCGGGGTGCGTGTAGAGACGTTTGCAATCGGCTTCGGCAAGCGGCTGTTCGGGTACGTGCACAATGGAACCGACTACTGCGTCAACTTGATCCCCCTGGGGGGATACGTGAAGATGGCCGGGGTGGGCGATGAGCCGATCTCGGGAAGCGAGCAAAAGCGGGCGACGCTTGACCCAGGAGAGTTCCAGAATCATCCACGGTGGCAACGGGCGATCATCGGCATCGCGGGACCGTTGGCGAACTTTATCCTGGCCATCCTGCTGCTGACGATTTTGTACATGCATCACCATGAGGTCTTCGAGTATCTGGAGAAACCGGCAGTGGTGGACTACGTGGTCCCGGGATCGCAGGTGGCGGCGACGGGAATACAGTCCGGCGATACGATTGTGCGATTCGATAAATTTGAAAATCCAGTGTGGGGCGATCTTGAAAATGAGCCGCACCTGACCATGAACCGCAAGACGCCCTTCTCGTTTTTGCATGACGGCCGGCGTGTCGATACGTCGATCTTCGTTGAAAATAAAGGACGTGAAGAAGATTTCTCATGGAACAAGCTGGGCGCCGAGCCGGTGCGGCAGACGACTCCGGTGGAAGTGGCGGAGGTGACAAGTGCGGAGAGTCCAGCCGCAAAAGCAGGATTGAAGCCGCACGATCTTCTGTTGGCAATCAATGATTTCCATCCGCATTCCGTGGAATCCCTGCTGGATTATCTGCAGGCGGAAAAAGGTAAGCCGAGTGTGCTGGCGGTCGAGCGGAAGAGCATAAACGGACAAATTGAGACGCTGCATCTGCCAATTACGCCGGTACAGATGGAGACGACCGAGGGCAAGGGCTGGCGGCTAGGATTTCAGCGAGTCCTGCCTCCGGAAAAGATCGAGCAACTCTCCGTCGGACAGGCCCTGAAAGCTTCATGGGACGCAAACCTGAAAAGTTCGCTGCTGCTGTTTGAGGTACTGCACCGCCTGTTTACGCGGCAGATCTCAATCAAGGCCATGTCGAGCCCGATTGGGATCGGTGTGGTGGTGCATCAGGCTTTTGAAGCGAAGAACTGGAAGTCGGCCATCATAGACACCATGGCCATGATTTCGCTGCAACTGGGAATCCTGAACTTGATGCCGATTCCAATTCTAGACGGTGGGATGATCTTGTTCCTGATCATTGAGTCGTTGATGCGCCGGGACCTGAATCAGCAGGTAAAGGAGCGGGTGTACCAGGTGGCCTTTGTATGTCTCGTACTGTTTGCGGCCATCGTCATCTTTAATGACATCACGAAGTACCTGCCTGTGCACCTGAAAAGCTAACGCCCGCAGTCGAGTTGGCTCTCGATTCTTAGATTCTTCTAAGAATCGGCCTTTTACATTGGCAGTCTTCGTGCTTACACCCTTAGCATGAGCCGGCGCACCACCTTCAGCTTCGCCTGGATGTGCACTCTTGTTGCTGCACTTTATTGGATCGTCCTTGGCTCTGTGCCGGCCGTTGGACAGGCGACTGGTTCCAGTACGCTCAATCTTGCTACGGACAGTGACGTCGGAGCAGTCCATACGGTCATTCATCTGACCGCATCGCTTCAGACCTCCGGATCGTCCGTCTCCGGTCCGGTAAACTTTCTGGACGGGACAACTCTTATTGCTGCGGTTCCGCTGAATGCGCAGGGCCTCGCTGTTTTGGGGGTTGCCTCGCTTGCTCCTGGCAGTCACAACCTCAGCGCGGTCTATCCCGGCGATTCCACGCACACCTCGGCGATCAGCGGCACAGTCACTGTTGCCATAAGTGGAGTACCCGTAACGCTGACCTCCTCGGCAAACCAGAACTCGGTGTATGTCAACCAACCCGTCACCCTGACTGCGACTAATCTACCTTCCCCCGCAACCGGCTCCATCGCTTTTTTAGATAGCTCTACCTCGCTTGCCGCGACCGCCATCTCCGGCAGTACATTTACGGCTTACCAAGCCTTCGGCGACGGTATCACCTCAGGCCAAACCCTCTCTCCCGCACAAAGCTATCCAAGCTTCTTTGCAGTGGCCGATGGCCTCACCGTCACCAATTTTGGCGTGCCTAACTCTCTCGCCTGCGACCTTCTTCCCTTCGGAATTCTCAACAATGGTCTTGGTCCGACGCAGACCAGCGCACCCCTATCTTCTCTGATGGCCGGCTCGACCGACCTGGATCACTATGGCAGTGCCTACCTCTCTCTATTCACCTCCTGCGACCAGGCAGCCCTGGCGTGGCTCGCCATTCCCCGCGAGTACAAGGTGCTTCCAGGCGATCCAGGGACGACGATTCCGTCTGGTACCTGGACCACTGATCCGACCTCAGGTGCTCTCGAAGAGACCAGCGGCGCGGGTACCTTAAAGTTTGCGATCACCTCCAACGGTGGTCCGGTATATCTCTGGTATCTGCTTTCCGATGGGCTTTCAGGCAGCTTTACCCTAAGCATCGATGGCATTCCAGGCGCTACAAGTTATAGCACTCAACCAACCCCCGCGACTGGCTCCCTGAACCACTCGCCCGGAACGGGTTTCGCCCTGCTCCGGTTTCCGCTGGGCGCCGGCCCGCATGCTCTCGAAGTGACCGCGCAATCCGGAAGCGTGGGTATTTTGGGTGCGGCGACGCCACCGTCTCCTGGTGCGGCCAGCATCCATCCTACGGTTCTCGTTTCTGATATTCCGAATCAACTCAGCACAGCTCCCACTGCCGCACCCGGCCTAATCGCCGCTTACACCCAGGCAATCCAGTCCTCGGTCAGCACCTTTCAGGGAGATGGCCTCGATGTGCGCCTGGTTCCCACCCAGCAATCCATGCTGGGCACAGCTGCGGAGATGACCGATTCCACCAACCCAAATTCTCTCGGACAATCGCATCTCGCGGAAGCTTTCGAGAGCACCTTCGGAAGTGGATCAACGCTCCCCCAAACAACTTTCACAGGAAGCACTCCTACGGCTTCGGTAGCCTTTAGCGCCCCCGGTACGCACAGCGTCACCGCAACCTACTCCGGTGATTCGACTTACACGGCTGGCAGTTCCCCACCCATCTTTATTAAAGTGCTGCCTCAGGCTGTCTCCGTAACCTCACTTTCGACCCGGACCACCAGCCTACCTTCCGGCTCCCCGGTGGTACTGACCGCGACGGTAACCCCGGCAGCGGCGACCGGCACGGTCAGCTTCTACGACGGTACCGCTCTTCTGAGTCAGGCGGCTCTAGCCGGCGGGATTGCCGCCTTCACAACGGAGACACTGGCCTTGGGTCTACACCAATTGTCCGCTGTGTACAACGGCGATGTTCCGGATGCCGCATCGGCCAGTCCGACACTGAGCCTGCGAATCACACCGGGTACCACCTCGGTAACGCTATCGCCTTTACCCGCTACTGCGGCGTACGGAACCCTTGCTCCGCTCCTTGCCACACTGAACCCTACGACGGCTGCCGGCACAGTTACCTTTCAGGACAGTGCCAGCGGCATGCTGGGACAAGTGACGGTTGCAGAAGGAATAGCCACGTTCAACGCGTCCTCGCTAGCAGTGGGAACGCATACGCTTACAGCATCCTACGCGGGGGATCCGCTCCACTTGCCGGGAACCAGCGCAGCTGGAACAGTGACCATCACCGCGCTTTCGACGACAACAACCCTGGCCGCGCAACCCTCCCAGATCGCCTTCGGGGCACAGGCTTCTCTCGTTGCGACTGTCCTCCCGGCATCTGCTGGGGGCAGCGTCGTCTTTCGAGATGCTCTGTCCGGAGTGCTTGGGACGGCGCCGATTGCCGCGGGTTCTGCCACTCTAAACACCTCCGCTCTTTCTCCCGGAGTACGAGCCATCTCGGCGACCTACACCGGCGATGCAACCCACGCTTCTTCGGTCAGCGCGATCAGCACCGTGACGGT
>CALMVK010000236.1:0-5687 GCA_937873145.1 uncultured Granulicella sp. | reverse complement strand
GCAGCGTCTGTTCCCTATTCCACCGCACTCTCCGTGTCGGCGAGCATGTCGCCTGCAGGCGCCAGTGGAATCGTATCGTTTTTCGATGGAGCAAACTCAGTCGGGCAAGCTCCATTAATCAATGGTCTAGCCGTGTTTAGGACTGCGGCGCTTGGGACCGGGGCTCACCAGCTTCACGGCGTGTACGGCGGCGACGGAGTTTACGCCGCATCCACTTCCTCTCCAATCTCCGCCCTGGTCACTCCAGCCAGCACTACGACAACCCTCAATCTTGCCCAGACAGCTGTACCCCTAGGCGGCTTGATCGTCTTCAACGTGCGCGTGAACACGCTACCCGGAACCGTCCCAGGCGGCATAGTGACTATACGAGCGAACGGGACTGGACTCATCTCGGGCCCGCTTGCAAATGCAACGCCCGGGATGGGGTACGCAACCTTGTCAATCTCCTCTGCCGCAGTCGGCTTCGGGACCTTCCCTGTGACGGCCTCTTACCTGGGCGACGCGAACAACTTACCTTCCGACACGTCTGCAACGCATGTTTCGTTCGCGGTGGTGTCTTCGGCCACGGTGACTTCGTTGAGTCTTTCTTCGAGCCAGGTGCCACCGCAAAGCCCGGTTACGCTCATTGCCTCTGTGAGCAATCCGAGTCCGCTAACGGCCACGGGAAGCATGGAGTTTTCCGTGAACGGAGCGGTGCTCGCAACGGTGCCGCTCGACTCGAGCGGAGCTGCGACGACGAAGCTGGCTGCGCAACCAGTCGGCATTTACTCCCTTTCTGCCCAGTATCTCCCTTCCGGGATCTGGGCTAGCAGTAGCTCAGCGCCGCAAACCTTGACGGTCACGCCGCCGATGGCACTGGTTCTCACGCCCAATACAGTGAGTCTGGCCTCGGGAGCGAGCACCACGGTCATGCTTGGCCTTACGCCGCTCTCCGGCTACAGCGGAGCGTTGCAGACACAGTGTACGAGTTCCGCTCCGTTTGTCACGTGCACGATCGATCCCCTCTCGTCCATCGCCGGGCCTTTAAACGATCCGGTGCATCTCAGCGTGGCACAGAACACACTGGGGGCAGTCCTTGTGGAACCCCGGACCAAACTGCTCCAGGGAACGGCCTTTCTTGCGATGCTTGTGCCCTTCTACCTTCGCCGGAGAAGACCCTCACAACTTCGGAGACGCGGCATGCTGGCACTTGGCGCGCTCACCCTTCTTTCCGGTTGTGCAACTGGAGGCGATTTTGGGTCGATTCCACCTGGGCGGCAGCTTGTTGTCGTTACCGTGACAGCCGCTGGAACCACAGCGACAGCCGGCGTTGCCGTCAAGGTGAATCAATAAGCATGCCTGCGGATGCTGGATGCCGGAGTTTACAATAGACACAACATACGCAGTTGCCCTGCCTGGGCCCAAGTAAACCGTACCGATGCCCATTGGAAGACTCACCCTCGAGCTTTCTATCCCCTACGCTCAGTCCCTCAAAGATCGTCGCCAGGTACTTCGTTCTCTCAAGGACAAGCTAAGACATTCTTTCAATCTATCTGTCGCGGAGATGAACGAGGGAGGCATTGTCTGGAACCAGGCGACACTAGCCATCGCCGTGATTTCAAGTTCCACGCAGGTCCTTACGCAGCATCTTCAGTCTATTGATGACGCCGCGCATCGTATGACCCACTCTTTAAGTGCGGAGATCTCCGATTCCTATGCGGAGATCCTGCCCGACTAACTTCGATTTGCAAGAAGGAATGCCGTCATGCCTGTCTCTCGCGCCCGCACGCACCACCGCAATCGTGTCGCTCATTCTTTTTCTGAGGAGATCGGCGCAATGCTCGAAGGAGAACTCTCGGATCCGCGCATCTTCCCTTCCGTGGTGACGGAGGTGGTGCTTGCTCCGGGTGGCAAGTCGGCGCGTGTCTTTGTTGCGGTGCACGGCGCGGAGCAGGAAGAGGAGTCCACGCTTGCAGCACTCACGCAGGCTCGCGGATTTATTCGTGCACAGATCCGTGATCGCATGGGCATCCGCCACGTTCCGGAGTTGTCCTTCGCGATCGACCGGTCGGAGAAGATGACTGGCCGGATGGACGAGTTGCTGGGGCGCATGCGCAAACGAGAGAGCAAACATGCAGAAGCAGTGCCCGCATCGGAACCGCTCCCCTGAAACTTGCCTTGACTAAGCGTTCGCCTGCACGAAGGTTTATGCGGCGGCAACTCTGCTACCCTGGGTTCGCTCCACAGCGAAACGTGATTGACTGATCCGACCCAACCCGCCGCAGCCGGCGACGACGTGCGCAGCCACCCGGTGGCTCTTTCCCGTTCTACGTGGGCGAGTCGGCTTCGTCGGCTGAAAAGCGACGTAGCTCTCGCGCAGCCGTGGGAGTTTGTCGTGCTCTTCGCGGTTGGCTTGTTCCTTTTGCTCTATGGATTGACGCCCTTCACGGGAGGGGATCGGCTTGGTCTGGTCGGCGCGGATGAACCGCGTTATGCGCAGATTGCCCGCGAGATGCTGCATCTGCACGACCAGGCATGTGCGGAGGTCCACGCCAACATGGTTCCGCGCAGCCTGACGCGGGTGGAGTTGGAGCACTCCGCGCACTGCCTGCTCTCAGGAACCGTAACTCCGATTCTCTACGGCCGCCCTTGGCTTGAAAAACCCGCCCTCTACTATTGGCGAGCGATGGGCTTCTTCCGCGAGTTCGGTGTTGCGGATTGGTCGGCGCGTCTGCCGTCTACCTCGGGGTCGGGATTTTTGATCCTGCTGATCTTCCTGCACATGCGCCGGTTCCGTCCGGGAGGGCACCTGGATGCGGCTCTGATCACACTCTCCTCCGTGGCGGTGCTGTCGTTTTCAAGGGGCGCGTCGACTGACATGCAACTGGCTGCCCCGTTTTGTATCGGCATGTTGGGCTGGTATGCCTGGTACGAAACGGGAAAGAAGTTCTGGCTCTTCGATCTTTACTTCTTTGGCGCGGCGGCCACTCTGGCAAAAGGTCCGGTAGCGCCCTTTTTGGCGCTCATGATCATCCTCTTGTTCGTGGCCCTGCGCCGGGAGTGGACGCTACTGCGGCGAACCATCTGGCTTCCCGGTCTGATTCTTTATTTCGTCATGGTGCTGCCGTGGTATGTGGCTGTGCAGCGCCGCAATCCGACCTTCGTCCGGCAGTTCTTCCTGGAGCACAATCTGGAGCGCTTCGGCACAAACCGCTACCAGCATCATCAACCGATCTACTATTACCTGATCGTGCTGCTGCTGGGATTGATGCCTTGGACGTTTCTCGCCATCCGCGCGCTGATCGATGCAGTGCAGATCTCCCTGGCGGAGTGGAAGGTTCGCGGCAAGGGAGTTCGCTATCTAGGAAACTCGCGGGCGGGCGACGCGTTTCCTGAGTTTCTGGTGCTCTGGACCGTGTTCCCGATTCTGTTTTTCTCCTTTTCAAACTCGAAGCTTCCCGGCTACATCCTGCCGTCGATTCCACCGCTCACGATTCTTACCGGGGACTATCTTTACCGCAGTCGGCGCACCGGGCTGGCCACGTGGCTCTGCTGGTCGCACGCGGCGCTTTGCGCGTTGGTGGTGTTCGTGCTGACGCTGGCGCCGCAGCATATGAAGTACGAGACCCTGGTGCCCTCGGCAGGGTGGTTGACGATTGCGACGGCCGCAGCAGTTTTAAGCGGATTGCTCATTGCGTTTGCGGCGAAGCGATTCGGGATTGGGCAGATCAGAAACTTCACCTTGATTCCCGTCTGCGTCTTGCTGATATTCCTGCTCGGCTTTCACGGCCAAGAGCTGGATCTGAACTACTCGGCGCGCCCCCTGGCACGCGAGATTGAGCGGCAGGCCCCACATACTTCGACGGTGGCTTTGCTTCATGTCAAACGCGATATCGATTACGGACTGGCCTTTTATCGCAATCAGCCGATTGTGCACTACGACGATCCACGAGAAGGCGTCCCAGAAGGCGAACACGTACTGGTGACCCGCTCGAGCGATGCGCAGTCGCTGGAGCAGTACCTTGCAGGACGCGTATATGAGCCGCTTTTTCTGTATGACACGCAAGGCCTGGCCGTGTACCGGGTGCTGGCACGCATCCACGGCGGCACACAGGCCGTGCCGATCCTCACTCCGAGCGCAGGCAAGTCCGGTAAGCTACTAGAAATCAGCGTTTCTCCACGATGACCTCTCCGCAACAAATCGAAGTTCTCGACCTGCGTCACTTTACCGCGCGTCAGCTTCGCCCTCTGCTGGATCAGGAGGCCGAGATCTGGCAACGGCGTCTCCGCTGGGACTATCGCAGCTCGATCGATCTGCTGCTGCAGTATCTGGACTCGCGCATTCTTCCCGGCTTTGTGGCGCTCATCCGGGGACGCATCTGCGGCTATACGTTCTTTGTGTACGAGGGCAGCAAAGCAGTGGTGGGCGATCTGTATGTGGAAGCCGGACATCCCGCGCCGCTGAACACCGCGCAAACGCTGGCGCGCCACCTGCTGGACGTGCTTGAGGCCTCGCCCGATGTGGATCGGATTGAGGCACAACTGCTGCTCTATGGAGCGGGATCGCTGCCTCCTCTGTTTCCAGGATTTACGGTCTATCCGCGACTCTTTTTGGAGAGCAGCCTGAGGCTGCAAGAGCGGCAGCGGCCGGTTCCGGCGCCGGCTGGGCTGGAACTTTGCTCTTGGGCTCCGGGGTTCTATCAGCCTTCGGCGGAGCTGATCCAGGCCTGCTATACGGAGCACCTCGACTCCGAGATCAACGACCAGTACCGGAGCCTGCAGGGTTCGCTCCGCTTTCTGCACAACATTGTGCGCTTTCCGGGATGCGGGACGTTCGATCCGGAGTCGTCGTGGGTGCTACGGCGACCGGCTTCGGGCACGCTGGCGGGCATTGTGCTGTGCTCCCGGGTGGCGCCCATGGGGCCGGAGGGTGCGGTGGCGCATGTGACGCAGCTTTGTGTGGCGCCGGCGTACCGCGGCCAGCACTTGGGCCGTCTGCTGCTGGAGCACTGCATGCGCAACCTGCCCGCACGGCACCACAGCGCGCTTACGCTGACAGTGACCGAGGCCAACCGCGAGGCGGTGCAACTCTACCGGAGCAGCGGGTTCGAGACGAGGCATCGTTTCGACGCTTTGGTCCTCGATAAGCAGCGCAGTGGGTTGAGCCTGCTGCCGCGGCAGAGCTGACGCTCTGCCTTTCCGGTTAGACGTGAGGTCTAGCCCCACCCCATACTTTTTCGGCTAAAGTCCTCATTGCATTTGGCTTAGAGCTGATTAGCTGAAGGTATACAGGTAGAGTCTTTGCAGCGTTCGAGTTGTGGGCGACGCTTGAGGGATGGCTCGACCTTATAGCGACGATCTTCGTCGGAAGCTGTTGGAAGCTCACGATCTGGGCAAGGGAACTCTTTCCGAACTGGCCGAGTGGTTCGGCGTGAGCCTGGCTTGGGCATGGAAGATTTCGAGCGCTCGCAAGCGAACGGGCTTGGCAGAGCGCAAGCCGTATCAGGCCGGACCGAAGGTGCGGGTCGATCGGGAGGCGGTTCGGCGTTTGCTGGAATCGACCCCGGACCTGTACCTGCGCGAGCTGCAGGCGGAGTTGAAGGTCTCGACCGGCACTCAGGTGAGCCTGCCGCATCTGCGAAAGATCTTCCAAAATACCATACCAGCGCCGACTTGCTTCTGAGGCTCGATCGGAAGCAGCCCAGTGG
>CALMVK010000235.1 GCA_937873145.1 uncultured Granulicella sp. | reverse complement strand
CCACGAGTTCATCCTCCACAACTTCCACACCGAGTCCGGTGCCATCCTGCCCGAGGCCCACATCGTCTACGGCACCTACGGCACGCTCAACGCCGACCGCTCCAACGCCATCCTGCTCCCGTCGCACTACATGGCCAACCTCACCGGCTACGGCTTCCTCCTCAAGTCGCCCAGCTACCCCGGCGGCGCGCTCGACACCTCCAAACTCTTCCTCGTCACCTCCGAGCTCTTCGGCAACGGCCGCAGCTCTTCGCCCTCGAACACCCCTCCACCCTTCGACGGACCACGCTTCCCCGTCATGACCATCCGCGACAACGTGAACGCCGTCCACCAGCTGCTCACAGACGAGCTGCACATCCAGCATCTTCGCGCTGTCATCGGCTTCTCGATGGGCGCGCAGCAGGCCTTCCAGTGGGCCGTCAGCTATCCCACCTTCATGGACAAGGCCGTCGCCACCAGCGGCACCGCCAAGACCTACGGCCACGGCATCGTGCGGCTCGAAGGCCAGATCGCCGCCCTCACCGCCGACCCCGCCTTCCTCAACGGCGACTACAAGACCGAGCCCTCTACCGGACTCGCCGCCTTCGGCATGGTCTGGGCCGGCTGGCTCTACTCGCAGGAGTGGTGGCGCAAGGAGCTTTGGCGCACTGCCTCCGCGCCCGGAACCACCTTCGACCAGTACATGTTCAGCTTCCGCAAGCGCTTCAGCGCCGACGCCAACAACTACATCCTCCAGGCGCGCACCTGGGAGTCCAACAACGTCGGTAACACCACCTTTGCCGACGGCCGGCCCACCCACTTCAACGGTGACGTCGAGAAGGCGCTCGCCTCCATCCAGGTTCCGTTCCTCTACATGCCCTCAGCCACCGACCTCTACTTCCCGCTCGAAGACGCGCAGTACGAGGCACCCTTGATCCCGCACGCCACGCTCATGCCCATCCCGTCACTGTGGGGTCATCCTGCCGGAGCCGGGGCCAGCCCCGCCGACAAGCAGTTCCTCAATGAGAAGATTGCTGCCTTCCTTGGAAACTGAAGATCACTCCAAGTCCGGTTGTGGCAACACGCACTCCGAGGAATCATCGGCGACATAACACAGCAAGCACCTCAGCCTAACCCGCCGAGGTGAGCGCCTCCTGTTGCAGCGCCAGCAGCGACCGCACCCCACTCTCCGCCAGGTCGAGCATGGCCGTCAGTTCGGCTCGGCTATAGCTCTCTTTCTCCGCTGTAGCCTGCGTCTCCACCAAGCCACCGGAGGCCAGCATGACTACGTTCATGTCTACCGTGGCCCGTGAATCTTCCTCATAGCAAAGATCGAGCAGCGTATGTCCATCGACGATCCCCACGCTGGTTGCGGCAATCATCTGTTTCAGCGGATTCGTCTTGAGCGTTCCGGAGGCCACCAGCTTGCCCAGCGCGATAGCCAACGCCACCGACGCTCCGGTGATGGCGGCGGTCCGAGTTCCGCCATCCGCCTGCAGCACGTCGCAGTCCAGGATGATGGTCCGCTCGCCCAGCGCGCGCATGTCCACTACCGCCCGCAACGACCTTCCGATTAGCCGCTGAATCTCATGTGTCCTCCCGCCGATCTTGCCCTTCTCCGCCTCGCGTGGCGACCGCGTCAACGTCGCACGCGGCAGCATGCCATACTCCGCCGTTACCCAGCCCCGGCCTGAGTTGCGCATCCATCCCGGTACCCCGGTCTCGACCGTGGCATTGCACAAGACCCGCGTATGGCCGGCCTCCATTAGCACCGAGCCTTCCGCCGTCGAAACATACCCTGCGGTAATGCGCACCGGCCGAAGCGCGTCTGCCGCTCGTCCGTCCGGCCGAAATAGTTGACTCATCCGTTCTCCCTCTTCTGCCAAGGCTCTGTCTATTTTGCTCGCCTTACCTCCGGCTAACCAGGCGTCAGTACCAACCGATGCCCTCCACTGAGCTTCCCGAACGGCATCACAAACGTGGTTCCGCGATACCACGCCGCGAACTGATCCATGTACCAGGGACTAACCGGATTGCCGGATTGCCCCAACACCACATTGAGCGTCGTCCGGTCTAGATTGCCCAAGTCCACTGTCATACGCTCCGAAGGCCCGAAGCTGCGGCCTACCTGCTTCACCGTCGTACCGTCCCCCGATTGCGGCAAGACTCCTGTCCCGGTGGGCAGACCGAAGACACGCTGCAGCAGCGGGGATTGCGCAAAGATTGGGTGCTCAATATCCAGCACATGGATCGTTCCGTAACGCCAGGTCGGCAAATCTGCGGGAGCATGGGCTTCCACCAGCCCGGCCTCAATGGCGCCGGTCAGGAAGTCGTTCCAATCCCGGTATCCCTTGGGGAGCCAGCGTGGTGGCGTATGCATCATTACTTGCTCGAGCGCGTAATCTTCCTCGCCCCACACATAGAGTGCCCGCAGTTCCTTGGCTGACTTTACGCCGGGCACATGCGGGGCCAGCAGCATCGGCCAAAGCACGGCATGCACACTGGCCACCACCGCCGCTGCCGGCGAGTCGATCGTCATTCTCCCGTTGAAGGTTCGCAGCAGATCCGCCGCCTGCCGCAGCGTATCCATCTGTGCTTTCCTCAACGGCCGTGCAGGCTTTTCCAGTTCGTTATCAAGCGCGTAAGCCAGCCGCTCCGCCAACACGTGATCGAACTCCGAGTAGACATCGTCCTCAAGGGCCAGCATGTCGCCCGGCGTCAAGCCTGTCTTGTGACCCAGAGTCTTCCAAATTCGTTCGTTACGGTACGGCTCCGCCCAGTTCAACGCAATCGGGTAGCTGTAATCATCCGGAGTCGTGCGCGAGTTGGCCGTCGCGATCACCCCTCCTACCGGATCGAACACTTGCGGCAGCTGTGTGAACGGAACATATCCTGTCCACTCGCGCATCGCCATCGGCGTCTCCGGCACCGGGCTGATTCCATCCATCGGCACCTTGGCCGGCAGTTCCGGAGCCTGAATCCCCGTACCCTTCAGCGGGTCAGGCAGCGCGGCGATCGTCGAGCTTTGCGCCATCGTTCCAGGTAGAGCACGCGCTACATCGGCCGGCAGTCCGGCCGCCAATCCCGGCATTGGTCCCGCTCCGGAAGCAGTGCCTGCGCCTGCCATCGGTCCTACTCCCCGCACCGGGATGCTGCCTACCATGTGGTACCCGATATGTCCCTGATCGTCCGCGTACACCACATTCTGCGCTGGAAAGCCGCCTTCGCTCATCGCGGCCAGAAAGCTCGGCCAGTTATTGGCCGAATTTACTTCAAACGTGGGTACCCGCAGTACCTCCGGGTCGTACACCGTCCAGCGCAGCGAGAGCGGCCGGTTGACGGTTGTGGACAGCGCCGGGTTGAGAATCGGTGTAATCGCCTGCCCATGCCTCGTCGCGGTCACATCCAGCGTTACGTTTCTTCCGCCGCGTACCCGAATCACCTCCGGAAGATGCACCAGCGGTTGCCACGTCCCATCCACGGCCCGAAACTGCGCCTCCGCGCCCGTCCCTCGCACCGCCTCCACGTACACGTCCTGCACATCAGCGCCGGTGTTCGTAAATCCCCATGCGATGTGCGCGTTATGCCCCACCACAATCAGCGGCAATCCTGGGATCGACACTCCGGCCGCATGAAAATCCTTTGCCGCCAGATCCGCCTCGTACCAGATGCCCGGCACGGTATGGCTCAGGTGCATGTCGTTTGAAAGCATGGGTTTGCCGGAAGCTGTATGCGCTCCTGAGACCACCCAGTTGTTCGACCCAGCCACCAGCACGGGCTCCGGCAAGATCGCCGCAAGCGTTGGCCGGACCGCCGCAGGCACTGGCTGTCCCGGCTCCCAATGCAAAGAGGACTGCGACTCGTCAAGCGGCACCTGCTCGATCGGCGGGCCTTCGATGGTCAGATCCTGCACCGGGGCCGTCGGCGGATGATCCCGCCACGACCCCACCGGATACAGGTCCGCCACCAGCTCCGGCGGCAATCGTTCCGTCAGTGCCGCCCGCGCCAGCTTTACGGGAAACGACGTCGTCAGATCCTGGAACAACTGCAGCTCCACCAGCAGTGAATCCCGTGGCGTCCACGGTGCCGGCTTATACCCGAGCGCGTTGAACTCGACCGGCAGCCGCCCCGCCTGCGCCGCCATGGATGCGTTCACCCCGGCCGCATAGACCTCCAGCAGATGAAGCTGCGAAGCCGGCAGATGGGGCACCGCGCGATCCGCCGCCGCCCGTACCTGCAGGGTTCGTTGCAGCCGATCGAGCCCCACCGCCGATGAGCCCAGCACCTCTGCCAGCTCCCCCGCTGCATGCCTCCGCAGCACATCCATCTGGAACAACCGGTCTGACGCCGTCACATAACCCTGCGCAAACACCAGATCGTCCATCGTCTGCGCGGCGATGTGCGGAACCCCACGCGCATCCCGCTCCACCGTCACCGGTGCGTGCAGCCCAGGCACCGCCAGCGATCCATCCAACTGCGGCAGGTTGCGCCGTGCGCTCGACCGCAGCCAAAACCGTCCTCCATAGAACGCCACCAGCGCTAGCAGCGCCACGATCAGCAGCGTCGCTCCTGCTATCTTCGGCAGCCGGCTCGCCGAAAGCCACGGATCTCTCTCCCGGGTCTGCGGGGTCTCCGTACCTTCCGCAGCCGGCTCTTCGGCAAGCGGACGCCCACGTGCGTCCTCGTTCATCAAATCCCGCGCGCTTCGGCGTGGCTTTTCCGCTGCTGAGTGATTCGTGTCCAATGCCCTTAAGCCAGTCTAGAGTAGATTATCGGCAGAAACCGTCCGGACTTTAGTCCCATTCGCTTCTTCGCTAAACCGGCCCTCTTCGCCAAACCGGCCTGCCCCGTCCTTCCCACGCCGCGGCATCGTCACCCGCACCACCACTCCCGCCAGCAGCAGCGTCGGCAGCACCAGCACACTGCCCTCGGGGCCTGTGCTTGCCCCGGAGAGCCACGCCGGTCCCTCGGCATGGGTCGTCAGTACATGCCCCACCGCCCGAAGCCCCGAGTCCGCCGTCCCATAC
>CALMVK010000234.1 GCA_937873145.1 uncultured Granulicella sp. | reverse complement strand
GTCGAGGGGAAGGCTTCTTTCGAGAAGAGACAGCACCTGCTCCAGAAGGTCCAAGGACGATGACGACGTTTTCTCTGTGATGGCAGCGAGGAGCGGGTGATCACGGTTGATTCTGTACGTGACGCCACCGCGGACGATAGTACGATCCCAGGCGTGTACCACGCGTGTGTCCGAAGCCTTCTTACCTCTGAAGACGAAAACGTTTCGGCTGCCTTCGGTGATCTTCCCGATTATCTGCTTCAGCCCTTCGCGGAGCATTTCCGGTGGAGTGGTCGTTGACTTCTTGATATCGAGCTTCCACATGTGATCCAGTCGGTTGGAGAGGTCAACCTGAACACGGGCCAGCTTGGTCAACTCCTCCTGCCGAAGGAGTCGGAACCAGGAGCCCCAGCAGATCAGCCGCCGGTTACGGTATATGTAGAAGCCCTGGTTTTTTCGCAGACCATCGTCGCCTCCGGCCAGTTCCAATTCCGCAGCGGTCAAACGCGAGATATGAGGCAGGATGTAGGCCTGAACGGGAATTGACTCACCTTCGAGCGGGAAGACCTGAAGCGGAAGTAGTTGAGTGGCTTTATTTCGGCTGAGGAATGGGTCCAGTCCCTTTACTGGAAGGTTGTTAATGGAGATGACGGCTGGTGGTTGCCCTGATTCAGCAGAGAGAAAACGATGAAAAACGAGCGCCAAGTGTTCGCGCAGATCATCCATTCGCTTCCCGATAGCCTGCTGAACCGTCGCTTCTCCTGCTCCCAAACGGTCAAAGTCCTGCCAGAGAACGAGAGTTCCGTGCCCGGTTGCAACCAAGTGCTCTAATAAAGGAAGCTGCATCATTTCGGCTTGACTCAGTTGCAGCAACATCCAGTCTTGCCTGATGGCAACATGATCCAAATCCCAACAACGGCCACTGAGAGCACCTGCCTGGAGCGAAACCACGGTCATTCTGCGGCATTGCGACAGAGACGCAGTTTTCATCCCAAGGCCGAATCGCCCCAAGTCTTCGTTGCTGCGGACGTTGGTAGGATTCTGGCTGCCATGACGCATTGCGAGCGTGAGCCGTTCTGGTGACATGCCCGTGCCGTCGTCCAGAATCGCGATGTATGGCTCACCACTGGAAGGAAATCTGATGCTGATATTGAGGGCGCCCGCAGACAGACTGTTGTCAATGATGTCCGCTACGGCGGTCTCGAACGAGTAGCCGAGAGCCCGCATCGATTCGAGCAGGTCTGCAGCTGCCGGAGGCAGGCGAATTTCAGCAGGAGCGTCGTTTTGAGCCAAATTTTCGATAGCAAAATCGTAATTCAGGAAGCGTGCTGAACAAAACGGCTTTGAATCACAACTTTTGATCGGGTAGGGGCTTCTCTTTGGTCGTCAGAACCAGGAGCCTGCGTACAGCCTCGCCGATCTGTTTCGCCAAGTATGGTGGAACAGCGTTCCCGACCTGGATGTACTGCTCGGTCCGGTTACCCTTGAACAGGTAATTGTCCGGAAAGGTCTGGAGACGTGCTGCTTCTCGCACTGTGAGCGACCGGCACTGTTCTGGATCGTAATGGATGAAGTAGTGACCATCCTTCGACATGTGACTCGTCACAGTTGTGGAGGGAGCCCCGGCAAGCTGCACCCGAAAGCGGTCAATGAATTTGCCGGACGCCCAGTTTTTGTGGTCTGGAGCTAGTGCATCCGGGAAGTCACCAGCGCGTGGGGATGTAAGCATCAGCTCGGCGTATACCGATGCGAACAGGTATCTTCCAAGGTCAGATCTCATGTGAGAACGTGTTTCATTGTTCGGCAGCGCGTCGAGCCTTGGGTCTAGAATCCATTTCTTCAGGGGTTTCGGACAGAAGGGACCGATGCCGGCAGGGCGAAGTGCAGACCTTGGCCACTTGGAACTTCCTGCTGATGGCTTCACGAGACACTCATCGACACGTTCTCGGAATTGCGTTCTTTCGTTAGCGGGAAGGAAGCTGACAGCTTTATTGACAGCCTTTGCTGCCTCGCACATCGCTTCGGTCCAGTTTTCAAACGAGTCGTTCTGGCTTAAACCACACCTGAGACGCGGCATTCCCTCCAGTACGTCCTGGACATTCAGCTGTGCTGCACAGGGCTGGAGGAGTGGACCCAACGCTTGAACAGCCCTGAGATCGAGACTTCCCTTTCGAACGCCGACGATGATTACCCGGTGCCGCGCTTGTGGCAGGCCATAATCCTCACCTTTTACGATGAAGTCTGTAGGGTGGAGCGAGTCCGCGTCTGTGCCAGCAAGCCGCGGTGACAAGGCAAGTAGCGTATAACCGTCGCCTGCGCTCTGCAGGTCGTCTCTGATCCGTTTGAAGACCAACTCGCTATTGAGGGTGGATGAGAGCATCCCTTTGACGTTCTCCATTACGAACGCGGCTGGACGAAGTCGGGAAAGTATCCTTATGTAGTTCTCGTATAGAAGATGTTTGGGGTCTTCCTCTGCAACGTATGTGGCTATTCCCTTGTTGCGAGCCCGACCGACCAGGGAGTACGCCTGACAAGGTGGGCCACCAATCAGAACCGTATTGCCCCTGAATTTCTCCTTGATCCCGTCTATACGTGCAAACAGAAATTCTTCTGTTTCGGGCAGGCCCAATTCAAGCAGCAGCGCGTGCTCCTTCGCGGCGTTCCACTGGGCGGGATAGATACCCTCCCAGTCTGGCTCGGCAGTTCCCTTCTTGAGATATTTGTAGTATTCGGTGGGGTAGTGGTCGCCAAATTGTCTGAGGAACGTTCTGAGTAGCAGGGTTGAATGAGCTGCACGCTCCTTCTCTACAGAAAGAGCAATCCTGAACGGTTTCCTGCCCAGCTCATCCTGGACAGAAGAAAAGCCCTCGGCTAGGCCGCCCGGACCCGCGAAGAGATCAACTACGGCAAACTTGGGTACACGCCTCGCCATCTCTGTTAGAGACCGATGCCATTCCGCTCATGCTGATGAGCCGATGAGAGGTGTAAGTGGCCGA
>CALMVK010000233.1:4396-5473 GCA_937873145.1 uncultured Granulicella sp. | reverse complement strand
CCTGATCGATTCAAGCGTCGTGCGGGCACACCAACAGGCCGCCACGGCCCGAAAAAAGGGCTCAGGAGAGCGCTCTGGGCGGAGTCGAGGAGGTCTGACGACCAAGATCCACCTGCTCGCCAACGCGCTCGGCCTGCCGCTCGGCTTCGTACTCACCGGCGGCCAGGCCAACGACTGCACCCAGGCGCTGCTTCTGCTTGGCCAACGACGCCTCGAAGCCGTGCTCGCGGACAAGGGCTACGACACCGATGCCATCCTGAACCATCTCGCCGAACGCGGCATCGAGGCTGTCATCCCGCCCCGCCGGATGCGTCTGGTGCAGCGAACCTTCAACAAACCCCTTTATAAACAACGCAATCGCATCGAGCGGACCTTCGCCCACCTCAAACAGTTCCGCAGGCCTGGCTACACGCTTCGACAAGCTCAAACAGAACTTCCACGCCACAGTCACACTCGCATGCTGCTGGAGATGGCTCGCCCAATGAGTCGATACACCCTAGTCGAGAAAGGCTTACATTGACTTCTCTGATTTCATTTGAGTTTCAGAAACCAATAAAGTGTGCCTCTGTACAAACATTCCTAAGCTATTGAACTCTGCTTTGGGACCAGAGGGTCGGGGTTCGAATCCCTCCGCCCCGACCAATGGAAAGCTTGGCGAGTAGACGTGCGCTAGTTCATCCGGCGTGGATCGCTGGAGTCGCGCTCATCCGGGTTCATATATTTTCCGTTGTCGTCGAAGTGCACTTCGCGGTTCTGCTTGCGCATGTATACCTGGAATTTTTTAGCTGCACGCCGCCGCTTGGCCCGGTAGTAGTCGTTGCGCAGGCTGTAGAGCCGCTCGGAAAACAAAAATCCCAGGCCTCGCCGGGGTGCGAGCCGCAGAAACAGGAACGCGCACAACGCGCCTGAAAGCTGAACCGCCGCGCTGAACTTGTTCGCCGACGTAAGCAGCAGCGCTACCTCAATCAAAATGTAGATAGCCACCATGTACCGGGCCTTCAGACGCAGCACAAAGAACAGCAGAAACTCCTGATCGCCGAAGTAGGTTCCGATCGCGATCAGCAGGCCGAAGATCCC
>CALMVK010000233.1:0-4296 GCA_937873145.1 uncultured Granulicella sp. | reverse complement strand
TATTCCGTTACTGCGGCGCGATGCCGGGAGCGGGCGTGCCCATCGCCGCCGGACGCCCCGCCGGAGTGGGCGCCACCGCTGGGCTTCGATGCCCGGCCGCATCCACGCTGCGCACCCCAAACACTACGTCGTCCTTCGAGATCGATAAGGTCAGCGTCAACGCCGCACCCGCTTCCCGCACCTCTGTCCACTCCGGGGCCGATGTGGGCCGCCACACGACTTCATAGCGCGTCCCTGCCGGAGCACCGGGCGGAGCTTTCCAGGTCAGCACCGAGTTGTTATCGGTCGAACCGGCCGGAATGTGCACGTCCACCGGCTCGCCCGGCGCCGCTGCAAAGGTGGCCAGGCAGGCCGCGTTCAGCCGCGCCACGTTCGCCACGTAGGCGGTATCGACAAACTTGAGGAAGTCGCCGTACTCCACCTGGCCTCTCGTTCCGTTCTGCAGTATGCCCTCGGCGATCCGCGGCGTCTGGTGCTGGTGGTCGAAGTTTTCCTGCCACTCCGTAAAGCGCACCGCCGCAAAGCCTTCCGCGTTGAACGAGGTGTGATCCCCGCCTCGGCCGAAGCGGTCCCTGCGGAACTCGAGCACAGGATGAAACGTACCCGGCCGGCCATGCCCTCCGAAGTAGGTCCGATCCACCTCCGCGATAGCGCGAGCCAGTTCCCGGGAGGCCGAGTCCGATTCGTAGCCGTAGGTCTGAATCTGCCGCAGCTCCGCAGCCGACGCCGGCCCCGGTACGCCCTCTGAGAAGACGCGTACCGCCGTCTTATCCTGGCCCGTCTGCCCGGGGGTCGTGTCGCCGCCGACGATGTCGTTATTCAGCACCGCTTCCAGGTTCCAGTTTTCGGCTCGGCCCAGCTTGGCCAGATGCCGGCTTCCGTTCAGCCCTTGCTCTTCACCCGCCACGGCTACGAAGACGATGGTCGCTGGAAACTTGAGCTGCGAGAGCACACGCGCCGACTCGAGCGACACCGCCACCCCCGACGCGTCGTCGTTTGCCCCCGGAGCCGGGTCATGCGTGTTGAAGTTATCCGAGTTCCGCGAGTCGTAGTGTCCGGTCACCAGCACCAGCCGCGAGGCCTGCGCCGGATCCTTGCCCCGCAGCACCGCGTAGATGTTCTGCAGCCGTGTGTCGCGAGTGATGCGCGAGCCTGCCGCTGTACTCGCCGGCTCGATGAAGTCGTCGCGCTTCACCTCCAGACAGCCTCCGCAGGCCTGGGAGATGCGCTCGAACTCGGCAAAGACCCAGTCCGCGGCCATGGTTACGCCCGTTCCTGCCGGCAGATCCCGGTCCATGCTGGAGAGCGTCGACCGGTTGCCGAAGGTCACCAGCCTGGCGATATCGTCATGAATCCGCACCGGCGAGATCTGCGCGATCGCTTTGGCGATGGCCGGGTCCATCGGCGCAACCGGCATTTGCGCGCTGGCCAGCCCTGCCGGAAACGTCATCCATACAATCCATCGTAAAAAAAAGGAGCCGCGTCGCTTGGTCATCGATTCAGCATAGCCTCTGGGGGTGAGCGGATGTTCAGGCGATCATACCTCACGGCAGTACAGGAGTTTCATCGCACCGTTGGCCACGCCGGTGGCGCTTGACAGGAGGAAGAAGGACAAAGAACCGGAAATTCGGCGACGAGGCTGAAACAGTTCGCCCGCTTTCGACATCCTATGCCAGAATTGCAGAGACCTGGAGGTCAAAGAACGATGCCGAACACCTGTCCCGAGTGCGACAATCCGCTTCATGTCGATGTCGATGAGGTCGACGAGGGGGAGACGGTGACCTGCGATGAGTGCGGCACTGAGCTCGAGATCGTCTCGCTTGAGCCGCTTGAGCTCGTTCCTGTCGACTCCGAAGGCTACGACGATGAGGATCTCTCCCGCGACGCCGATGATGACGAAGATGCTTAAGACAGGACTGCGCTTGCTCTCGATCCGTATACTTTAGCTATGAAGCTTGCCGGCACGCTCGCAGCAACCCTCCTTCCGCTCTGTCTTTCGGTCGCCACACTTCCGCGCGCCGCGTATGCCGTTCCTCCTGCGGCCCAGGATCATGGCCCGGTTCAGCGCGTTGTCCACGGGCGCGTCGAGGACAAAGCCGGAGCCCCGATCAAAGGCGCCGTCGTCTACCTTCAGGACAGCCGCAGCTCGTCCATACGTAGCGCTATTTCGACCGACGACGGTTCTTACCGTTTTGTGCAGCTCTCGCAGAATACCGACTACCAGCTTTGGGCCAAGGCCGAAGGCAAGAAGAGCAAGACCCGATCGATCAGCTCCTTCGATAGCAAGAACGATTTCACGCTCGATCTCAAGATCGACGAGTAGCGTTTAACGTCCTCGCTTGCGCGAAGGACATCCTGCCAGGTGCAGCCGCGCATCCCAGCCGGCATGGACTCCGAGTACAGCCGGCGTAACTTCCTCCTTGGCGCTTCCAGCGTCGTCGCTGCCGCGGGGCTTACCGCCTCCGCCAACGCCCAGCAATCCACCTCGCCCAAGCCCAACCAGCAGGACGACGTACAGCTCTCGCAGGACCACGCCTCCACCGAGCAGCCGGAGAAGATTCCCGGTCCCTTTGAGAATCAGTCGGAGCGCGTAGGGTTTGCGGTGGTCGGCCTGGGCCGCCTTACACTTGGAGAGATCCTGCCCGCGATGGGCAAAAGCAAATACTGCAAGCCCGTCGCGCTGGTGAGCGGCGACCGCGACAAAGCGCGCAAGGTGGCCGCGCAGTATGGCATCCCCGACTCCGGCCTGTACGACTACACGACCTACGACCAGTTGGCGCAGAACTCCTCCGTCCAGGTCATCTATATCGTGCTGCCCAACAGCATGCACGCCGAGTTCACTGTGCGCGGCGCGAAAGCCGGCAAGCACATCCTCTGCGAAAAGCCGATGGCGACCTCCACCCGCGACTGCGAGCGCATGATCGCTGCCTGCAACGCGGCCAACGTCAAGCTGATGATCGCCTACCGGAGCCAGTACGAGCCGTACGACCGCGCGCTGGTGAAGATGATTCGCGGCGGGAAGCTGGGCAAGCTCAAACAGTTTGTGTCTACGAACTCCCAGAACCAGGGCGATCCCAACCAGTGGCGACAGAAACTCGCGCTGGCCGGAGGAGGATGTATGCCGGACGTCGGCGTCTACTGCCTGAACGCTGCGCGCTTCCTCTCAGACGAAGAGCCGAATGAAGTCCAGGCCACGATCTACCAGCCCAAGGATGACCCACGCTTCACTGAAGTTGAAGCCAGCTGCCAGGTGATCGCCAAGTTTCCTTCCGGCTTTACCGCCATCTTCAACTCCGCGTACGAGGCTCACAGATCGCAGTTCCTGCGGGTCGAGGGCGTCGAGGCCTGGGCCGAGCTGAACCCGGCCTTCGCCTATCACGGCATCAAGATGCGCTATTCCTTCTACAACCAAGACCTGAAACAGGAGATCGCCCACGAGCCGCAGCTCGAGGAGAAAGACCAGTTTGCGGCTGAGATGGACCATTTCGCCTTGTGCGTACAGAAGAACCTGAGGCCGCATACCCCGGGCGAAGAAGGCTTGCAGGACCAGCGTATTACGGATGCTATTTACCTGTCGGCTCGGACCGGGAAAGCTGTCCGGATCGCTCCGCCTTCCGGGCCTACGCGTGGCCCGGAGCCCAGCGAAGAGGGCTGAGGCAGGTAAGGTTTGGGAGTCGGGATTCCCGGGTCTCGTGTTTGGGACTGGGGAGCGAGTCGTCGAAGCTGGAGTGCGTGCAGCGGGGGGAAGAAGAGCAAATACGGGGATTTTGGCTTCGCCAGAATGACGGCGGTCTGCGGAAATGACGGCCTGCTGGAATGCGGTGCTCTGCTAGATTGCGGTGCTCCGCTAGATTGCGGTGCTCTGCTAGATTGCGGTGCTCTGCTAGATTTGCTGAGCTAAAGGCGCAGCAGAGCACCATGAACATTGGTCTAGTGGTTGTCGTCTCCATCGTCGGGAGCTTCGGCGTTGGCCGGCAGGTGGCGCGGGTCGGCGAGTACGGTTACCGGCTGCGTGTAGGTTTTGCCGTCTACCGTCAGCCGCACGGTGTAGCTTCCCGCCTCAAGGCCATGCTCGCGCTCTTTGCCGGCACGCGCTTGCGCTACGTCCGTGCCGGTGGGTTTGGGTTGCGGCGGATGGCAGGCGTCTGCGGGAGGCGTGGCCGCCGGCTTGCGAGGCCCTCCGCCGCCAAAGCCGCGCGGCACGTCGATATTCAAGGCGACGCGGTGCATGCCCGCCGTGGTCGCGGGCAGAGGCGCCGGCTGCAGCCAGATGGGCTGCACGATGATCGATTCGGT
>CALMVK010000232.1 GCA_937873145.1 uncultured Granulicella sp. | reverse complement strand
ATCACCGGTTGCAGCATTTGAGGTCGACCATGATGACCTCCCCACAGTGGGGAGGTAGCGGCTCCTCGCTGCGTTCCTTCCCTCCTGCCCAACCCAGCGTGCCAGCAAGAACCCCCTTGTACGAATTGGACTAGGGCAGGATATTCGAGAGGGTGTCAGTCTTTAAAGATGGAGCCGTTTTGACCGCTTCGCCTCCCGACAAGACGATGGTGGGTGCCTACGTCGACCGTGACTTGGCTAGCCGTTTCCGATCGTGGGCTCGTGCCACGGATGGTGGGGTGTCGGCTGCACTGCGTCGGTTACTGCTCAAGGCAGTGGACGGCCTCGAACCTGTAGAGCCTTTGGGAAGCGCCGGGCACCGCGTCACGGTTCGGCTCAAAGACGCCGAGAGGCTGGCGTTGCTGGAAGCGGCCCGGTCGCGTCAGACGACGCCAGCCAACTGGCTCCGCTCTCTGGCAATCGGGCACCTAGCGCGCCGACCCCAGTGGAACGATGCTGAGGTTCTTGAGCTACGGGCGGTGTTCACCGAGTTGCGCCGCATAGGCAACAACGTGAACCAGATTGCCTATGCGGTGAACGCAGCAGCTCTTGCCGGGAGTTGTCTCACAGGGCAGAGGGATGCTGCTTTGGCGGCTGCCGAGACAATGCGCGCTGAAATCCGGCGTGTCGTGGCGGTGATGACCGGCAACTTCGAGTATTGGGGCATCCCGCACACGGACGAGCCTCAGGCTGCGTGGGGTGTCCTGAAACGCGACAAGGAGGCAACAGACACCGAGCGGTACAAAGCGAAAGCTCCGTCCCAGGCGATCTAGGGCGGGTAGCTGACGAGCCTCTCCACTATGGGGAAGCCGGAAAGCCTGAATCAAGTGATCAGCAAGCCATCCCTGGTGCTGACCCCGCACGCCAAACGCCACGCGCTCAGGCCTAGGGGATTGATAAGCACCGGGGTGGTCAGCTGTTTGCGAGCGAGAGTTCGATCTACCACCACAGTTTGGAACGAGGGCGGTCGACCTTATTCAAAAGATGAGGCCGTTCTTGCTTACGGTTAGTAATTGAGTTTGGATCGTGCTGGCTCCGTTCAGGAACTCTCATGTCCGTCTTCATCCGCCATCTTGACCCAAGGAACCGGTCTGAGCCTTACAACGACGAAAGTCTGGCAGGGTACTTTTGTGAATGTGACGACTACGAACGTATAACTCAATCAGAGATCGAGCCTTACGACGGCCGTGTAGGGCAGGACGCCTTGTCGGATATCGGTATTTGCGATCCAAACAAGACTGAAAGTGATGAAAGAGCAATCCCGTTCTCGTTTAGCAAGAATGGTCAGATCGTGAAGGTCTCCTACCCTAAAACGTTTCCAGAGGAATTTGAGACTTTTAACCTTGAAGAACTCAAACGGCGCGTCAGAGACCCTGATGCTCGTGCAGAGCAGAAGTTGGAACGAGCACATGCTGCAGCGGCAATACACGGAGCGCAAGAAGTTCTAATTCGACATTTTCGACAAGAACCTGTGGCACTATGCAAAAGTCGACAGGCTATTCTTAAAGATGACACTGACTTGATCATTCGTGAGTGGGCAGAAAATCGGCGGCTTGGCCGGGTTTCACCTTACCGTGAGATGCAGGCTCTATCGCTAGAAAAGCTCGACCGAAATTATGTGGGACGGGTAGCAAGGTGCACCGCTACCCCCGATGAGAAAACCTCGCAGAGTAGTGGGTGGCCAGCACTAGATTTTTGTGTAGAAGTAGATTTCGATGGAGTGTCGCTCGGAGCCAAACTTGCCTTTGGTTACGCTAAAGCGCCTAAAGGAAAGCCCGAGCCGTTTACACTGTCCCGAAGTGGCTGGATCAAAACACAAAATAGGTCTAAACGCGCGCAGTATTGGACTAACATTTATGGTATTCATCTCGAATTAGACGCAAGGTTTGCGCTATGGAGAAGTAATTTTCTGGAAACGATGGGATATCGTATTCATAGGTGTGCCTTGATGGTCGTTGACGAAAAAGGTGGATCAATGTGAGTGGTACCAACGCTCGAAGTCATCGCGGCGCAGGTCGCAGACCGTTAGTATCGCCCCCAGAGCCCTAGAGTGTGAATTGGCCCTGAAGCGGGATCCCGCCGCAGGCAGCGCTGATTGCACCGATGTTACAGCAAGAACCTCGCTCGGGGTGCGGTCCCGCTTCGGGACCGACCCACACAGGTGTAGGCAATTGAAAGAATCACCGAAGGAATAGTGACGTTCGCCATCTGGTCACGATTAACTGCTGGCGTGGAACCTTCATGAGTGCCTGGGATGGAAGATAACGCGTTTTTTCTAAGTTTGGCGGACATAGCCGGTTGGCCTCCTTTCGAGTCGCTCACGCCATTCCCGTCGTCCATGGTCGAAGGTGTTCCTTCGTTGCAGCGCGGGTTGGTCTGGGATCCGGGACGGGTCGAGATGCTGTGTGACTCGCTTCTCCGGGGATTTCCGGTGGGCTCTTTCGTCGCGTGCAACAGGCTGGATGACCAAGTTCAGACCACACGAGGTGTGCCGGGCGGCACTGGTGTGACGCATCATTTGCTGGATGGCCAGCAACGGGCGCAGGCGATTGGCCTCGGCTTCCGAGACCCTTTTGCGGAGGGGCGTTGCCGCATTGGCCGGGTCCTCTGGCTCGACTTGGCGCCACCCAAGCTGGGCGAGACGCGCGTTTACCTCTTCCGGGCAACTACACGCGCTCATCCATGGGGCTACGCCGCAAACGACCGTGCCACCACGGTTGGCATCGCCCGGATGCGAGAATCCCTGGACGCGTGCAGTGCCAAGCGGGACGCAAATGGCGTCTTCGAGAGGCCGGAACCCGAGGACTGCTGGCCGATCGAGGCCGGAGCACCGGTGCCGTTCGCATGGCTGCTCGCAGACCCCGATGTGTCGAACACCCTGCGCGCACGGCTAAGGGGCGCAGTACAACGACCGTGGGCAAGGCGAGCACAGGAGGCTCTCGATAAGGACGGTCCTGTAATCGCGGCAATTAGAGCTGGCCTGCACCGAACGGCCAAACGGCGCATATTATGCGAGATTCTGCCGCGTGAGGCGGTAGACGCCTCAGATGATCCGGTGTCGGCCGTTGAAAGCCTGTTTCAGCGTATGAACACTGGTGGCAAGCCGCTTGACGGTGACGACCTTGCTTGGTCGCTCCTCAAGGCAAGGTGGCCTGGCCTTGAGCCGGTCGTCGCTGAACTCGCCCGCGAGCGACGCGTCCCTGAGGCGCGCTTGGTCCGCTTGGCAGCAAGGCTGCCCCTGACAGAGGCGGCGATCTCCGGGCCGCATCCGCGTTCCCTGTCGTCGACCGTGAGTGTCGCACAGATTAGGCGGCTATCTGCGGAGAGCGACAAGGACGGGCGTCCACTCGCCGACTTTTTCCTGCACGGCGGGCTAGAGCAAGCAGTGCATGTCGTCGCGGGATGGATGGGTTCGTCAGGTCCGCACGACCTCCCGCCTGTACTACAGGCCCAAATCGCCCGTGGCACCCCTGACGCCTACGTGCTTGCCCTATGGCTGGCCAGACGGGCGGCCCGCGACGGTATAGCGGACGACCCGGGCTGGGTGCAGCCCGTGCAGGCCCTGCTTTCGGCGCTACGGTGGTTCTCCAGAAATCCTTCGAAGTCGGTGGATGCGATTGCGTGGCGTGTGTCCAATCGGCCCCCGGGGCCGCAGGCACTTCGCGGAGTACTCTCGAACCTCGAGACCGACGATTGGCCCCTGATGGCAATTCCAGAACCGAAGTTAGTGCGGACCGCCCTGGCTGGTCCGAGGGGTAGCGACCCAAATCGCTGGAGCTTTTCCGTGGTGCTTGAGGGGCTCTCTGACATCGAGATGGACGCTTTAAGGCGAATACAAGAAAACCGTGAGATGATGCTCTACGCCCAACGAGATTGGCTGCAACGGGCCTTTCCAAGATACGATCCTTCGGACGAAGACACTTGGCGCGACCATGGACGCCCATGGGACTTCGACCATCTGCTGCCTTGGGCTGCAATTTCACACAAAAAGATTCAGCACAAGGACTTCCTCAAGGAGTGGGCTGGGAGCATTGGCAATTTTCGCGCATGGCCGTTGGAGGATAACCGTTCTGATGGCCATCGGGCACCTGACGAAAAACTTTCGGAACCGAAAGATCAGTTGAATAGTTTTGTATCAGAGTGGGAGTTTTCTGGAATTGGACGAGGACTGCTGGCGACCAAGGAAACGGCCAGCGGCGACCCAAATGGCCATTTAGCGGCTTTCATAGAAGCATGCTCATCTCGAGTGCGGCGTATGCATGCTGCTTGGTGGGGGGATAAGGGGCTTGCGGTCGGGTATCTTCTTGATGAAAAGCAGGACGATTGAGCTCCGTAGTGCCGTAGGTGTGGATCGGCTCGGTCGAGGAATCCCTTTCGGCATGGGGGTCCTTGAACCAACCTCTTGCTCCGCATCTGTTTTTTGCTGGAACCCCGGCGCCGATCGGGGTCCCAGGATGGCGCCGCTGCACACTGCGCCCGCTTGCGCCGTAGCACCTTGGTGCGGATCGACAGCCCCTCCTCGGCGGTGAGCCGGTAGGCCTTCCTGTGGCTCAGGGACCAGCTCTCCCGTCGCAGTAGCACGTGCAAGCGACGGTAGCCCTAGCGCACCCGCACCGCCGCCAGGTCACGCAGGCGCATCCGCAGCGCCACCTGCGGGTCACGTCGCGAGCGGTAGCGGTGCGACGAGCGCCCAAATCCCATCGCCGCACAGCCCTCCAGAGCCCTTCCACCGATGCTGCGCATCGTCGGAACCTTGGGCTCTTCCGCCCGACGCTCGCTGACGTCGTAGGCGCCGCGAAGCACCCCCACGATGTCGCGCCGCACGCCGGGCCTCACCATTTTTTTCGCAGCACGTCCTGCAGCATCGTCTTGTCCAGGCTCAGGTCGGCCACCAGGCGCTTGAGCTTGGCGTTCTCCTCCTCCAGCTGCTTCAGCCGCCGGATCTCCACCGTGCCCATCCCAGCGAACTGCTTCTTCCACCGGTAGAACGTCGCCTCCGACACGCCCAGCTTGCGGCAGATCTCCTCCACCGCCGTCCCACCCTCCGCCTGCCGCAGGGCAAAGGCGATCTGCTCGTCCGAATACCGCTTCCGCTTCATGGCACCTCACCCCCTCCTCAAGGGTTCAGAGTGCCCGAAGAATTCTCGCTGGCCGCGGACCAGTTTGAAGGGTGAAGACCACGTTGAAGCACGAGGTTCTGTTCGGCCGTCGACACTCGCATGTAGCCGACCAGCACCGCCCAGATCCCCTCAGTCCACAAACCAAATTGAGCAGGGTTTACAGGGCAAAGATAGATGCATCATTTATTACACTAAGGAGGGCTTCCAAAGTCTCGGAAACACACGGATCAGCCGGTCCGCATCAAACGGTGGTTTTGTGCACGCTTACCGCTGCGTTCGTTGGAAAGCGGACCTAGCCCGAAGCTAGCACTGGCCTACGTCCCAGCAGGATCGCCCAGGCCGAAGCGAGCTGGACGAGGGCGGCGACGGCGAACAACAGCACGCCCTCGCTGAGCGAGAAGCCCGTCGCGCCAAGGCCGCGCAGCAGTCCGAAGGCAGCAGGGGCGAAGGCGTAGCCGGCCTGGCTGGTGGCCGTGACCAGGGCCACCACGCGGCCCACGT
>CALMVK010000231.1 GCA_937873145.1 uncultured Granulicella sp. | reverse complement strand
CTTAGGGACGGAGGTCTTCCGGTTGCATCGGTTCACGGATGTCGAGGTGCTCGTTTGAAAAAGGACGCTCTCGAAACGTGGTCCACAGATAGTTGAGCGAGTAACGCAGTGCCATGGTGAAGATGCCCTCCTGATTAAGCCGTCGACCGGAGGAGAGCATCTTCAAACGGAAGGTGAAGCGTACTTCGCCGATCTCGTTGAGCCGCCGGGCCAGGTCGGTGTCTTCTCCATAAAACGAGATGGCAAGATTGAAGCCTCCGATCCTCTCAAGCGCATGACGCTGTACGACAAAGTTGCCTCCCTGAACCATCGATCCGACGTGCAACACAAAGCGGTTAAACGCATAGGTCAGAAAGGCCGTAGCGTAGAAGATTCGGACGAGCCGGCATTGTCTCGGGGTCAGATCGTAGTAGACGAGAGGCCCGCTCAGCGCGAGCATGGCAGGTCTGGCGGTAAAAGCGGCAAGGACTTGCGCAAGCCAGCCGTCGGGAAGGCGGGAGTCCGCATCGATATTGGCGATCAGCTCGCCGGTGCAGGCGTGGAAGCCGGCTTGCCGCGCGAAGGTGAGGCCTTTGCGTGGTTCATCGACCAGGATGACGCCGCGATAGGCCAAAGCGATCTCGCGGGTTCGATCCGTGCTGGCATTGTTGACTACGATGACCTCAGCCGGAACGCCGACAACGCTCGTCTGCGCAAAGATAGAGTCAAGACAAGCGGTCAGGTAGGCTTCTTCGTTGTAGGCGGGAACCACAAAGCTGAGGCGCATGGAGCGACTGTGTCACGCAAAGATTGCGGCCAGCTTACAATCTGAAAACTTTTCGGCAAAGCTTCAGAGAACTTCAGCACTCGATAATGTTCAACGCCAGGCCAGCCAAGCTGGTCTCTTTGTAGCGGCTTTGCATGTCCATGCCGGTGCGGTACATGGTTTCGATCACCTGGTCGAGCGAGAGCTTGTGGCCTTCGGTCTCGTGCATGGCCATGCGGCAGGCGTTGACGGCTTTGATGGCGCCCATCGCGTTGCGCTCGATGCAGGGAATCTGGACGAGGCCGCCGATGGGGTCGCAGGTCATGCCCAGGTTATGTTCCATGGCGATCTCGGCGGCGTGCTCGACCTGGGCGTCGGTGCCTCCGAGTGCGGCGACCAGGCCGCCGGCGGCCATCGAGCAAGCCACGCCGACCTCACCTTGGCAACCGACCTCGGCACCTGAGATTGAGGCGTTCTCCTTGTAGAGGATGCCGATCGCGGCGGCGGTAAGGAAGAAACGCAGGAGGCCATCCTCTTTGGCTTGCGAGGACTGATCGGTGTCGATGAACTGGAGATAATACTGGGCGATGGCAGGAATGACGCCGGCGGCACCGTTGGTGGGCGCAGTAACGACGCGTCCTCCGGCGGCGTTCTCTTCATTGACAGCGATGGCGAAGAGCGAGACCCAGTCCAGCGGGGCGAGCGGATCGCGCGGCTTGCCGGAGCGTTCGAGCTCCTGGATACGTTGGTAGAGACGAGGCGCGCGGCGATGCACGTTCAGGCCTCCGGGAAGAATGCCGCCAGTGACCAGGCCACGTTCCATACAACTGCGCATCGCCTGCCAAAGGGCGAGGATGCCGCTACGAATGATGGCCTCGGGCGCTGCCTGAAACGATAGATCGTCTTCAGGGAGGGCAGGCCGTAGCAGGGTGGGCGCAAGCGGGTTGTTGCGCTCTGCGTTGAGCAGCGCTGCTTCGTTGGCCAGAACCCGTTCGGCGATCGAGAGGCCGGTTTGCGCGCCGGATACGAGCAGTTCGGCGGCACTCGAAAACGGATACGGGACCAGGCGCGGGGAGAGCTCTTTCTCGAGCGGATCCGGTGCGAGCTCGGCCGCGGTAAGGATAAAGCCGCCGCCGACGGAGTAGAAGATCTCTTCGCGCAAGAGAGTGTTTGCGGCGTCGAAGGCGCGGAAGCGCATTCCGTTGGGATGGGAGGTGGCGGCGTGGGCGCCCGGAGGATACATCTCGGCGTGACGGAAGACGAGGTCCGTCTCTTCGTGAAACTCGATTTGGGTGACGCCGCCGAGGAGAAGCTTGCCGGAGACCCGGATCCGGGTGAGCAGATCCTGCACGGCAGCGGGATCGACGGTGTCCGGTGCCTCGCCGCTGAGCCCTAACAGGACAGCCCGGTCGGTTCCGTGACCGATTCCGGTGAGGGCGAGCGAACCGTAAAGCTCGGCGGACACATGCGTGACAGAGGCGCGCCGCGGGTCCGCGGTCAGGGTTCGCACGAAGCGCAAAGCAGCGCGCATCGGACCCACGGTGTGGGAGCTTGAGGGGCCGATGCCAATCTTAAAGAGTTCGAAGAGGCTGGTATTCATAGAGATTGCGTTCGAGCCTGCAGCTTTGATTGTAGGCGTGGCAACCCCTGAAAGTTGCATAGGATGCGCGCGGTGCCGATGCTAGACTGCGGGCAATCTATGGGATCGAGGGCTCAGGCGAGCATGCTCTTCAAGGCCTTCAGCGCGGCGGTGTACGGGATCGACGCACACATTATCGATGTAGAGATTGACTTTTCGGGCGTGATTCTCGAGCGGCCGGAGTTCAACACGGTCGGTCTGCCGGACGCGGCGGTACGCGAGAGCCGGGACCGGGTACGCTCGGCGATTCGTAACTGCGGCTTTGACATTCCTCCCACGCGCATCACGATCAACCTGGCTCCGGCGGATCTGAAGAAAGAGGGCTCGGGCTTTGACCTGCCCATTGCGATCGGAATTCTGGGAGCGTATGGCGCGCTGCACATCAAGGAACTCTCGGACTTTCTGCTGATCGGCGAGCTGGGGCTCGATGGCGCGCTGCGCTCGGTGCATGGCATGCTGCCGATCGCGATTGCGGCTCGCGCCCGAGGAATCCGGAACCTGATTATTCCGGCGGAGAACGCGCGAGAGGCCGCCGTGGTCCAAGGCGTGAAGGTGTATCCGGTACGGACGCTGCTGGAGGTCAGGGATCTGCTGAACGCGGTGGCGAAGGGCAGCCTGCTGGTGCAGCCGCTTGAATCGCACACAGAAGAACTGCTGCAGGAGCTGCAGCACTTTCCGCATGACTTTAAGGATGTGCGTGGACAGCAGGTAGCCAAGCGTGCGCTCGAGGTGGCGGCTGCGGGCGGGCACAACATCCTGATGATCGGGCCGCCGGGGTCCGGCAAGACGATGTTGGCGAAGCGGCTGCCGTCCATCTTGGCTCCCCTGCGCTTTGAGGAGGCGCTCGAGACGACCAAGATCCACTCCGTGGCGGGGGTGCTGAACGCCGATGACGGACTGGTGATGCATCGTCCGTTTCGCGCGCCGCACCATACGATCTCGGATGCCGGGCTGATCGGCGGAGGCGCGGTTCCGCGGCCGGGAGAGGTGTCGCTGGCGCACAACGGAATGTTGTTTTTGGATGAACTGCCGGAGTTTCCGCGCAACGTGCTGGAGGTGCTTCGGCAACCGCTTGAGGATGGCCATGTGACCATTGCACGGGCGGCGATGAGCCTCAGTTTTCCGGCGCGCTTCATGCTGGCGGCCGCGATGAATCCTTGTCCGTGCGGGTACTTCAACGATAAGAGCCGTGAGTGCATGTGCACGCCGCCGATGATCCAGCGCTACGTTTCGAAGGTTTCGGGGCCGCTGCTCGACCGGATCGACATTCATATTGAGGTGCCTGCCGTGCAGTACAAGGAGCTGCGGGGCGGGGCTTCGGCAGAGGGCTCGGCGGAGATCCGGGCACGAGTCCTGGCTGCACGGGAGCGACAGCACGCGCGTTTTCTGGAGGCAGGCAGTGAGACACGTACGCGGCCTTCCGGACGAAGCGCATCGCAGACCGTGTATGCGAACGCCCAGATGACCACCCAGCAGATTCGTCTTTTCTGCGAGTTGGCGAGCGATGCGGAGCGCCTTCTGGAGCGAGCGATGCAGCAGCAAGGCCTGAGCGCGCGAGCCCACGACCGCATTCTGAAGGTGGCGCGAACAATTGCGGACCTGGAAGGCGCGCCGCAGATCGTAGTGAAACACATTGCCGAGGCGATCCAGTACAGGACCCTGGATCGAAGCTACTGGTCCTAATGTGTGCTGCTAACGCGTGGTTCCAAGGTGAGCTGTTGGAGAGTCATGGAAGACGCTAGCTGCGCAAGAAAACCTCCACTTTCCTGTAGGGCTAAAAACCAATGCTTCCAAAAAAAGAATTGACGGAATGCTAAGCAGCGTTTATTGTGCAAAAGGATCGTTCGTATTTGGTTGAACCCAGCGTACCAGCGGCGAGAAGTTGGCTGTAAGCTCGATCCATCGATCCCGTAACAAGCTCTCCGCACACCGATTCAAAACGAAATGTAGGCTGGATGGCATCCTGAGCATTGCATTCGCGTCTAAAGATTCATCGTCACTACTGGTTGGACCGCAAAGGGGCGGTCGGGCAAGAACGGTCACGTTTACGTATCCATTCGAAAATTGCAAGCCTGCACGAATCTGGAGCTACGAGGGGCCTCGCCTAGCCCGTCGCAAGCGTCCACTTAAAGAATAACGAGGAGGAAACACTATGCGCTCAGATCTGATCTTTGGAGCACTTACGCACGTTACAAACCGGTATCAGTTGTGTCAGCTGGCTGCGAAAGCTACTCGTAAGTTGCACAAACCAAACACTCGTCTGCAGGACACGACCAACGAAGTGCTGGATCGTTTCAAGGACACGGTTCCGATGGATGATGGATCGGAGTCGAAGGTGGAAAAGATTTCCGTGACGGACCATCGGGAACGCCGCGCGGCTTAGTCGCGTGGCAGTTTCACCATTGCCACTTAAGTTGTATTCAGAATGTCCGCATTTACGTTAGTATTCCTGCAGTAACCCCGCACACATCTCAGGTTCAGAGAGCCGCTTGAGTCGGCAGCGTGCTCTCTCTGGTTCAAAACCAAGTTTCGCCTCCGCACTCTCCTCTCTCCGTACCTTCCTCCTTTCTCTCCTCGCTTCAAAGCTCATCCCTTAAGAAAAGAACACACCTCCATGACAATTTCAGAGTTGAAAGAACATAACATCGCCGAATTGGGCAAGTTGGCCCGTGGCCTTGACATTGGCGGCACCAGCGGACTGCGGAAACAGGACCTGATCTTCAAGATCCTGCAGGCGCAAAGTGAAAAAGAGGGGCATATCTTCGCGGAAGGTGTGCTGGAGATCCTTCCCGATGGCTACGGCTTTCTCCGCTCTCCCGACTACAACTATCTTCCTGGGCCAGACGATATCTACGTTTCACCGTCGCAGATTCGCAAGTTTGACCTCAAGACTGGCGACACGATCTCCGGCAACGTTCGTTCGCCGCATGAGGGCGAGAAGTACTTCGCGCTCGTCAAGATTGAGGCAATCAACTTCGAATCTCCTGAAGAGACGCGGAACAAGATTCTGTTCGATAATTTGACGCCACTCTATGCTCAAGAGCGGGTGAAGATGGAGACGGTCCGCGACCATACCTCCGGGCGTGTGATGGATCTGCTGACGCCGGTCGGCAAGGGCCAGCGCGGCCTGATCGTTGCTCCGCCGCGTACGGGCAAGACCATGCTGCTGCAGTCGATTGCGAACTCGATTACGTCGAATCACCCTGAAGTTGTGCTCATCGTACTGTTGATCGATGAGAGGCCGGAAGAGGTAACCGACATGCAGCGGTCGGTGCGCGGCGAGGTAATCAGCAGTACCTTCGACGAGCCGGCAGCGCGTCACGTACAGGTAGCGGAGATGGTGATCGAGAAGGCGAAGCGACTGGTCGAGCACAAACGCGATGTGGTCATCCTGCTCGATTCGATCACGCGTTTAGCGCGCGCCTACAACACAATCGTTCCTCCCTCCGGCAAGGTCCTCTCAGGCGGAGTCGACTCCAACGCACTGCAGCGTCCGAAGCGGTTCTTTGGTGCGGCACGCAACATTGAAGAGGGTGGTTCGCTGACGATCATCGCGACGGCATTGGTGGATACGGGTTCGCGCATGGACGAGGTGATCTTCGAAGAGTTCAAGGGTACAGGCAATATGGAAGTTATTCTGGATCGCAAGCTGGTCGATAAACGAGTCTTTCCGGCGATTGATATTCAGCGCTCCGGTACGCGTAAGGAAGAGCTGCTGATTCCAAAGGATGATCTGCAGCGTATCTGGATTTTGCGTAAAGTGCTGAACCCGCTTTCGCCTACCGAGGCGATGGAATTGCTTACCAGCCGTCTAGAAAAGACACGGAACAACTCTGAGTTTCTGCACAGCATGAGCAACAGCTAGCTGCTCGTCTCACGATAGTTGACGCGTACCTGCGATCACTTCGTCAGGCGGAGCAGCAATGCCGATTGCCGCTTCAGCATAAATTGGAAATCGTCTTGAAGAGCACCAAGGTCTTTCCCGGCCCATACGTCGCAGGCCTTCCATCCTGGCGCTGCGCCGGCTTCCTTCAGTTGGAGAGACACATCATGAAGAAATGTGTCACCTTCACTGTAGTTGATCACTTCAAGAGCCATCGCGCCGCAGGCGAGCGGCCGTGACCAGATCTCGATCGGACCCTCAGCAAAGATGCGCTCCGCCTGGTGTCCGAGAGGATCCTGATCGATCGCGATGACCTCGCGATTGGTAAGAATGGCGGTGATCTCGGGAGTGAGCTGGCTCAGGTTGTTGCCGGCCAGCAAAGGCGCGGCGAGCACGCACGGCTTGATTTAACGGGCCAGTTCGCTGCCCAGATGTTCTGCGACCACGAACGCCATGGCAAGATCTCGGGTGTGCGTCAGGCTGAGTGAAAGGCGATCAATGCCAAGATTAGCAGCGAGTTCGGCGGCGCGCCCGCTAAGCCAAAGCACCGGCCTGTCTCCGGGTTCCCTCCGCACCTCAAATTCGTGCCAAGTGACACCTCGGCTAATGCCCGTACCAAGGGCTTTGGCACCAGCTTCTTTGGCGGCGAATCGGGCCGCTAGGCTCTCCGCCGCATCTTTCTTGCGGAAACAGTACGCGATCTCTCCTGGTGTATAAATACGCTCCAGAAAGCGGCTGCCGAAGCGCTCAACGCTGCGTCTGACTCGCGCAATCTCGGTCAGGTCGGTTCCTACTCCTACGATCACCGCCACCCTCCTCGGATCCTGCCGCGCTTCTTTGCCTAATCGTCACGTGACCTTCGTGCACAAAAACTTCGCAAACCGGTCATGATACCGCGCAATTGACCGATGAGGACTTGGAAGGCGCAAGTGCCGTACCTAAATCTTAGCGGGAAAGAGTCACATGATGGAGAATATGAGAGAAGTTCCTACAGTTGAGTTAGAAGCCTTTACCGATGACCATCGCCGAGGCGTACTACCCGAGCTGAACACGTGTCTGGACGATTGCGGCGGCTGGGTTGTGGAGCGGAGGGCCAACTCGGCGACCGCGATGGAGTTCCGCATCGAACTGCGGCGGGAGAACGTTTTGGACCTGTACGGGTCGCTTATGGGTACAGGCATCGAGTTGACGTGCAACGCCCACGCAATGCTGACCGATCTATGCACGTGCAGGAGAAATGCCAAGCACCTGAATACGGTGGGCGGAACCGTGGTATTGCGCCTGTTGCTGCACTTTCGCGAGCAGTTCACTCTTCCCATGCTGCTGGCGACAGGCTCGGCGGCAGCATGACAAAAGAAATGCATCGCGCCTGGAATGCGGGACTAGAGACCCAGGCCGGCGGGCACAAACGCTTCCGGCATGTGCGAAGACAGAAATCAAGAGCCCATGAGGTGCTGACCGATTATTTTCTTTGTCGTCCAAGCGCTTTCCAGCATCTCTCCACATATAGCGGCAAAGCCGCCTTAAGGAGACGTTGTTCATGACCGACTACCGCGTAGCGCCCGGCGAGGCACAAGAAGATCAAGTTACCGCCGCCATTGAGAAGTTCACCAGCAAGGTGCCATCCAGCATCTATCTTGGTGCTGCAATCGCTTCCATTCTTGCCTCCGTGTCCTTCCAGGCCGCCGGGAAGAAGCATGAGGCATTGTTTGTCGGACAATGGGTTGCTCCCTTCCTCATTCTAGGGCTGTACAACAAGATGGTTAAACAGCACGGCTCGGACGCGACTTTCAAAGGCTAAGTACCAAGTCAAAGACAACGAAGACGTTTCAAAGTAGAGGACGCTGCATGGCAGCTTGACGGCTGAAACCGGTAAGCTGCCATGTGTCTCTCTACGTTAATGTCTGCCGCAAATAGCAAGCTATACTCCATGGAATGCTGTCGAGCCGTCATAGCATAGGCTGACTTGACCCGCCGAAATGTCGTACACCCAACCGGAAAGATGCACTTTGCCTTTGGCAAGTGCATCCGCGACGACCGGATAGGTCCGAAGATGGCTCATCTGCAGTAAAACGTTCTGCTCGGTAATCACACGCAGCAAATTGTCCTCTGGGCTTGCTAGTGCGTGTGCAGCCGCCAGGGCAGCCTGAGCATGACCGAGCCAGGCGCTGACGCTGGGCATCGCCTCGGCCGATCCAGGTTCCAGTAAGGCTTTCATCGCGCCACAGTTTGTGTGCCCGCAGATCGCAATGTGCTGCACTCCAAGAGCAGCCACGGCGTACTCAAGCACGGCGTCGACGCCACCGGAGGTCTCTCCGTAAGTTGGGACCATGTTGCCGATATTGCGCGAGACGAAGATCTCGCCGGGATCCGCCTGGGTAAGAATGTCAGGCTGGAGGCGGGAGTCGGCACAGGTGATGATGAGGGTGTGCGGCCGCTGTGGCTCGTTCATCACACGCTCGTACTGCTCAGCCCGAGCCGGATAGATCTCGGTCTGAAAGCGCCGGATGCCCTGCTTCAGGCGATGCAAAACTTCGTCCAACGGGATCTCCTTCGGCGTATCGAGGCTAGGCCTCTCGCCACTTGATATTGCAGCCGAGGCTGGTGTGCTGATCAAGGCTGGGCGGCCGGCCGGCGACTACGTCGTCCATGGCCCGACGCAGGTCAGCCCCGGTTACCGGCACGTCATTCCCAAAGTCGCCGCGGCGTGGACGGCTGCTATCGAGCTGGCCGCGATACACCAGTCTGCTTTGCGCGTCGAAGAGGAAGAAGTCAGGAGTGCAGGCGGCGCCATAGCTGCGCGCAACCTCTTGGGTCGGATCCAAGAGATAAGGAAAGCGCCACCCAAGACGCTGAGCCTGAAGCTTCATTTCGACGGGACCATCCTCAGGATAGGCGTCTGTATCGTTCGAGTTAATGGCCGCAATAGCGATGCGGCCCCCATAATCGATTCCGATGCGAGCGAGCTGCTCTTCCACATGTTTTACGTAGGGGCAATGTACACACACAAACATGATGAGCAGACCGTGGCGTCCGTGCCTGGAGGTGCCCTCGCCGGAGGTCAAGTTGGCTTGGTCGGAGGCGTCCTCCTCCCAAGCCGAGGCGAGAACGTCGTCGCGGCTCAGCGCTCGCCCGCTAACCACATCCATCAGCTCAAACGGCGGTGCCACCGTGTCTAGCTCGACCATCTGCGACTGGGTTCTGGACATGGCGCTCTCCTCTTCCTTCTCTCATCATAGAGTGCCCGCAGGCCTTGGTTGCCTCTTGAGATTCCTTTTGCCGGCAGGGATTTGGGATTATGCTGAACGCACCCATGATGGTTCCTCGCACTCTTGCCGGTGGCCGCACCGAACGTAGGCTGCTTCCGACCGGCCCGCACGGGCTTCCCCTGTGCCGCTGGTGCGAGTTGGAGATCCTGGCGCGGCGTCGGCGGACGTTCTGCTCCGACTTTTGCGTCCATCAATGGCGTCTGCGGACCGACCCGGGCTACCTGCGCGAACAGGTGTTTGCGCGGGACCGCGGTCTCTGCGCGCTTTGTCAGGCCGATACCGTTGCGATTTACGCGGCGCTCAAGCGGGCGCGGGGACAGGCACGCGCCGCAGGGCTCTCGCTCTACGGGATGGCAACGATCTCCGCGCGGCGGTCGTTATGGGATGCGGACCACATCCGGCCCGTGGCGGAGGGCGGCGGCCAGTGCGATCTCGAGAACCTGCGTACGCTCTGCCTTCCGTGCCTTCGCGAGGTCACTCGGGAGTTGCGGGTGCGTTTGCGGGCGGCGTCTGAGCAGGTGCGGTCGGCGCGGGCGCGGGTGCCGTACGAGAGGTTTGTGGAACCGTAATCAGCTTGGCAACGGCAAACCCCTGCGTCGCGGCCTGCGTTGTAATCTGCGCCATCACGTCGGAATCGAGCTTGGTTGTGCGCGAGAGTACGGCCAGCGTCTTGTGGTTGGGCGCGCCTACCAGCAACCACTCGTAGTCCGGTCCAGCGGCCAGCACCCAGAGTTTTCGGGAGAGCGGCCAGACAGTCCAGACCTTGAGTTGGCCGGTCCAGGTCTTCTTGATCCTGGTAGTACCAGTGTAGTTGCGGGCATCGGTGGTGCCGTCCTTCAAGCGGCAGGAGTCGACCTGCGCGAAACGGAAGGGCTTATCCACCAAGGTAAACAGTGTGAGCGCATCGGCGATGCAGGCCTTCTCCTTCTTGTCGGGAAGGTGCGCAAGCTCAAACCACGATCCGACAAATTGCTTCGGGACCAGTTGCGGAATCGCGGCAGCACTTCCCTGCGCCAGCATTACGCCAGACATAGCCAGCATTGCGGCGACGGCCAGTCCTCTGGACACATAATTTTGTCTTCGTTTCTTCGACCAATGCGCCATCGAACTCTTTGCCTCGCGCTGCTTCTTCATGCTATCTCGCTTGTCTTAGCCGACAACACTCCATACCTCAAACGTTCTGACTTTGGGCGAAAATATGCAGCTACAGACAATCTTGTAGCCGAATCCGGCATAGCCGGTGCATCATTGGAGTGCTCCACGCTGCCAGTCTATCCTTCTCGGGAGGCGTCTTCGCCTGTGCCAACTCTTAAAGAGTTTGTTCCTCGTCTCGGCTCCAAACAGGAGTCGATCTGTTCCAACTGTTGCCAGATTATTCGTCCGGACACCCATGCGCCCACGCTTGAGAAGGCCCAAGCGCTGCATCGTTGTGGGGAGTTCTCGCTGAATACCGTCACCCGTTGAAGCACGGATCAGGCCCGAGACACAATCACCGCTCAAACGCATCGAGCTACGAGGAAACCTCACGCTTTGATCGTGCTAGCCTCAAAAAGAACTTACAGGTTGAGGAAAGCGCATGACCGGAACTGGCTACGCCATTGAAACGCATGGTCTTCAGAAATCTTATCGGCACACCGAGGCGCTCGCCCCTTTGACCTTGAGTGTTCCTCGAGGGGCGGTTTTTGCGCTGGTTGGACATAATGGCGCCGGCAAGACAACGCTCATCAAGCTGCTGATGAACATGATCCATCCCTCTTCCGGCACGGCCACCCTGCTGGGACGAGACATTACGCACCTTACCGGTGAGGATTTCACACGCATCGCGTACGCCAGCGAAAACCAGGAACTACCGGACTGGATGACCGTCGGGCAGTTTCTGGACTACCTGCGCGGTTTTTATCCGCGGTGGGATCACGCCGCGCTGGTCCGGCAGCTTGAACTCCCCCTCAACCGCAAGCTCAAGCATCTCTCGCGCGGCATGCTGATGAAGGCGGCTTTGGCCTCCATTCTGGCCTTTTCCCCCGAGATCATTCTCCTCGATGAACCCTTCTCGGGGCTGGATCCGCTTGTGCGCGATGAGTTGATCGAGGCGTTGATGTCCCGCGTCAACCCGCGCTCGCTGGCCGACCAGGCGGCGTTCGATCCAGCCTCTCGTCCGACTATCCTGATCTCCTCGCACGATCTAGCTGAAGTTGAATCCTTCGCTACGCACATCGGCTTTCTGCATCAGGGCAAGCTGCTGTTTGCCGAAGAACTGACCACACTGACAGCCCGGTTCCGCGAGGTGACCTTAACCTTGCCGCCATCTGCCGCCGGCCTCGCTCCCGCTACGCTTACACGTACCTCGGCGCCACTGCCGGAGTCCTGGCTGCTTTTAGAGCAGACCCCGGCAGCGGCCCGCTTTGTGCATATCCATGCAGACTCCGAGCCGGTAAACGATCAATTGGCAACCGTATTTACAGCTACAGACACACCCTCAGTCCAGATCGCGCCGATGACGTTGCGGGCCATCTTTTTAGCACTCGCAAAGTCAGGCCGCGCACCTGCCGCGCCCAGCGTCTGACGCTCAATCCCTAACCGTCCAGCCCGCCTGGAAGACACGAAAGACCGGTGCACGCCGGAGCCGGCCGCTGAACCTCACCTTCACCTTTCCTTGGGATACCCTCTAGCCATGGCATTGCCTCAGCCGCTGCACATCGCCCGCAAAGACCTGCTCCATCTCTGGCCCGAAACCCTGGTGGTCCTGCTTCTGTTCGCTGCGTTCTGCTGGGCTGCGCCTTCGGGGTGGTCAGGAAGCCAGTATGCCGGGGTAGCTACGTTGCTGGCTGCCTTTCTCAAAGGCTTCCTGATGCCGATCTCGTGGCTGGTCCTGATCTCGCGGCTTATCCACGATGAGCCTTTGGTGGGCGATCGCCAGTTCTGGACCTCGCGGCCCTATCACTGGGCCAAGCTGCTGGCGGCAAAGGCGATCTACCTGGGTGTGTTCTTGTATGTGCCGTTTTTATTGATGCAGATCTTTCTGCTCAAGCGCGCCGGGCTTTATCCCACCACGGTCGTTCCCGCGTTGCTGCACAATCTGCTTCTGCTGACTGCGATTCTCGTGGTGCCTTTGACTGCGATCGCGGCGGTTACAGCGACGTTTGCGCGTATGTTGCTTTCGACAATCGGCGCCATGATTTATCTACTCATCGTTGGGTTGGGATTGCTCTACTTGATCTTTCGGCGCATGCCTCCTCCCGGTTTTGAGCCTCTGGTGCTGACGCTGATCGTGCTGCTTCCTCTTGCCGCACTGATCTACCAGTATGCGACCCGTCGCACACCCATCACCCGGATACTGCTGCTGGGAACGCCGCTGCTGATAGCACTGCTGCTGGTCATAGTGCCGGCGACTGCGCTCATCCGGCGGGCCTACCCGGTAGCGGGAGCGGCGTCCGATCCCAAGCTGGCACCCGTGCCGGCACAGCTTTTGCCGAAGACAGCTCCAACTGGCGCCTTGCAAGTGCTTAACAACATGGTTGAGGTCGGCATACCGGTAGCGACCTCCGGGATCGATGAGCAGTCAAACTATACAGTCAAGGGCTATGCGGTGACCCTCGATGCGCCGGGGCAGCATTGGGTCTCGCCCTACCTGAATGAGCTTGGGACGGAGATCAACGCCTACCAGCCAGGCGTGCTGGTGCCCGTCGCGCTGCCTCTGGATGTCTTCAATCAGTTCAAATCCACTCCCGTAGACGTGCACCTGTCGCTCGCGGCGGACCATCTGAAGCTGGATTCACCCACGACCTGGCGTGCTTCCGCTGAGCCATTTTCCGTTCCGGGGCATGGCCGCTGCTCGTGGGCCGCCGACAATCCGGAAGCTGCGCCAATCTGCCGGTTTCCGTTCGCAGCTCCACAGCCGGACTTCGTCTCCGCCCGTCTGCCCGCAAGCAGTTGCGGCGATCCTGAATCCACGCGTACGCCTCATCAGATGAATCTCGTAGCGGGTTCATCCACACTTGACTTTGACCCAGTGGTGACGGTACCGCTTAGCTTTCCGGCGTCCCGTGGAGCCGGGCCGGCCCCGCATCCGCTCTGTCCTGGAACCCCGCTTGCCTTCAGCGAAGCCAAGGCACAGGGCAAAGTGCGACTGGAGGTCGATCTACACGGATTGCAGCTCGATCCGCTCGCGGCAAGATTTCAAGAACGAGGATCACCGTTAAGGCAGTAGGCCGCCTTGCTAGAATCCGGTCGCTACCTCTGAAGTGAGAGCAAACCTAAATTACTGAGAACCTGCCTTTGGTCGTCATTCTGGCGCAGCCAGAACCCCGTATTCGCCTTCGCCCCTCACTGCACAGCACGGATGTGCGCTACGGTGTAACCAACGTGCCGAGAGGCTCACCAGAAACAACGCGAGTGATGTTGCCTTGTTCGCGCATGGAAAAGACCATCATGGGCATGTGGTTATCGCGGCAGAGTGAGACGGCCGACGTGTCCATGACCTTGAGGTTTTTCTGCAGAATCTCGGTATAGGAGACGGTTTCGTAGCGCGTGGCATGAGGGTCGCGTTTGGGGTCGGCGGAGTAGATGCCGTCGACCGAGGTGGCTTTGAGCAGGATGTCGGCCTTGATCTCCATGGCGCGCAGAGCGGCGGCGGTGTCGGTTGAGAAGTAGGGGTTGCCGGTACCGGCGGCAAAGATGATGATGCGGCCTTTTTCAAGGTGGCGCATGGCGCGGCGACGGATGTAGGGCTCGGCCACTTGGTGCATCTCGATCGCCGACATGACCCTGCAGAAGAGCCCGCATTTCTCGATCGCATCCTGGAGAGCGATGGCGTTGATGACGGTGGAGAGCATGCCCATATGATCGGCGGCCACCCGGTCCATATCGATGGCCTGCTGAGCGACTCCGCGAAAGAAGTTTCCACCACCGACGACGATCGCAATCTCGCAACCGAGTGCATGAACGTCGGCAATCTCCGCGGCGACTTTGTGGATGAAGATGGCATCGATGCCGAAGCCGGAGCCGGCGGCGAGAGCTTCGCCTGAGATCTTGAGCAGGACTCGTTTGTACATGTCAGCCTAGTATCGCATGGGCCAGGGCGGAGGTATGCCCACGTCCGGCGGAGAATCCAAAGCAAGCCCTGAACTACCTCTCGGCCCATTGGCGAACGGAGCTGTCGTATTTCCAAGTCAATCAATGAAGACACTATGCGGAAAGCGTGATGCGATGCATAAGCGTGGACGATGGCGATTGCTTCAGGGAGGCGCGGGGATTAGCTTCATGAAAACTTTGCCAGTCAAAATTGCTCAGAAGCACGAATGAAGTCTTCCGTGTAACGGAGCGATCCGTTCGACATGCTTTGATTGCCTTGCTTTGAAGGGATTTATCCATGTTGTAAAAGGGGGCTGGATGACGAAGACAAGTGGGCGGCTGGGATTTCTTGGGAAAATTGCCGTGGCGTGTGTAGCAGTCAGCGCGGGGGCAAATGCGCAAAACTTTCGTGGCGGCATCAATGGCTCGGTGACCGACGCAACTGGCGCGGTGATCGCAAACGCCTCCGTGGTAGCTACGAACGTGGACACGCAAGCCGTACGCACGACCGAGAGCTCCTCGGGCGGCGAGTTCGTGTTTCAAGATCTGCCGCTCGGCAACTACACCATCACGGTAACCTCAACGGGCTTTGCCACCACCAAGATCGACGGCGTGGCCGTCTCGGCAGGCACGACCTACACGCTTCCCGTCAAGATGGGCGTGACCAGTACCTCTACGGAGGTGGAGGTCAATGCGGCAGGCGTTGCGCTCGATGCCACTTCCATTACGCAGACGACGGACTTACCATCCATCGTTGTCAACGACCTTCCAGCAAATGGACGTGATTTTACGCAAATGCTGCAATATACGCCGGGCTTTGGAGGCTACTCCATCGGTGGCGGAGCAGGCGCAGCATCGGTCAATGGAACGAGGTCCAACCAGGTCAATTGGCAGATCGAAGGCACGGACAACAACGATCTCTGGTGGAATATTCCAGCGGTGAACCAGGGTGGCGTGTCTGGTATCGCGGGCATCGTGCTGCCGCTTGACTCGATTGAGGAGTTCTCGTTTGTTACCAGCGGAACTCCGGAAAGTGGACGCAATGCGGGTGGAACGGTAAATCTCTCGATCAAGTCCGGAACCAACACCGTGCATGGAACAGGATACTACTTCAATCGTAACGAGGCGCTCGCGGCAAACTCGCCGTTTGCGATTCCGGGAACGAAAAAGAATGAGACGCGAAACATCGTCTATGGCGGATCGCTGGGTGGTCCGCTGATTAAAGATAAGCTGTTTTTATTTGGAAACTACGAACACCAAAACTTCGTTATCGGCGCGGCCAGTGCGGCGACGGAGCCCTCGGCAGCCTACCAGACACTTGCCACCAACGTTCTAGGGTTCTATGGTGTCCCGGTCAACCCAGTATCGACAGCACTGCTGAATACGTTGTGGCCAGCTGCGGCGCTGACCGGTGCGGCGCAAAGAGATAACTACTTCAATCCTGGCACGGAAAATGGACATAGCTTCAACGGGCTAGTAAAGCTGGACTACAACCTGAATACAAAGAATACATTTTCCGTAAAAGGCTATCTCGGGACAGGAAACCAGACGGCACCTAGTGGCTCGGAACTAAGTCCCTACTTTGAAGTGGCACCGATCCACGTCGAAAACTACTCAGTGGTGTACAACCGTATCTTTTCCCCGCACATTGCAAACCAGATTTTCTTTGGAGTGAGTTACTTCGATCAGATATTCTCTGACGCGAACCACTCGTACAACCCGGCGGCACTTGGATTGAATACAGGAGTGACGGATCCAACCTTGCTGGGGTCTCCACATATCAGCATTGCACCTCCAGCTGCGGGCTCGGGCTTGACGGGAGGCGCGAGTGGCTTCGACCTGGTGGGAGCAACAGCTCCAGCAGGCAGGCAGGATATTACCGGGCACGTAGACGATGCCCTCTCCTATACCGTAGGCAAGCATGAGTTCCGGTTTGGCGGTGAGTTCCGCAAGGCCCAGGTATACGACTTTTATCAGACGGGCGCACGCGGAACGTTCTCCTTCGATGGCTCGCAGGGACCATGGAATGTAGGTGCCGGCTCGGCGGCATGCGATGCGCTCGCGACCAAGAACGTGGGTTTGGCAGCACCCGGGGTGACGGATGGAAACGTATTGCTGCTAGCAGATTTTTTAGCGGGCTGCGTGTCGACTTCGTCTATTGTCGAAGGAAATCAGAAACGTATCGTCTATGAAAATACCTGGAACCTATTTGCACAGGATGCATGGCAGCTTACGTCTAAGTTGAATTTGAACTATGGGCTTAGATATGACTATGCGCAGTCGCTGCACAACGGGGACAAGAATCTAGCCAGTTTCGATCCATCTCAGGCTTCGGGCTTCGATGTGCAAGGCATGAATGTGAATACTCTGTATACGCCGTACAAGGGGTCGATTGGTCCGCGGGCAGGCTTTGCCTATGCGGCAGCGCCGAAGACGGTCGTCCGCGGAGGTTTCGGCATGTACTTCGACTCGATCTACATCTTACCGCTCTTGAATCTTCGAGGCACTACGGACAGTGGAGCGCTAGGGCTGGGGAACAATCCGAGCGGCAATAACCCGGTCGTCGATAATGCGGCCAACGATTACGTAATTCAAAAAGGTGTAGCTGTCTTTCAGCCGCTGGCGCCTGCGCTCGCAGGAGCAGGTGTGGTCAATGCCTACTCTGTCAATCCACATTACCGTCCTTCCTATACCTACAGTTACAATATCAATCTGCAGCAGAGCATCGGCAGCAGCGCACTGTTTCAAATCGGTTATGTAGGAACATTGTCACGGGCGCTGACGGAAGTGCTGGACATCAACGCCGCAGCTGTAAGCAGTGGCGGCGCACAGGCAACGCGACCTTATTTTGGCCGATTCCCGAATATCGGTACGGTAAACCAGTTAGAAAGTAATTTGAACTCCAACTATAACTCGCTGCAAATGCTGATCCGGAGCTCGAATTATCATGGGTTGACGGCACAGGCTACCTATACGTGGTCGCATGCGCTGGATTACGAGACGGGGATCGTGCCGTATCTGCCGCCGAACAGCTTGAACGTGAAGTCGGAGTATGGGAACAGCGACTTTGACACAAGAAACACCTTCACAGCCTTCGTAAACTACCAGATACCGAAGTTCAAGGGGCCGGAGCGACTCAGCCGCGGCTGGGAGGTAAACAGCGGTATCTCGCTGCATGGCGGACAGCCGTTCTCGGTCGTAGCAAGCTCGAATGCAAGCGGGAACGGAGACTACTCCGATCGGGCAAACCTGTTACCAGGGGTGAATCCATTTGCCGGTGTATCGCATAGCCTGGTGACCTCTCCGGGCAATCCAGGGTATGTGCAGTGGTTCAGCCCAACGGCCTTCGTTGATCCGGCAGCAGGAACGTTTGCGACGACGCGGCGAAACCAGTTCTTCAATCCGGGCTTTGAAGACATGGATGTATCGGTATTCAAAAACACGAAGCTGACCGAGCGGGCCACGCTGCAACTGCGAGTGGAGATGTTCAACGTGTTCAACCGTATCAATCTTGCGCCGATCGGTGCTCCGCAGACGGGGGAGCAAGGAACGACCATTGGGTCCACGATCGGGGCGTTCTTCGGAGCTCCCGGAATCGGACCGGGCGAGCCGTTCAATATGCAGATCGCGGGCAAGATCATCTTCTAATCTTTGGGGGCAGATTCTCTCCCCCAAAGATTAAAAGTAGCCTGGAGGACCTCCTGCTTACCGCAGCAGGTCTTCCAGGGTAAGCGAGAGCTCGGTCTTCTGGTCGCGATATTTGACGATGACCGGGGTCGCGACGGACAGGCCCCACTCCTTTCCCGGTCCATGCGAGATGGCTCGCGAGCCCGGAACGACAACAGCCCCAGAGGGGATGATGAGTGGCGTGTCGGCGGTTGCGCGATGGATCTGATTGTGAACGAGGTCGTAGACGGGAGTGCCGCGGGTGAGGACGGTGCCGGCGGCCAGCACGGCGCGGTTGCGTACGATGGTTCCCTCATAGACGCCGGTATTGCCGCCGATTAAGCAGTCGTCTTCGACGATAACCGGGGAGGCATTGACCGGCTCCAAAACGCCTCCGATCTGTGCAGCGGCGCTCAAATGCACGCGGCAGCCGACCTGTGCGCAGGAGCCGACAAGCGCGTGCGAGTCGACCATGGTGCCTTCGCCGACATATGCGCCGACGTTGAGATATGCGGGCGGCATGACCACGACGCCAGAAGCAACGAACGCACCGGCGCGCACAGACGAGCCTCCAGGAACGACACGAATGTTCTGCTCCGGAGAGAAACGCCGGGCGGGATAGGTATCTTTGTCGATATACGCACCCTCGGCGTGACTTTCCAGGTGGCCAAGACGGAAGCCGAGAAGAATGCCGCGCTTGACCCAGGCATTGACCGTCCAACCAACAGAGGAGTCCGAGTCGGGGGATGCGGCGCGGAGAGAGCCGGCTTCAAGAGCGGCGCGAAGAGCGTGGAAGGCAGCAAGGGCTTCGGGATCGGGTCTGCCGGAGGCGTCGAGGACGGCGGGTCCTTGAGCGAAGTGGTGTTCAATCGAAGTCTGGAGTGTAGTCGTTTCTGCGGAAGTCATAGAGGCTAGCTTACTGGTTCGGCGCAAAGACAAAGCATCCGAAGAAGATACGATAGCGGTTGGGGGTAGGCATGGAATCTCGCGAGGTGCGATTGGTGAGGCGGCCGAAGGGCATGCCCGTGGCGGACGACTTTGAGCAGGCTACCGTGACCTTGCCGAAGCCCGAACCAGGCGCGGTGCAGGTGCGTAATCAGTGGATGAGCGTCGATCCTTATATGCGTGGAAGAATGCGGGACGTAAAAAGTTACCTGCCGCCGTTTGCCCTTGGAGAAGTCATGCAGGGGGGAGCGGTCGGCACGGTGATGACATCGAACGATCCACGCCTGAAGGAAGGGGATACGGTCGTTTCCATGTTCGGCTGGCGTGAGGCCTTCAACGCGCCGGCGGACGCGCCCGGACTGATGAAGGTGGACACAACGGCGCTGGCACCGGAGATGTATCTGGGGGTTGCCGGGCTGACTGGCTTGACGGCATACTTGGGAGTGCAGGAGGTCGCCAACGTGAAGCAAGGCGATGTGGTCTTTATTTCGGCTGCGGCCGGAGCGGTCGGTTCAGTGGCCTGCCAAATTGCAAAAATCCAGGGTGCTACGGTCATCGGATCGGCGGGCGGGGCGGAAAAGGTTGAGTTTGTGCGCTCGCTGGGCGTAGATACAGTCATCGACTACAAGGCAGAGCCGGACCTAACGGCAGCGCTGCAGAGAGCGGCCCCCCAGGGCATCAGTGTCTACTTCGATAACGTTGGCGGCGCACATCTGGAGGCGGCGCTTGCCGTAGCCAAACCCTTCGCACGATTTGCCTTGTGCGGAATGATCGACGGGGCCAACGATAGCGCGTCTGCTGTGCACGGACTCGTTTCCATCGTGAGAAAACGGCTACGGCTGGAAGGATTCATCACAAGCGATCGATTCGACCAGATACCGCGCTTCCTAGGAGAGATGGTGCCATGGATCGGGTCGGGAAAGATCAAATCGGCACAGACAGTCGATCAGGGCATCGAGCACGCGGTGGACGCGTTTCTGAAGCTGTTCCATGGCGGGAACGTGGGCAAAATGCTGGTCAAACTCTGATCGATTTTGCAGATAAAGATACTGCTGGTGCACAGTCAAGGTATATTCACATTAGGGATTGAAGAAGGCCCGGCACTGTACCGGGCCTTTTATAATTTCGTGAAAGCTTTCAGCTAAGCGCGAAGCAACCGTCGGACCCCTTCTGTGACTGCGCCGTAGACGACATTTCCAGATAAGCCACCTAAATGTTGAATCGGCGTCCGATCCAGTGGCATGTCCACCATGCCCAGCGCCGGGAGAACGACCTCACTCGCTCCAGTAAAGAGGACCGCGCCGTAGGTCGTGCCGAAACCGGCCGTTGCCGCGGGAAGGTACTCCGCAACAAGACCGTAGACGCCGCCGCACAGGATACCGAAAGCGTACTCAACGACCGGTGCCAGGTTTTCTTTTTGAGCAGACGATAGCTGAACGCCTACGGCTCCGGCTACCGCCAAGCCTGTTTGCAAATGTGCTTTGCTGAAGCCCTGCAGCAACGCTTCCTGTTGTTGCGTATAAGTATGCCCATTCTCCAGCGTGTCCTCGATGCTCCTGGTCCCTGCCAGCGAACCTTTCTGAAACACGTTGAGGACCAGCGTGCCCAACGCGCCGCCGATCGCTCCCGCAGCAAACCCTTTCCAAGCCGATCGTCCCATTGCTTCACCTCTTCCGCTTCAGATGAGGAAACTTATCCTCAAGGTCAACCCGCTGCACAGAAAGCCTGATCGATCCCAGGAGGATGTAGTGTGGTTTGTCTTCCCGGCGCAGGCGCATGTACCATCTGGCTCGACACTACATCCCAGCTCTGCAAGGTAAACCCCTCTCCATGCGTTTCAAGCGACTTGCTTTCTTCGTTTTGCTTTCGTTTAATCTGTTTTCCCATGCACAAAATAAGATCGCATTGACTCCGCCTATGGGCTGGAACTCCTGGAACTGGTTCTCCGGCAAGGTCACCGACAGGGATATTCGCCAAGCCGCTGATCTGATCGTCTCCTCCGGCATGCGCGACGCAGGCTACGTCTACGTCAACATCGACGACACCTGAGAGGGCAAGCGCGATGAGGCCGGCGTGCTCCATGCGAATGAGAAGTTTCCTGACATGAAGGCGCTTGCCGACTACGTTCATAGCAAGGGCTTGAAGCTCGGCATCTACAGCTCCCCCGGCCCCCAGACCTGTGGCCACTACGAAGGCAGCTACAACCACGAGCAGCAGGACGCCGACCTCTATGCGTCTTGGGGCATCGACTACTTAAAGTACGATCTCTGCGGTTTTCAGGACATCATGACCAAGGATGCACCCGGCGACTTGGCCGGGCAGAACCGAAGGATGCAGGCAGCTTTCGCCAAGATGCACCAAGCTATTCTGAACACCGGCCGCCCCATGGTATACAGCTTGAGCCAGTCCGGATGGGACATGATCTGGCAATGGGCGCCCGAAGTGGGTGCAAACCTGTGGCGCACCACTGGCGACATTCAACCCAACTTCGATCGCATTCGCTCCATCGGCCGCTCACAGGCCGGCCTAGCCAAATACGCCGGACCGGACACTGGAATGATCCCGACATGCTCGAGATCGGTAATGGCAAGCTCACGCTCGATCAAGACCGCGTCCACATGGGCCATTGGGCGTGCTCTGCCACGAAAGAGGGAGCGCGCTTACCCATCCAAGGCAGTCCGGTGACCGGGAACCATGTATTTGCGTCGGGGCGCTCATGTATTCTCGAAGTGAGCCGATAAGAAAAGTAAGCGGTCGCTTCAGGTGTTCAGGAGAGCTATGCCCAGTCAGCAGGAGGTTCGATGGTCGCAATTGAAGATTGGGGCAATTGTTTTGGTGGCATCGATCATCCTCATTACCTTGCTCTTCCTCATGACGAGTTCTTCAGGCTTGGGTGTCTTTTCAAAGAAGCTTACCGTCACCACTTACTTTGAGAACGCCGCCGGATTGAAAGAGGGGGGCGCGGTCAATCTCGAAGGGGTCACCATCGGCTCCGTCAAGGCGGTGACCGTGACCGCCGACCCGGCGCGCAAGCTGACACCGGTACGGGTTCTGATGAAGATCGACAGCAAGTTCCAAAACAGGCTGCATGTGGACTCCAAGGCGGCTCTGACTACCGTAGGGGTACTCGGTGACACCGTGGTCGATATCAACAGCCAAACCGCCACCGGCCCGGAGTTGAAAGACGGCGACGAGCTGCATACGCTTGAGACGCCGACCATCACCGACGTGGTCAAAGCAAGCCAGGGGACGATTGAACAGCTGAACGTTATTCTCGCCAAGATGAACACGATTGTGGACAATCTCGAGACGGGTAAGGGCTCTGTTGGCCAGTTGATCAACAACCCTGATCTCTACAACAAGGCTGACGCCACTGTCGATGAACTCCACACGCTTGAGGTCGGCCTGAACAATGGACGTGGCTCGATCGGCAAGCTGATGACGGACGACACCATGTACAACCGGCTTAATCTAGCCGCAGGCAAGCTGGACCAGATTGCGACCTCCTTGCAGAGCGGCAAAGGCACCGCAGGCAAGCTGCTGACCGACGAGACGCTATACAACAATCTGAACCAGACGCTCACCCGCACAAACTCCTTGCTGAACGACGTACAGAATGGTCAGGGTGCAGCGGGCATGCTGATCCATGATCCTGCCTTTGCCCAAAAGCTCCGGGATACGATCGACCAGACGGACATGCTGATTGCCGGCGTGGCACAAGGGAAGGGTACGCTCGGCAAGCTGGCGACGGACGATCAGGCCTATACAAACCTGAACAAGCTGCTTACCTCTGCCACCTTGTTGACGGATACCATCCGCCAGGATCCGAAAAAGTATCTGACCATTCACCTGAAGATCTTTTAACTTGTGACTCAGCTTCGCCTCATCCTTTTGCAGGGAGTCTTATGCGCATCTCTAAAACTATTCCGACTCTTCTTCTTTCAGGCAGCCTGATTGGGGCTGCGGCACAGGCCATGAACAGCGCAGAAGAGACAGGTCCCGCCCAGCCTCCGAAGAAGCCGGTCATGTTCGACCTGACCTCGATCGATAAAACGGCCAATCCCTGCACCGACTTTTACCAGTACGCCTGCGGCAACTGGATGAAGAACAATCCTATCCCTGCAACGGAGTCGCGTTGGGGCAGCTTCAATACGCTTGCGGACACGAACAATTATCTGCTGTGGAAGGATCTGGACGCAGCTTCAAAGCATCCTTCAAGCCCGCTCCAGACTAAATACGGAAGTTACTACGCAGCCTGCATGGACGTGGACCAGGCGGACAAACTTGGCGCGCGTGCGATCGCTTCACAACTCGCCATGGTCGATGGGCTTGACAGCACCAAGATGGTTGCACAGCTCGATAGCCGATATGAAGCGAAGTACGGTCAAGGTTTCCTGGTGAGCGTGCGCGTCGGCCAGGACCAGAAGGACGCAACACAGCAGATTCTTCAAACCGGCCAGGGCGGCTTGACGCTCCCCGACCGCGACTACTACTTGAATCAAGACGCACGCAGCGTCAGATTGAGGGAGCAGTATGTCGCGCATGTCACGGCGATGTTCAGCTTGCTTGGCGACACGCCGGACCGGGCAGCAGCGGAGGCAGCGGGTGTGCTGAAAGTTGAAACTGCGCTGGCACAAGGCTCCATGCCCCGCGTGGAGATGCGCAATCCTGCGAACGTCTATCACATGATGACGGTGGCGGAGGTTCAGCAGCTCAGCCCAGACTTTGACTGGCATGTCCTGCTGGACGGCTCCGGTGCTGGCCAGGTCAGGACGTTGAATGTGTCCTTTCCCGGCTTTGTCCGCGCCGTCAACGAACAGTTGGAGAGTGAGCCGCTGCCCGTGCTGAAGTCCTATCTGCGTTGGCAAGTCCTGCATCGCGCCGCGCCCTATCTCTCCAAGGACTTTGTCGATCGCAACTTCGATTTCTTCGCTGCGACACTTACCGGGCAAAAGGAGCAGCAGCCTCGCTGGAAACGCTGCACCCGCCTTACCGACGCAGCCCTTGGCGAGGCCGTTGGCCAGGACTGGGTGAAGCAGAACTTTCCTCCCGCCGCCAAGGACAATATGGAGAAGCTGGTCGCGGCGCTGGAGAAGGCGCTCGGCGAGGATATCCGGACGCTTCCCTGGATGAGCGACGCCACCAAGGCCGAAGCCGAGAAGAAGCTTGCCGCCTTCCGCGACAAGATCGGCTACCCAGCCCACTGGCGCGATTACAGCAAGCTTGAAGTAAGTCGCACCGACTTCATTACCGACCTCTCTCACAACGCCGTTTTTGAACGCGATCGCAATCTCACCAAGCTGGGTAAGCCCGTGGACGAAAGTGAATGGGGGATGACGCCGCCCACGGTCAACGCTTACTACAATCCGCCGCAGAACGACATCAACTTCCCGGCCGGTATCCTTCAACCTCCCTTCTACGATGTGACCAAGGATCCAGCAATCAACTTTGGCGGGATTGGCGTGGTGATCGGGCATGAGATGACGCATGGCTTCGACGACCAAGGAGCAAACTACGGACCTACCGGTAACGTCAAGTACAACGCCGATGGCTCGATGGGAAGCTGGTTTACGCCGGACGATCTCACCAAGTTCAAACAGCGCACGCAGTGTCTGGCGGACGAGTACTCGCAATTTCCGGTCGCCGACGGCCAGAATCTGAATGGACGGCTAACGCTCGGCGAGAACGCCGCGGACAACGGTGGACTGCGAATCGCTTTCCGCGCCTTACAGGAAACCCTTGCCCCGAAAGGCATTACCAACCTCGACGCGCAGACAGATGTACGGGATGGCTACACTCCAGCGCAGCGCTTCTTTATTAGCTTCGGCCAGGTCTGGTGTGAAAACCGCACGGAACAAGCAGCGCGTAACCAGGCCAAGACCGATCCGCACAGCTCTGGTAAATGGCGTACCGATGGCAGCGTACAAAACTTTGACGAGTTCGGCAAAGCCTTCGGTTGCAAGGTCGGCCAGCCGATGATGCCTGAAAAGTCGTGCCGGGTCTGGTAGCTCTGCATGGCTCTTTCACGTAGTCAGTGTCGTGCTAACGCGCGCCGGATCGTACACGTCTAAAACACGCTCCCGTCAAAGACTATATTGATTCATAGCGTGGAAAGTGGCTTTATCTCTTGAGTGCTTCTACAATAAATGGGAGCTATACAACCCCTTTCATCAAAGTTCACGACGGGCGTCCGGCATGCGGGCGTGGAGTAAGGAAACAGATGACGTTCAGCAAGATTGGCCGGATGCTTACGGCCCTGGTAGCATCGGCAGCGCTTGGACTTGGCATGACGGCGTGCGGCGGCGGCACTATTGGGTACATGTGGGTTCTCGGTACTTTTTACAACCAGATCTCCGGCTTCCTGATCGACGATTACACGGGCAATCTGACTGCAATCGCTCATTCTCCCTTCTCTTCCGGGGGGACGAACCCTGTCGATATTGTGGTGAAGACGGGCGGACGCTACGTTTACGTCATCAATAGCGGCTCCGGTGCAACAGGTACCCCGGGAACCGTCTCCTTTACCTCGCCAGGGGCCTCCATCGCGGAGTACTCGGTGGGGACGGGAGGCATCCTGACCTTTCAGCAGACCTTCTTCAGCCAGGGTGTCAATCCTATTTGGGCGACCTTCGACTCGAGCGGAAACTTCCTCTACGTTCTAGATAAATACTCGCCGGATTATGCAACGACCGGTAATGGCTCGATCACCGCCTTCGCAGTCGACCCGAACACTGGCCGGCTTACGCTGGTGACCAACAACGCCATCCTTACTGGCGGCATTGCCCAGACATATTTTGATGTTGGACAAAGCCCCATCATGACGCGTACTGGTTCTGGCGGATGTCTGTTTACCTTGTCAGCGAACTCTGTTTATCCCTATCTCGTCAATAGCTCAAACGGCCAGCTTACGGTGGCCACGACCGGCTCTTTAGTCGTTTCAGCTCCTACCGGCGGTGTCACCCCGAACTTCACCTCTATTAACACCGGCAACAATACTTCAGCGAGTGCTTTCACTTACATCACGGACAGCGCAAATAACTTTATCTATACCGAGCAGGCAGGAAGCTCTAGTTGCTCTCTCACTCAGGTGAGTGGCAGTCAGATGACCAATCTGGCGGGTACCTCAAATCCGATGTACTCGATCACAAGCAACAACGGTAAGTACCTTTACGTGATGAACTACAACCAAACCGGCAGTATCTCAACGGCAAACAGTTCTATTTCGGCCTTCAATATTAATACGTTGGGGCAGCTACAGGCGGTACCCGACCCGACCAGCAATCCCTATGCGGTAGGTTCCGGTCCAACTTGCGCGGTTCAGGATCCGACCAATCAATATCTTTACACCTCAAATCACTTTGACAACACGGTGACGGGAAAGCTGATAAACCAAAATGAGGGATTCCTGTCGAATCTGACGCGTGGCACGGTTTTCCCATCAACACAGACGCCGACGTGCATGGCGGTCAGCGGCAATCTCTGATGTCGGGCGGTTTGCTGCAAGTTCTTAAGCGTGACTCAGCAGATGGACAAAGTGCAGGCCGGCAAGGCCGAGGATTAAGGACGAGCATGACGTGGAATGGAACGAGCCGAGTCGTAAAGGCTCTCGCAGCAACGCTGGCACTCGGGGTTGGGATGACGGCGTGCAGCCGCGACTATACCGAGGGTTATCTGTATGTAACTAATGCCAAGAACAACCCGGGTAGTATCACGGCGTACGCCATCGACTATCAGTCTGGCGCACTCTCTCAGCTTGCCGACTCCCCCATCCCGGCTGGCAGAAATCCAGTCACCTTGGTCGCCGCACCCAATGGTCAGTATCTTTATGTCTTGAACCACGATGACTCAACCGTGGTCGAGTACACCATTGGCACGGATGGCAAGATCTATGCCGCGAACACATACAATGTAGTTCAGGGTGCAAACAACATTATCGGCACCTTTCCAGTGGCTGCGGCGATCGATGCGGCCGGGGCGTATCTCTATGTCGCCTTTACCTACCAGAACGGTTTTACGACTCTCAGCCCAGGGCCGGGAGGGGTAGCCACGTTTCCCATCCACAGCGATGGAACGCTTGGTGCGCCTCTCATCAACACGACGATAGGCACAACGCCGGCAAACCCGCTTCCCTACATCCCGATCGGAGATAACCCGACCGCCATCGTTACGACGCAAAAGGGCAACAATGTGTACGTAATAGACGATGAACGCCCCCTGAACTCCTCGCAATTTGGAGTGCTGCTAGCTTTCAATGAGAATACGTCTACAGGCATGTTGACTCCGGTGGGCGGAGCCGTTTCCGGCGGTTTCTCGGCCGGAACGCAGCCCAGTGCGCTCGCAGTCGACCCTACAGGACGCTTCCTGTATGTCACCGACTCACTCACCAACCAGATGTACGCCTACAACATCCAGGCAAATGGCCTTCCCGTGCCAAATATCTCCTCGCCCTTCACGACCGGCTCGTTCCCAGTGAGCGTCACGGTCGACCCGCGTGGAACCTTTGTCTACGTTGCGAACTTTACTTCAAGTACGGTTAGTGCCTACGTGATCAATACCGCTACCGGTGCGCTTTCTGGCGCGGGTGGTACGGCAAACACCGGAACGGGACCGATGTGCGTCGTAATCGAACCTGCACTTGGGATTTACCTTTATACCTCGAACCATACTGATAACACGGTGACGGCACAGCAACTCAACCCCAACACTGGCGCCTTGACCGCGGTGCAGAACACGCCGTTCACGTCACAGGGACAACCGACCTGCGCTGCTGCGGTGACGAACGGCGCGCACGCAACACAGATTATCGAGTAGATCCTCGGCTACCCGGAAGAGCCTCGCTGCGGCGAGGCTCTTTTTAGTAGAGATTCTGTATGCTTTGCGGAGCCTACTGCCCAGAAGATGATTGGGACGGTGCAGAAACCAACCAACGACAAAATTAGAGGGAGATTCCCTTCGGCAAGAGTAACTAAACAGCTAAGCTGTCATGCTAATTGCTGGATTTCGATCTAAAACCAATACGGGATTCGGTCCGCCAGAATGACGGCTTTGGGAGCAGCACAAAAGACGACCGCTTCACACCAAATCATTTGCCCTAACTTTTCGGGGCGGCCAGGCTCAGCACGAAACGCCGGGCAGGCTGCTCAAAGAAGCGGGTGACAGCCAAGGCCATCAGCAGAATAAACGCGAAAGAGATCCAGGGATCGAAGCGAACTACATGAAGCTTCTCTGGCAGATGGTAGAAGTGGATGAGCAGAAAAGCGTTGAAGTGCAGCAGATAAAGCGCAAACGTAGTCTCTCCAAACAGCACAAGTGGCTTCCAAGCCAGCACGGAAGTAATGGGATTTGGCCCAGCAAGCCCGAGCAGCAGCAGCGCGAAGAGTGGCAGCAGCAGAGCCCCGTGCACCAACACGTAGGGCACCTTATCCGCCGCGAACGCAAAAAAAAGTGCCAATCCCGCAAGCGCAGCGGCCGCTGCCAAAAAGCGCCGTTTTTCCGCCAGGTCAAGTTTTGCATGCAGACGTTCCAGCAGAACTCCGGAAGTAAAGGTGCACAGATATGCGACCGGGCTGTATTTGAGTGCGCGTAGCCAGAAAGCATAGGTGAACCGGTTGGCCTGCGCGGGTAGATGGTCGGGGTTGGTAAAGAAGTAGAGCACATGCGGCGTGATGCCGATCATCCAAAGAACCAGAATGGCCAGGCCCAAGCGCAACGGTGTGGCCAGCCGGTTGGACTGCCGGGCGATCGCGGCCAAGAGAAATGGAAAGAGGAGATAGAGGGTAAGCTCCGCCGGCAAGGTCCAGGCGACCGTGTTCCAGAAGGTGGCGAGGGCGGGAACCCAGCCCTGTAAAGCCAGCGGCGTCAGGAGTAAGCCAAGGAAAAAGTCCCCATGTGTGTGCGCCTGCCACTCCACCCCGAGAAAAGGCAAGGAGAGCAGCAGCACCAACAAATAGGTGGGATATACGCGAGCAAGCCGAGCCACATAGAAGCGACGCTTTTCAAGTTTGGGGCGATCCGCGTAGTTGTAGGCCAGTACGAAGCCGGAGATAAGGAAGAAAAAACCGACAAAGACATACGCGTTGCCGATTACAGGCGTCAGAAAGGCCGGATGCGGCGGAGTGAAATGAAAGAACATGACGTTGACGGCAAGGATGGTGCGCAGCCCTGTCAACGCAGGCAGGGCAGGCTTGCGCACCGACGCCGTAGAAGGCGGTGTGGGCAGGGAAGGTTCGGTTGCTGACGGAGATTCAAGAACGGAGGACACTGCAAATCAGACGCCCGGACGCAGGTGCCGGTTTCGGCGGAGGAAGGAAAAATCGTCTGAGATGGCGGCTTAATAGGGTTGTGTCCGCCCGGCACTGACCGTTTCTCGATAGCTGCGAAAAAAGGGCAAGCCGGAATCTCCAGCCTGCCCCTATGTTTTTCAGCCACGCTTACATGCCTAGTAGGAGGTCACTGGGGTTCCCGGTGTGAAGGAGATACCCCGCAGCACCTCGCCTGAGTTCGCATTGCGGAGATCAGTGAACGTCTCTTGCACTCCAAAGGCAGCCGAGGTGTTGCTCAACCGATCCGTAATCACATAAATTTTGTTCGGATCCGCGCCCTGATCGCCGCTGCCGCTGACGGTCGAAGACGTTGCCCAGATTACCACGTTGTACCCCTGCACACGATTGCCGGCCACGGTGCCGATGATGTTGCGCAGACCGTCAGTCGCGGGCGCAAACGGCAAGCCCGATCCTCCCACACCATTGTTCAGCCCGGTCGGGTATCCCGGCACAGTGTAGGGTGTTCCCAGGTTCAGGCCGGCCTTCAGCGTGTAGGCCAGCTGCCAGGTCTGTGTCGCCGCGTTGAACAGCCACTTCTGCAAGCCTCCCGTGGCCGTTGCGGCCGAAGCGTTGGGGTAGGTGTTGCTCGCCGCGTTGTACGTGTTGACGCCGTCGCCTTCGTCGGCCACGTACAGCGTGGTCGCATTGGCGAAGAACAGCCCGAATGGATACGCCACCGGAGAGCTGACCTTGTTGCTCACGGTCGGGAATCCGGCCAGGATGCACATGTTGTTGGCCAGGCCGGTCGCCGCGGTATAGCTTGGCGCTAGATTCGTCGTCGGCAGCGGAGCCCCGGCCACCGGCAGACCCACCCCGGTCGCCGGACAGGCGGTGCCTGTCGTATCCACAAAGTAGACCGTGTTGACGCCGTTGCCGCCGCTGCCCTTGGTCACGTACAGCACATTGTTGTAGAGCGTCATGCCACGAAAGTTATCGTCCTTGCCTACCTTGTCCGCGGCATCGCCTAGTTGCGTTACGTTGAAGCTGCCCACCGGCATCGGCAGCGGCACCATCTGCGAAGCCTCACTTTGCTTCAGAGCTGGGATCAGCTGCAAGCCGGCGCCCGCGACCACCTGCTGCGGCTCCGGGGTGCCGCCGTTGCCGGCATTGCCGACACTGTAAAAGAAGTTGTTCCCGTTGGTATTCACGTAGATCGCCGCACGCCCATTGTTGCCGCTGTAGGCGTTGGTCTCGGTAAACGTAAACTGCCCCTGTGCGTTCACCGTGGCGGCGGCGCGAAAGTAGGCTCCCGGAACAGGATTGGTCGGATCGATCGCCGCAGGCGTGTTCGAGTTCGACACGTCGATCGCGTTCACCGGAGCGACATAGTCCATGAAGCTGAGCGTCTGACCATCGGTCGAAAGATGCAGCGCGCCCTCGGATTTCGAGCTGAAACTGGTCACCAGCCCATCGCCCGAGCCAGTCGTGTTGTTCGGCACTGGCAGCGTACCAACCAGGACGCCGCCGGGGGTAAGTTGGTCCAGGTACAAGGGCGAGGTAATGCCGAACGCCGCATCCGCAGAGATATTGTTGAACACATACGGGTACACCCCGTTCACCACCGCGTTGCTGCAGGTCACCTTGTTGGCGGTGTTCGGCACGCATCCCGGAGGCAGAACCTGGCCGACGGTCACGCTGCTGGCCGTGCCGGCGTACACAGACCGGCTGACCACCAGATTGCCCGGCGTCATCACCGTCTGCGCGGATACGCTCACCTCCATCGCTAGGCCGCTCAACAAAAGAAAGGGAGATATGCGCAGGACACACTGCGTCCGCGCACCGGACCGAGAAAAACGCTTCATACTTACTCCTTACACTTCATATGCAATTCTGTTGACCAACTTGACTCAGGACTTCGCCTAGGACCTGCTGCGGGCGGCCTGGCGTTTGCGCCGAACCATCGCACCCACACCCGCGATCCCGGTCAGCACCAGCCCCAACGATGCAGGCTCCGGCGTCACCGCCGCGGCCGCCTGCACACTCACGTTGTCGATCATCACCGACCCATCCTGCGACCCGATCCCCGGATTGGCGGTCGCCGTCAGATTCAAGGTCGTCGCCGCGGAGGTCGCTACGAACGAACCCAGGTAGTCGGTAAACAGCGCGCTGTTGGCAGCGTTCGGAAAGCCGTTGGCCGCAATGCTGGACGGCGTACCCGCCACCGCAAGCCCATTTTCCGTCAACGAAAACGTGTTTGCCGCGTCCGCATCCGCGTAAAAGCTGACCGCATACGTCTGCCCCACCACCGTCGCCAGCGCCTGCGAGACGGAGTTCGGGGTGTACAGATTCAAGTAGGTCAGGTTCAGCGAATTGTTGCCGGCGTACACGTACGGGTCTTGCGTGTCGAGGTAGACCTCGCCTTGGATCACGTTCCACGCTCCGCCGTCGAGGCTCTGTCCAGCGAAATAAATTCCGTTGGCGCTCGCGGACTCGAAACCGCCATCCGTCACGGTTGACGCCGCCCGCGCGGAAGCGCTCAGACTGGCCGTGGCCACCGCGGCCAAACACCAGGAAAACACCTTGCTTCGGGAGAGACGATAGGGCACCGCAGTTCCAATCATTATGCTTCCATCCTGTTCTGGGTGATGTGCTAACGCGCATCCCGTCTTTGCCATGCAGTTCGCCATGCAACTCAAGGTATGATCGTCATCCCGGCGCAGCCAGAATCCCCGTGTTCGTCTTTGGGCTGCGGCACAGCAGGAGGAGATTTGCTTTAGCAAGTCCAACCAGATCACACTTCCTCGGCGTTTTGTTTGAGCGCTTGTTGAAGTTTTGTTGAATTTCATACTCAACGGTTGTCTCAGCAGCCCGGACGGCAGATCCGTTCCCACTTTTGCAAGCAATCCACTCCGAGCGCGGCTTTACGCGCTTGCCCTTGCCCCCGCCCTGCACGTACCGTCAAGGCAGCAGCAACTCACGCGCCAGCAACATACAAAACCCGCTAGCCATGGCACTCTGGCGCGACTCCCACAGCACGTTCGCCCAGATTCGGCACTCGGTTGCTCGTTCTCCGCGTGGAACGTGTACCTTCCTGATCAACACAAGATGTAGATGTTTTATACTTGACACACCCTATAGGGGGTACTAACGTCGCGCTTGCTGTTCCATCCGGGCGCAACCAGCGAGGCGCATGCAAGACACACGGAAGAGAGCCGCCCACTCTTCTCACAAGCGAACGCTCCTTCCAGGCTCCTCATCCTCTTCGACCGACCAAACCTTGCCGGTCAGCACCCTCGACACCCATTCTCATTCGTATAAGGAGTTCCACCCATGAACGAAACCGCCCAGCAGCCGTTCACCTCCGCCGTCCGCACCTCCGCCGCCGCTGCTGCTGCCCGCGGCCTCTCGTTTGAACGCGTCTTCACCACCCCCGGCGTCAGTCCCTATGACCAGGTCACCTGGGAACTTCGCGACGCCGTCATCCAGGACTGGAAGGGCAGGCTCATCTTCGAGCAGAAAAACGTCGAGTCCCCCGTCGACTGGTCTATGACCGCCACCAACATCGTCGCCTCCAAGTACCTCCACGGGTTAGTGGGCACTCCAGAACGCGAAAACGGCATCCGCGCCCTCATCACCCGCGTCGCCGAATCGATCCGAGACTGGGGCATTGCCGCTGGCTACTTCGCCTCCCCTGAAGACGCCGCCACCTTCTACGCCGAGCTCACCCACCTGCTGCTGAACCAGAAGGTCGCCTTCAACTCCCCCGTCTGGTTCAACGTCGGCTGCGACCGCCTGGAGCCCAACTCCGACGCTCAGAACTGGCATTGGGACCCCACCTCACGCCAGGTCATCTACTCCACCACCGGCTACTCCAAGCCCCAGTGCAGCGCCTGCTTCATCAACTCCGTCCAGGACTCCCTCGACTCCATCCTCACCCTCGCCAAAACCGAAGGCATGCTCTTCAAGTGGGGTTCCGGCGCTGGCTCCAATCTCTCCACCATCCGCGGCTCCATGGAGACCCTCTCCGGCGGCGGCACCGCCTCCGGCCCCCTCAGCTTCATGCGCGGTTTCGACGCCTTCGCCGGCGTCATCAAGTCCGGAGGCAAGACCCGCCGGGCAGCAAAGATGGTGGTGCTCAACGTCGACCACCCCGACATAGTCGACTTCATCGAGTGCAAGAGCAAGGAAGAAGCCAAGGCCTACTCGCTGATCGCGGCCGGATACGACGGGTCTGGCCCGGACTCCGAGGCCTACTCCTCCATCTTCTTCCAGAACGCCAACAACTCCGTCCGCGTCACCGATGACTTCATGCAGGCCGTCGAGCGCGACCAGGAGTTCTCGACCCGCACCGTGAAAGAGCGCAAGCCCGTCGCGACCTTCCCCGCCCGCGACCTCATGCACACGCTTGCGGAAAACACATGGGCCTGCGGCGACCCCGGCATGCAGTACGACACCACCATCAACCGCTGGCACACCTCGAAAAACAGCGCCCGCATCAACGCCTCGAACCCCTGCTCGGAGTACATGTTCCTCGACGACTCCGCCTGCAACCTCGCCAGCTTCAACCTCCTCAAATTCGTCTCCCCCGGCGGCCAGTTCGACATCCCTGCCTACCGGCACGCCATCGCCATCGTCACCACGGCCATGGAGATCATCGTCGACTCCGCCGGCTACCCTACCGAGATGATCGCCAAGAACTCCCACGACTACCGCCCGCTCGGCCTCGGCTACGCCAACCTCGGCGCGCTCCTCATGGCCTTCGGCCTGCCCTACGACTCGGACGCCGGACGCGACTTCGCCGGAACCCTCACCGCCATCCTCTGCGGCGACGCCTACCAC
>CALMVK010000230.1 GCA_937873145.1 uncultured Granulicella sp. | reverse complement strand
GCCGCAACCTGGGCGGCTCCGGCACCCTCACGGCCGATCTCTTTCAGTTCGGAGGTAATCTGCGCCCGGCGTGGACTCGATGTTTCCAGGTACTCCCGGCTGTAGCCCTTGATCTCCGGCTGGCCGTGGTCTCCGCGCTCGATCTCGTACCCCATTCTCTGCAGGCGGGCGGCAAGTTCCGTCCGGTAAACCGCCGTCGCGAACGCCTGCGATTGGAAGAGGCCGCGCTCCTGCAGTGCGTGCGTGTCACCGTCTTTGCTCTCGGCGACATTAAAGACAACGACATGGGTGTGGAGCTGAGGCGCGGCATACCCGTCCACCGGTCGGGCGGTGTCGTGCTCGAAAGTTGCCGCAACGAACTTGCCCGTCTTCTCCGGCTCACGCACGTTGCCCATGCGCGCCTGGGTGTACCGCTCGAACTCGGCTAGGGCAACTCGAACACTCTCCCGATGCGCCTCGCGCACCCGCTCGTCACCGCCGACCAAGGCCGTGAGCGAGACGGACTTCGGCGCGGAGATCGTTGCGTCCCAGCCTGCCCTGTGCCCAACAGAAGTTATCTCTTTGCCGTACCGGTTCTCGTAGGTCCGAGACGGCTGGTGCCACACCAATTGCTCCTGCGTCGTGGGGTGCTCGCCTTCGGTCAGCCGGGCGAAATGCTCTGCGCCAACCTCGCCCTTGAGCCCAAACTCCGCGGCAAGTCTGCCTTGCCATTCGCTGTGTCCCTGCTGCCCCCGGCTCCAATAGTTCGCCTGCTCGGACGCAAACTCCCGCGCGTGATACGTTCTCGCCTGCGGTGCGGAAAGCGCCTTGGACATCGTCATCATTAGCTGGCACCCTGTACCGCTACAGCAATCTGCTTGCGTGCATTTCCAATGACGTCTGGAATGAAGGCGTTCTGAACGCGGAGGGCGTAGTCAATAAGAAACGTTGCGAGTTCCTCATACTCCTCGATCTTCATCTCAGCGTAAGAACGCCATATTTGCGCCTGATACGTGCCGGCAAAAGTCCACACAAGACTTGGGGTGGAACCCACAAATTTCGTATACCGGATTGGATCGATACCGAGCATCAGGGCGTTCGTTCGGCTGGCCGTCTGCTCAAAGAAGGTGTGCAGCTGATGTAGGTACTGCCCTGCAGCTCTTTGTACCTCCGATGGTAGAGACGGCTTCTTGGGCGCTCTGAGCAACGGCAGCAGCTTTCCTTCCGGATGCTCCAGCTTGTGCAGCGCAACTTTTAGGTTGATAAGCGACTGGTCAACCTCGCCACTGAGGAACTTCTGCCGGGAGTCGGCGAGAACGGTTCGGACCTCCTCATCCTGGACAAGATCGATCAAGGAAACGTCCTCGTAGGAGATCGCGCAATAGGTTTTGAGCACGTTTTTAAAGAATCCTCTGGTGCGCGGCAACAGCTCTCGCACCTGCACAGGGTTCGGCAGATTCCCGTTGTGCTTCAGCCCAACCCGAAGCTTATTCAGGGACTGCATCGCGACAAGATCGGGAGCCTCTGGAAGGCCAGCTTGCTTGATCTCCGTCCAGAAATCCATGAACTCGCGTTTGTTTTTGATGGGAAGTTGGAGGTGGTCAAGCACCCCGAGCATCAGCAACTCGATGGCATCGTGCTGGAGCAAGAGAGCAATGGAAATGCTCATCTCGTTATTCTCCGCAACGATCTGGCTGGCTCGCTCCAGAATGTACTTCGCGTAAACAATCCGGCGATGAATGTCAGGCAGCACGGCTTTCTCCTCTACTCGATCCACTTGGAAATGTCCCACTTGGTTTCCGCTTGCCCCTCGGCGACGGGCTTGCCGAAGGGCGACACTGCAACCGGTTTGGGTTCGGACTCTGGCTCGACCGGCTGCGCTTTTGGAATCTTTAGAGGTCTGGGCGACGACGGAGCTGCAGTCGGTCTGGACTGCTGAATCGGTGTCGGCTTTGCGACGGAGACGGCGATGGGAGCGGCCGGCTTCTCTGGGATCGCCGCCCCGCGTTGCGCCATCCTTGACGGTGAAACGGTCGCACCTGGGATCGCTTCCGCCTGCAACTTTCGCCAAGATGCTACGCCGTTTCGAATCCGGTTTGCGTTGGCCTTCACCTCACCCGAAGCCTGCCGAAAGAACAGTCGCAAGTCCTGGGAAAGAGTGTTGGGCCTGTACTCCGGGTCCCATGGTGCGCCACGATCCCGTGCCTCTCGCTTGCGCCAACGGTCGAAGAATTTCCAGCATAACCAACCGGCGAAGACGAACGTGAACGGCTGCAGAATTAGAACCGAAAAGCTGTGGCCGTCGAAAACATCCGATTGAAGAAAGTTCCGAATCTCCCGGTCCGGATAGGTGCCGCTGTTGTCGTACCCCAGCTCACTCCAGCCCTGCGACCGCGCTGACTCGGACAGCATAAAGGGTGCCGCGCCGACGCTTGCCGGCACCAGGTCTTCCGGGTCGGCGATCTGCCACACGCGGCCCGACGCTCGCTTCTCAATCCACTTCACATGGTCCGACCCGGAGCCGGTCGCCACACCAACGGACGCCTCCGCATACGCGACGAAGTAGTACCGCTGAATCGGCGAGAACCGAAGCTGGCCCCAGCTCCAGCCAAGGCCCATCACAATCGCCAGGTAGACGATCACCTGTGCGCCGTAGAACAGCATGGTGCGCACCGGATGGATCAGCTCGGTACGACGCGAAAGGCGAATCACTTCCCCTCCGTCGCGTCATGAAGCCGACGCAGAACATCGTCAGCCTTGCTCTCCTTCACGTGGTCGGCCTGCCGCACAATCTCTCTCACTTGCTCGTGCGAGATGGAGTTGCCGGCGACGGCGGCGAAGAGGTTCACCGTGAGTTGGCGAAGCCCCATCAGTTCCGTTAGCAGCGTCGGGTCGGGCATCGACCTTCGGCTCCGGACAGGGCGCTTCAGGTGAGCGAGTGCCGCCTCGCGCAGCCACTGGGAACAGGTTTGTCCGGCTGCCTGTGCCGCCTCTTCGACGGCCAGCATCTCGGCGCGCGGCAGCCGCGTCGCCAGTGTCTTTGCTTGGTGGGAAGGCGTGAGTCTGGCTTCAAATTCGCGTGCGGCGAGAGACTGGGGAACGCGGGGACGGCTCATCGGAAGAAGCTCCACCTCGCCTTGAAGAGGCGGCGATCTTGCAAGCCATCGCGCAAAAGTGCGTTTAGCTTTTGTAAACAGTAGTCCGTTGATGCTCTTTCTTGCAACTCTGGCCCGTTTACGCCCGTGATCGAGAAAGTTTACACCTGTTTACAAAGGTTCCGACTGGAACCCGAATAGAGCTATGTTGCTGAGAGCATTACGTATACGTACGTAAACGTCTCGGTTGCTAACGGTCAACCCTTTGGGGATGACGTGTCAATATTCTTCCGCTGCGAAGCAGCGCGTCTTTGCAGTTGCCTTTGTACTCGGCGTGCGTTGCAGAACCACCATAAGCACACCCATAACCACCCATAACGGACGCGAGTTTGTGGGTACTACGACAGAACAGTTTGGAATCCCACCTGTCGTGCGGCGTCCAGAAGCTGTGCGTCTCCCGAGATGAACGTGCAGCGCTGCACGTCACCGGAGCACCAGGTCCACGCGGCGGCAAGCTGTAAAGCATCGGCGGCCTTCAGCGGATAGCTCATCAGAAAAGCTTCTGCCTGCGCGCGGAGAGCTTCTGTCGGTTGCAACTCACGCCATCCACGCCGCAGTTTCTCCAGCCGTATCCCTGCAGAGACGTGCTCCGGTTGCGTGAGTTGGCCCACGCGCAAGAGACGCTCGAATGCGCTGCGCATCTCGACGGATGTAGCCCACCAGACCGCAATCTCGTGCTGCTCCAGGAGTGCTCTTACCGCAGCGCTTGGTTGTTGCTGTACACACAATGGAACGAGCGCACTCGTATCCCAGAACGCTGGCGTCATCGATCCCCGCGACTCTCAAGCGCGGATTCAACGGCGATCTCTCGTGACACATTGCCGGCCGGTGCAAGAAAGAATCCGTCCCAGTCCACCGTTTCTTCCGGCATTTTCAGCGCACCACTCGCCACCAGTTGCGCCTCGCGTTCCCATTCCGCGTCTTGTCGGAACGGAAGAATGCGCGCAACCGGAACGCTGCGATCCCGCACGACGATCTCTTCCCCGTTTTTCACGTACTGGAGATAGCCGCTTAATTGGTTCTTCAACTCGCCGATGTTCACGGTGCGCATACATCCACAATACGCTACATAGCTAACTTAGCCAAGTACATCTTACGGAGTGAACGGATGCTCTTCCTGCCACAGTCGGGGCTGCTTTGTTGCAACGCCCTCGCGGTCTAGTTCGATCAACTTGGCCTCCCATTTCGCGACGATCTTCTGCGCCTGACGACTGCGCTTCCGTGCACGGGCAAGCATGCGCACCACGTGTGCTCTTCGTCGGTCGTCAGCACTCGATCCTGATGGCATTTCGCTTCTGGCTGAGCTTACGATGGCACGGAGTGACGATGCTCTTCTACTTACCTCGTCGCCGATGCCTGTGGGTTTGTGGGATGCGCGCTCTTCGCATTCCAAGCGCAGCGGCAAATCCATAGGCATACTGCACACGGTTCGATCTGTCTGCTCTCTGCGAACGCACTTCCCGGTACATGGAGCAGGAAGTACGTGCATGGAAATTTCACCGAAACCGCTCATGAAACTGTGCAGGAACAACATACCTTCTGGATAAAAGATGTACCGGGAAGTGCACAGGCACAACACATTCTGGGACCAATTCAGCGAAGGATTGCATGTACAAAACCAATCGAGAATCACGCGCATTAGCCACCGTAATGGCGCGTGCAATGTGAACCTGGACGTACGCATCAAGACTGATTTCTGGCTACGCAGTTGCTTCAGTTCACTTGTTTCGTGACCGTGCTGAAACGACAACGCACACGATATGCATGTCCGATCAATGCAGCGAGACAACGCCCTTCGGCAGAGTGAACTGATGCTCGTAGCAGGCGCTAGAACGAATAGCTACTTCACAAGGGATGCTTTACGTCATCCCGAGCCCTCGCGTCGCTCCTAAGCACCTTTACGGCTCTGGAATAGCAGTCGCGTCATGTTGGGGCACCCATTCTATGCAACCGTGTCCTCAATAGGAATGTTTTTGCCTTTGTCGTTGCTGTTGTTTTTGCTTTTCGGAACGGCCTCCACATTTCCACAGAGCCTTCTCCTGTTTTCTTTTGCTCTCTTGTTCTCTTGTAGTCTCTTGCTTCCTTATTAAGGCGTACGGGGAAGTTCACGTGGATATACGGGGA
>CALMVK010000229.1:4721-5609 GCA_937873145.1 uncultured Granulicella sp. | reverse complement strand
CATCTAGGGTGTTCCTTTCATAAAGTGAGCCAAGGACTGTTTGGCGTCGTTAAGGTATTTGGAGGGGAACGGCCGCTGGCTGCCGGCGAGCTTGCGCCAGAGTCCTTCCGAGCCGCCCGGGTGGGTCGTAAGCCGTTGAGCGTCGTTGGGGTGTGTGAATGCGCTTTCGTAGAAGCTCGTCTCCCAGCGGTTCATCGCTGATACGCTTGCCTCTTTCGGAGCTCGCATCGACCCAAGGCAAACGGTCCCGTTGGCGTAGATGTTCCAGTATGGTGCGACCATCATGCGCGTCTTCGCCTCTGGTCGTTGGCTCTTTTCGAGCGCTCGTAAGGAAAGACCCGACCCATCCACACGCAACACAAGGGCAGGTTGAGGACAGACCTGTCCGCTGATGTCGTCGAGTACACCTTGCGCGTGCTGGAAGAACATCCGTCGCGCCTTCGCCGGCACCCACCACGCCAGCATATGTTGTGTGCGTGCGAGAACGTTCTCCGGAAGGACTTCAACAGCTGCGTTGCCGCCCACTGCGCGCACAAGGCTATCGAGGAAAGCCTGTGTAAGCGTTTCGGCCGGACCGAGCGTCGGTGGGCAATGAGCCTGCTTGCCGACCTGGTGAAGGGTAACGAAAGCCTCCCTGTTCGAATCCGCCTTGTAGATGAGAAGGGCCTGGCTCAGGGCAAAGTTTCTGTTGCTGCCGATCGAGATCTGGGTCTGCACGTGTGAGGTCTCCTTATGCTTGGTTCAGGGCCTCCACCAGCGTGAAGAGCTCCAGGTTGATCGCCAGAAAGCGCGCAAAGCCACGGAAGGCTTTGTCGGCTTCAGCAGGGTTCGAGGGGGAGAAAACCTGGAGGTAAGTCGGCTCGTGGCAAGCCTCCTGCATGGATTGGG
>CALMVK010000229.1:0-4711 GCA_937873145.1 uncultured Granulicella sp. | reverse complement strand
CAGCAAGGCAGGCAGAGGGATGTCATCCCAGTAGGCATCTATGAGCTCCCGAGGCGCACGTGAGGGAACTCGGGTCAACGCCGCAATGCGAAGCAGGCTTTCGATCCATGCCTTCTGTGGGCCACGGCGATGCCGGCGAATCAGAGCGCGGTAGTCTTTAGCTTGCAGTTTGTCTTCTCCGCGGAGAAATGCCGGTAATGCTCCTCCGACGTCGGCGATCTCATACTCTTCGCGGGCCTGTTCGTCTTCCTGTTCCGCCCACTCACGCAGGTTCTCGTTGTATGCCTCTGCATCTGTGTGGTCATACAAGCGGAGCCAGCGATAGAGCGAAAGCCGAAGCAGGTGATAGAAGGCTGCTCCTAGCCCTTCCTCTTCTTTCTCCAACGCTGCCAGGGCAGGGCCGATCTTCAGGTATCCACAACCGCTGCAATCAACAGAAAGAAGCAGTACGCCTTCACGCAGTTCCTCGTCTCCGTAGCTGCCGATGTTGTCTTGTATCGAGAGCTCGTAACTGACGTTGCGGGTCAACAAGTCTCCGCAACGCTCTTCGATCGCCTTCTTCACCGCGGCCGCCGCGAACCTGAGAGGCTGCTTGCCGCTGCTCTTCCATAGGGTTTCATCTCCGAGGTCGTGCTCCACCAGGACTCGGCAGAGCTCGAGGAGGGTGTCCGTATTTTCGCTATGCGAGTAAGCGGCCGGCACTCCGGCCAGGCTGGGGAGCGCCTGGCCGAAGGCCGGTGCCAGCAGCCCTACAGTAGGGGTGCCAACAACTCGGTGGGTGCGTCGAGAACACGCTGGGCTTGGTTTCGGTATGGCTGAACGGCTTCCGCGAGGGCGGAGCATAGCTTGACGCACTTGTCGCATTCGAGATGTCTCCTCAGCCGTTCTTCGTTGGGTGTAAGAGGCTTCTGGGTGAGGCTGGCAAGCTCAACCAGAAGCCGGTCCTTCGCTGCATTGGGCATGGTTATCCCTTCGAGCCGATGGCCCGGGTGAAGGTGTACCGCAAACTCTTGCCGGCGTCTTCAGGCCCAGAAACCGCTGCCGTCGAGATCTCCGGGTAAGCTGCGGTGAGCAGATCGCGGACCTGCTCCACCGTCATCGCAGGGTTGGGATCGGGGATCTTCGCCCCGTTGTAGATGAATTCACGCGGCAACAGTGTCGTCTTCAAGGTCATGTTCGGTGTCGTCGTCGGACTGCTCATTGTCTTTGATCTCCTTCAGGATTTCGTCCTCATCGGAACTGGGTAACGTGGACTCCGCTGCCTCTGGCAAGGGGTCGAAGAGACTGGGTGCCGCGGCTTGTTTGGGTGGTTCAGGTTTCGCGGGTACGGGCTCTGGCTTCTTCGCCGTCGTCTTGGTTTTCGATTTCGCTTCTTCTTTCGCCTGCTTGGCCGCGGCGTCCATCTCGGCCCTGGCAGCCTCGAGGGTGTTCTTCAGCTCCAGGTGTTTCCCTACAAACTGCACGAAAGCCTGCGGCAGCTGTTCATCCAGCTCCTCCGCTGTGCCGGTGACACTGAAAGGGATGGTGAGAGCCGTGTTTTCGCCCGTCCCTACCTGCTTGGGAAGCACGTTGACACGAATTTGATCCTCCTCGAGGTGGGTGACCGTGAGCAGAACGGCTCGCTGTCGTAGAAGGGGCGCAAGTTCTCTGAACATAAGTACCTCTGAAGGGTGGATTTGACGGAAACCGGAGGTTGAGGCCGAATCAAGACGTGATGAGTGACCGACCGGTACGAGTGAGCGAGCTGGCAGAGTTTGTGTACTGCCAACGTGCGTGGTGGCTGAAGATGGTGTGTAAAGAGCCGTCCAGTGCTGAAGCGCGTGAAGCACAGGCCGAAGGGGAGCTCTGGCATCAAGCGCAAGGCGCAAAGATCGCCAGGACTGATGCGCTGAGTGGCGCCGGCATCGCGGCGCTGCTCCTTGCTCTTGTGTTGCTTGCCCTTGCTCTCTGGAGGATGCTCTGATGCTCCTGCTGCTGGCAGCTTTGGGTGCGCTGGTGGTAGGTGTGCTGCTGCTACGCCTCAGCCAAAGACGGAAGAGGGCGCTCAGGATCCCGGATGGTGACGTCGTCTACCAGGACCATGAGAGCCAGCGTGTGAGCCCACCAACCTTAGTCTCAGAACGGCTTGGACTTCGAGGGAAACCCGACTGCCTGATCCGTAATGCGGATGGCATCATCCCGGTGGAGCTGAAAAAGTCGGCTCGACCGCCGGCCAGAGGCGGGGTCTATCCCAATCACCTGATTCAGGTGCTCGCCTACATCGTTCTTGTGCGTGAGCACTACGGCGAGCAGGTGCCTTATGGTCTGGTGCTGTACGGCAATGAGGAGGCGCGGAAGGTTCATCCAACACCGGAGAACATTGCTTGGCTTGAAGGGATCATTGCGGAGGTGAAGCGCGCTCGCGGTTCCAACACCGTCGATCGGAGTCACCAGCAGATTAGCCGCTGCCGCGGCTGCGGTATGAGGCAAAGCTGCGATCAGTCGCTCGTCTGATCTGTTCAGCAACAGGGTAAAGACCTAAACGTCTTCGCCGTCATCGTGCCGACTGCAATGAACGCGCATTTTGTTGACGCTTCTTGTCACCGAAACCCGGAAAACGAAAGAGCCTCCTAAAGGAGGCTCGGCTAAATGGCCAGCGAACAGGGATTGGTTAGATCTGTGTCGTATTCTCCCTCTCTACGCGGGGGTGTGAGGACACGAGGTATTCCCCATTACGAAAAGCCTCTCCTTCCTTCTTGCTCTCCCGCGTGCGCAGCAGACCGAGCTCCGCGTGGCCTCCCTCGAAGAGGAATTGGGAGAGAAACTCTAAGCGCTTTTCAGGCAAGCGCCTCGGCATGAGGTCACCAGAAAAGCATTTCAGGAACTTGCGAAGCTGCTCATCAGAGACGATGTACGTTTCTTTGCCGCCGTACTGGAATGCGGTCGCTTCCAGATGACCTGCTTTGATCCAGCCTCCGATGGTCTCAGTGCGAACCGAAAGGAGCTTACGAAGCTGGTTAAGGCTGTACTGGCCCCGGCAAGCGCCCATCGCCCGTTCGTTCCTTTGCATGAAGCGGTAGACAGCCTTCTTAGAAGTGTTGAACTTCTGAACCGCAGCGTCGTAGCCCTGGTCCATGACAAAATCGACGGCCTTGGGGTTCCACTGCATCCGTTTCCCAGCGCCGGGACGCTTGATACCAAATTTTTGGAGATACCGCCAGCAGGCATGATCACTGAAGCCGGTCAGGGCCGCCAGCTTCTGATGTAGAAGTGCTGCGTTTTGTTGCGATGATCCACCCTGTGCAGCTCTCTTTACAAGCCGTTCCGCTTCTGGCGGCCAAATGTACCGCGTGGTCCTTTGAGAGGTCTCCGACACTCGATTGCTCCTCCGCTCCCGCCACTAGGTACGACTACATCGAAAAGGAAATAGCCAGATAAGCATTTTCCTGATCGACAGACGTGACTGTCCGCTTCGTTACTCCCTTAAGGCACTTTGGGACGCTCTTTGTGGTGTGGAAAACATCATTTTCTGCTTTGAATCGGTGAACCCCTCTTCGAACGCTAGAGGAGTTCAGATTCTTTGAAAGTGGACGAGCGTGCTGTTGGGCAAGTACTCTTTGGTCACTCTTATGTGGGATTGCCGGCACACTCCGAATCTCGTAGGGAAAGGCTTTGATCGGTTTTGATGGCGACGAAGACCCTAGGCCCCAATGTTCTCTGGAAATGGGAGGACTCCCTGGATGCAGCACTGCGGCAGCAACTCTTGTCAGCAGTCGAATCCACGTGGGCTTTTGCTCACACCACTGCTTGGTCTTACCTTCATGACGAGGCGCGAGGCCCTGAGCTTATCGAAGAGGCGTTGGAACCCGTATGGGCGTTCGCCTCAAAGTCCTCACCGCGGCCGACGACCCAGAAGCTGACGGCTCGTCTGCGAAGTCAGGTGAGACGATTGGCCAAACAGCAGAAAAACCACATCAAAGAGTATCCGGAAGGTGGCTCGCTGGAGCTGGATGCCTATGCAGTGTCACAGCTCATCGATCCTGTTGAGGCAATCTTTCTTGAAGAGATCGTCAGGGAGCTGTCTCCGCAAGCGAAAGACGTCGCCAGATACATTCGTATGGGCTACACCTGGCGGGATATCGGGGAGACACTCGGAGTGGACTACAGCGCGATTCGTAAGAGCTTCCGACGGGAGACTGATGCAATCTTGATTAAGCTGGGCAGAGGAGTATCGTTTGCGCGCTAGATTGCTAGAGCAACCACGGGCGCTACACCGGCCCAAGTCCCAGGCCACCACATCCGCAAGCGGGAGGACGGATTCCTGAGGCAAAAGACTTGAAATTCTGGAGCAGAAGATTGGGTGGCAGAACTGTGCGTTCGGAAGAGTGGTTCTCCGAGCGGTATAGCAGAATGCCAATCACCCCTGGCAACGAGCCCCACGTTGGAGGTCCGGGCGAGGCTTTCTTGCGCCAAATCGCTTTTGGCCCCAAGAAACCGCCTCTTTCCGATCCGCGAACAGCTCATGTTGCCGATTGTCCGTATTGCTTGCAGCGTCTGGCTGAACTCCGTACGGAGCCGTCCAGAGCTAGGTTTCCTTTGATCCCTGTCGCTATGTTTGCAACGGCGGTTCTTTTAATCTTCGTGACTCTGACGTGGCGACTCAAGACCGGTCCTACCGCGCATCAAGAGCTGGCGGCGATTCAGACGCTTGATTTGACGAATCAAAGTGCTA
>CALMVK010000228.1 GCA_937873145.1 uncultured Granulicella sp. | reverse complement strand
TGTCCCCGCCCTTGCTTTGGATGGGCGCAAGCATACCGTGCGCCACGCTCACAGCGCTGTGTTCGTCGTCTGCGAGCTCGTCGAGCTCATCAAGCTCATCCTCCGCATCCGTCTCGATCCAATCCAGCAGCCGCGTCTCGTTGGCCCGGCCAGCGCGCTCGAGCGAAGGCACCAGCACCAGATCCCACTCCAGCCCCTTGGCCGTGTGGATCGTCATCAGGTCGACCGCATCCTCCTGCGCAGAAGGAGCCGCATACAGCTTGCCCAGGCGCTCGTTCAGCGTCTCGAGCGACAGCGCACCGGTCGACGTCTCCAGCTGTTCGAGCAGCTTCAGGTACTGCTCGACGTTCAGCACGGCGTCCGGCGCAAGGAATCGGTCCGCCCCAAAAGCGCACCAGGTGCGGTGCACAAGCTGCGCCAGCGGCAGGCGTCCACGCTGCTCGAACGCCGCTTCAACAATCTGCCAGAACGGCTCCAGGCGGCCGATCCCATCGGGCGAGAGCAGATCGCCGCGTTCGCGCAGCAGCGCAAGCACCGTATGCTGCGCAAAACTGTAGTCGTCCGCGCCCGCCAGCCGATGCAGATCCTCAAGCGTAAGCCCGCACAGCGGCGTGCGCAGCAGCGCGAACCACGCCACGCGATCGGCCGGATGCAGCAGCGTGCGTGTCAGCGCAACCAGGTCTAGGATCTCCTGGCGCTCCCCAAGCGGCTCAATCTGGATCGCCCGGTAGGGAATCGGGCGGTCCTGCTTGAACGCCTGCACGATCGGCAGCAGGTGCGCCCGCGACTGCACCAGGACGGCGATCCGCGACGAGGAGTTGCGCCTGCCCGCTCCCTCCTGTCTGCCCGCCTCGCCGCTGCTGCCAGCCCCGCCGTTCTGACCCGCCCGCCAGTCCTCCACAATCTCCCGGATCTCTCTCGCCTCCTGCGCCGTCTGCTCGGCCCGCTCGGCCGCCGTCGTCCCGAAGGCCAGCGGGCGCACGTGCCACACCACCGAAGCCGCCGAAGAAGGCGCACGCGTCGCATCGGCCGCGCGGAACGGCACCGAAGCCGGCTCATCCGCATCCGTCTCGGACGGAAAGATCCGGCCAAAGTCGGCGTTGAACGCCCGCACCAGGTTCGCCTGCGAGCGAAAGTTGGCCGTCAGATGCAGCGCCGTCAGCGGCAGCGTACCCAGCCGGCCGCGGCGCATCGTCTCGACGAACCGCTCCACCCGCGCCTGGCGAAACAAATAAATAGACTGCTTCGGATCGCCGACCAGCAAAACCGTGCGCGAAACCCCGTCCCACCCCCGCGTCAGCAGCTCGATCAACGCATACTGCGTGGTGGACGTGTCCTGCATCTCGTCCACCAGCAGATGCTCGAGCTCGGGCCCGGCCGCCGCCAGATCCTCCTGCGCAGAGTCGGCCCGTAGCGCCTCCTTGGCCAGCAACGCGATCTCCGCAAAGTCGCACTCCTGGCGCGCCGCAAACACCGCTTGCAACTCCACCCGCGCGCGGCTCAGCACCTGGAACAGCGCCTTCGCCACCCGCCACTGGTCCGCCGGATATTCAGTCGGCGGCAGGGCGCGGACGCTGCACAGCAAGGCGCACAACTTGTCGTCATGCTGCACCTGCTCAATCAGCCGGATCAGCTCCTGTTTGTGATGTTTCTCGATCAGAAACTTGACGTTGCGCGAGTTGATCCCACCCGCCTTGCGAAACTCGCCCCCTTGCGTCAGCAGCAGGTCGATCAGCCCGAGCCAGTGGCCCAGGTGGGCGGCCTTCTCCTCGGGAGGAGTAAACTTGCCCGCGCAGATGGCCACCGGCGAGCTGCCGCCGTTGTACCCTTCAGCGTGGCCCATCTCGGCCGCCAGCGCGCACAGCTCTTCAAGCATCGGTGCGGGAAGAAACTTGTTCAGCCGCGTCAGGCCCCGGCAGATCGCCAGGTCGAGCGCCCGTTCCAGCCGCGGCAGCACCTCGCGATCCAGCCGGCCCTCATCCAGCTCCCCGGCCGGCACCAGTTCGCCCCATTGCTCGCGCGCAGCCAGCATGGACGCAATCAGCGCCTCGCAGTTGGCCAGGTTGCCGTCGCGATGCAACAGCACCGTGCGCAGCGCCTGGTTCAGCGCCCCATCCGGCCCGCCGAGCCGCGCCAGAGTACGCCGGGCAGCCTCTCCATACAGGCTGGCAGCGGAGTCCGAAGGCGAGAGGCCTCCTCCACTGCCGGACAGAACAGGCAGCCGGGCAGCGATCCCGGCGCACACCGCGTCGATCGTCCGGATATTCAACCGCTGCGGCTGGTCGAGCAGGTTCCAGCCGAGCGCGGCATCGCGGGCCAGCACAGCTTCGGCCAGCGGACGCGTGGCAGTGTCGAACGTCCCCTTGGGCGCTTGCGCCGCGGCAGCCTCGGTCAGTTGCCGCAGCATGCGATCCGCCAGCTCGCCCGTCGCCTTGCGCGTAAAGGTGATCGCCAGCACCTGGGCGGGGTCGTCGACCGTGGCCAGCAGCTTCAAAAACCGCTGCAGCAGCAGCCCCGTCTTGCCCGAGCCGGCCGGCGCCTCAACAATAAACGAGCTCCGCAGGTCGAGCGCGCGCTCCCGTTCCGCCGCATCGGGAGCAAGCGGGCGCGCAAGCTCCGGCAGTAGGCCCGGCTCCGGCACGCGAAATGTCAGCACCTCAGCCATAGCCGGCAACCTCCTCCGGCTCACTCTCCTGCTCGGTAGAGGTCAGCCGCGTGGGGTCCAGACGGCAGACCATGCGCTGGGCGCAGTACTGGCACGTATTCGGATACGCCTTCGGTTCCACCCGCGTATCGCCCGCCGCAAACGCCGAGGCCAAACCGGTCAGCACCTCAAACCAGGCTTCGCGTTGCTCGGCCAGGCCGCACAACATACGGGCAGGCTTGGCCAGCACCTGCGCAGCGTCGTCGCAAAAGCCCTTCAGGCCCAGATCGTTGCCCGCGCGAAGCAGCGCGAACGCCACCCCGCCCAGCTCCTCGGTCGGATTAAAGACCGCGTATAGCGGAAGTTGCGGCTCGTCCGGGCGATCCGTCAGCCATCCTCCGGGACTCGCGCTGCCGGTCTTGTAGTCCAGAATCAGCGGGCCGGCCTTCGTGTCGTCCACACGATCCACACGCAGTTCCAGCCGCACACCGCCCAGCGCCACCCCGGATAAACGCTGCTCCTGCTGCTGTACCCGGAACCAGGGCCGCTTTAGCTCAAGCTCCAGCCACGGCCGCAGCAGCAGGCGCAGCCGCTCACGCTCCACCTCCAGATACGCCGCGTCCCAAGCCGAGCGTACCTGACGTCCGGGCCGCTCAAGCGCCGCGTCGATCGCCCGATCGAGCAGGACCAGCCGATCCTCCATCGGCAGCGCGCGCAGCGTGTCTTGGTCCTGCAGCTCCGCCCAGAACGTCTCGAGAATCCGGTGAACGAGCGAGCCGCGATCGCGTGGATCGAGGCCGGGATCGCGGTTCGCAAGCTCGCTCGACCAAAGACGGTGCTCGGCGAAGGCGCGGAAGGCACACGCAGCCTGGTCCTTCAGCACCCGCGCCCCGCCGCGCAGAATGGCATCGGGAAGCGCCGGCAGCGCGGTCGCTTCCGGCACCCGCGCATAGCGGAACGGCGTTGTCTCCGCGATCGGGAGCACCGGCGCACCGTCCGCCAGGCTCAGTTCCCGTAGCAACGGCGAGGGTCGCCGATCGGCCTCTTCCACCCGCCGGGCGTAGCTGAAGACCACCTCCGGGGCGGCGTGGGCGATGCGGCGCGTCAGCACATCGGCTCTTCGGTCCTCGTCCGCGGAGCTGGTTCCCGGCATGCCTAGGCGGCGCTGCAAACCGGCTGGCAGCAGCGGATGCGGGACAGCGCGGGCAGGCCAGGTCCGGTCATCCGCGGAGAGAAACCACAGCGCATCGAAGGGCACGCCGCCCAGCTCAAGCGGACCCAGCACCTGCACCGGCGCATCGCGCGACTGCGGCGCAAAGATCGCCTCACGGGCAATGCGAGCCAAGGCTTCTAAAGCTACCGCGGCAGTTGGCGGCACGGCGGCCTGGCGAAAATCGAGCGTCGCCAGCTCGTCCAGAGCGCTCTCCCAGCGGTGTCGCATCTGCGCAACCACGGAGTCCGCAGCCACGGCATACGTCCAACCGGCAGCGGCGAGCAACGCGCCAAACTGCTCCCCATGCGCGGCATAGGTCTGCTCCTGGCTTGCGGGTCTGGCCTCCTGTTTCATCGCGCGCAGATGCTCAAGCAGCTCGGGAGCAAGAGCCGCACGGCTCAGCAACGCCATTGTCTGGTCGAGCGAGATCTCCGGCCGCAGCAGCGGGACCGCGCGCAGATGGAATGCGTCGAAGCGCGCCACCGCATCCAGCTCATGGGGCGCAGTCAGAAAGGGCGAGAGCAGAAGATGGCTCACGCGATCGAGTGGTAACGCGCCCAGCGACCAGGCCAGCAGATCGAGCGCCGCGGCACCCGGGCCGGTCTCAGCCAGCGACGGGCCAAGTGAAAACTCGAAGAGCGGCGTGGCATCGAAGAGGGGCAGGGAAGTGGGCGTGGGCTGCTCATGCCCCAGCCGTTCGTGCCCGAGCCTCTCATGCCAGACCCGTTCGTAAAAAACCCGCTCAAGCGTCGGCCTGCGCTGCGCCAGATCAGGCACGACCACAGCCATGCGGCTGCCGACATCGGCCTCCAGATGCTGCCGTACCCACTCCGCCACAGCCTGCAACTCGTCGCGCGGTTCAGCCGCACAGACCAGGGAGCCGGAGGTTTGGGCGACCGCAGTCCCAATCTCGTCCACAGCGATCCCCAGTCTGCGGATCGCCGTAAACAAACTTTGCTGCGCCGGAGCATGGTAGTCAAAGTCGACCAGCAGCAAAGCCTGCCCGGCCAGCGATCGGCGGCCCCGCCGCAGGGCCGTCTCGAGTGCCAGGGGAAGCTCGGCCCGGCTCAGCAGGCGCTCGCGGCCGCACACCCGCGCAAACTGGCCCGCCCAGCGCGCGAAGGCCCGGGTGTCGGTAGAGCCGTCAAAGTCGGGGTCCTCGAAGCTGCCGCCGTAAAGCTGCAGCAGGCGCCACGCGCGGGCAGCCAATTCGGCCAGCGCATCGACCGAACGCAGAGCCGGCAGCTCCGAGTCTGCCGCCACGATCTCCCGCCACAGGACGTGCTCCTGAGCCCGGTTCAGCAGCAGCCGGGAGTCGCCGCCATCCAGCACCAGCTCGCGCCACATGCCTTGCTGCCAGCTCTCGAGAGGCAAAATGTTGGCCGTCTGCCAGCGGCTCTTCTTCACCCGCCCGGCCTGCGCCTCGCCTTCCTGTACGTCGAACGCCAGCCGTAGCGCACGGGCCGCACGCTGGTTGGCCGTCAGCACCACGGCTCCGCGAGCCAGCGCCTCCACCACAGCCTCCGGCACGCTGGCAGCAGATCGGACAGATCGGACAGATCGGACAGCTTGGACCCTGCGCGCGGCTTCCATCCCTCCGTTATACGCGCGCGCCCCGGCCGTTAGATCCAGGCACACTCACGATTGCGCTGCGGTCTGCGGCGGACGCAGCGTCAGCGCCAGCAGCACCGCCGCCGCGACCACCGGCAACGCCAGCGCCACCTGCAAGGAGCCGGTCCGCGTCGAAACCACGCCCATCCCCCACGGCAAAAGCGCCGCCCCAATCCCCGACGCAGCTAGTATCAGCCCCGCCTGGTGCGCCGAAGGTCCGCGCTCCATCACCAGCGCGAACGTAGCAGGAAAGATCGGGGCCAGCGAAAACCCAAGCAGCACCGCCAGGCTCGCAATCGCCGCCGCCGTATGCGCCCGCGCCAGCCCCGCCGAGAGCAGCAGCGCCCCCGTCAGTGCCGTCCGCTGCACTATCCGGTCGTCCACCCGCAGCAGCAGCCACGCCGCAAACGCTCGCCCTGCCGTCAGCCCGCACAGCAGCAGCACCGTCATAGACTCGCTCAGCACCAGCGAGCTCCGGCCGTAGCGCAGCGCGTACGTGGTCAGCCACACGCTCAGACTCGTCTCGAAGCCTCCATAAACAAGCAGCAGCGCGGCGAAATAAACGAACACGCGCAAGTCCATCTCGCCTCCATCCGCCGCTCCGGTTTTCCGCC
>CALMVK010000227.1 GCA_937873145.1 uncultured Granulicella sp. | reverse complement strand
CCGCTCGTATTCAGCCCATCTTCACGCGGCCACCGGAACTTTGCAACAGAGCCTCCCGTAGCGATGCAGAACGGCTTTACAGGATCGCAGCGCATCGATGAGGCTGATACCCTCAATGCTTCGCCCTGATCCCACAGCCATTCCGGTGTGCGGATCGTGGACAAGAACGAAGGTTGGAACGCCGAACCGCTCTCTCGCGCGGCTCGCGAGAATGCCAGCTAATCCTTTGCGCCAGTGTGCGGCGTAAAGGACGAGGGCGGATTGCTCCCGGTCATTCACCATGCTGGTGAGTTCCTCGAGCGCTTCCTTCTCCAGCCGGCGCCGCGTGAGGTTTAGCCGGTCGAGTTCCCAAGCCAGTCTGGATTGTTCTTCCGGCGTACGGGCTTTAAGCATCCGTAGCACCTCAAGTGGATGTCCGACTCGGCCCGCTGCATTCAGTCTCGGTCCGATCCTGAAGGCGATCTCTTCAGCCGACGGAACCTTAGCCCGCATGATCCCGCCGAGGTCCATCAACTTTCGTAAGCCAGCATGGGAGGTCCTGCTGAGCTCCGCCAGCCCTAAACGCGTCAGGGTCCGGGTCGCGCCGGCAAGGGGTATGCAGTCGGCAATAGAGGCGATCGCAGCTAGTCGGCTGAGACTGGCGAGAAAGGCATCTCGAACCTCCATAGTAAGGTTGGATTGCTGCAGGAGTGCTGAGCTGACCATGTAGGCCAATCCAGCTGCGCAGAACTCGTCCGACCACACAGCCTGCGTGTCGGCCCTGGTTTCGATCTGATGATGGTCAATGACCACCACCCTCATCCCGAGACGCTGAGCGAGGCGGACCGGACCTGCAGCGTTGATCCCGTTATCAATGGTGATGAGGACTTTTGTTCCGGAGCGAGAAAAGCGGTGCACCGCGGACTCACTCAGGCCATATCCCTCGTCCCTGTGGGGGAGGTAGACGTCAACAGTAGCGCCCAAACGCAGCAGGGTGGCTTCGAGGATGGCGGAAGAAAGTGCTCCATCACAGTCGTAGTCACCGAAGATGGTGATTTTCAGGCCGTCCTTTGCAGCACGAAGCAGGAACGGGACGGCTTCAGCTACGCCTTCGATGGTTGAAGGTTCCGGTAGGTCGGCCCATCGTGAGGGGCGAAGAAAGGTGTAAGGGTCCTGGACTCCACGCTGCATGAGAACCTCGAGAACGGGTCGGTACACATGCAGCATGGGATCTCCTTAGAAGAGGCTGATTTGCGTTGCTTGTGATTGAGCTCGACCAGGCGGCAGCGCTGGACTGAAGCAGGGCTCTGCAGCAGGTGCGGAACTCACAGGGGCCGGCAAGTCGTTCCGTACTTGGCTTGTAGCCGCTCCAGTTGAGCCAGCTCTCGGGCGCGGGTTGCCGCGGCGACTTGAGCTTCATAATGGGCTACTAGAGGACGGCGGCGAAGCTCGGCCTTGATGGCACGCTCCACGTCCGAAAACGTGTAAGCAGGATCGCCGTAGTAGCTGAATCCCAAGGTGTGCCGGAGAAAGCTGAGGCGTAGCTCATCATGAGCGAACCATGTCCCGTAGAAGCCGTGCAGGTCGTAGTGAGCTATGTGCCCGAAGCAATTGGAAAGCCGGTTGTAGAAGGTTTTTGTGAACATCGTTTGCTTCCAGTCGGATTCGATGAACCGGAAGAAGTGGTTTCCAAATGCCGCTTTGTCCTGCGCGGTGGAGAACTCTGTGGGCTTGAACTCTTCGGCGGAAAACAAGGCCTTCGGCATGATGGGCTCCAAGACAAATGGGGCTGGGGGCTGGACGGGTATGGCATCAGTCGGGTGAGAGGCGTCGCCGCTCGTGTGCCTGGGCCTGTGGCGGCGCTGCACTGCCAAAGAGAGGCTCAAATGCTCGAGCAAGCTCTCTCCAGCGAGGGTTCAGTCTGGACGTGAACTCGACCGCTGCGGACAGA
>CALMVK010000226.1:16596-28704 GCA_937873145.1 uncultured Granulicella sp. | reverse complement strand
GGCTTGCCGAGCTGCTATGTCAATTGTCTTAGCTTTGAGGCTCAGAGATGCCTAGAGATACGTAGTTCGGCTTGGTAAAGAATGTGCGTTCGACTCTCTTTTGGTGAAAGAAGCCGAAGTTGAGGCGAGTTTCGGTTCAAGCTCGCTTGCTGTAAATCTGTCATATCGTTTATGAAATTCATGAACACAATTAAGGACAAATGAGATTGACAGATTCACATTCAGGTGGCTATTGTTACTCACGCAACTTGAACAGCAGTTTTAGGAACACCCCAATCCGTTCCCCTATAGGAAGCAGCGCAGGGCAGATCTACCCGGCTGACCAACGGCGGAGTTGGTTGGCAAGCACGATGCAGGTCTGCTTTTACAAGGAGGAAGTGAGATGACAAAGCATTGGAAGCGCTGGGGACAGGGTTGGCTGGCGGCAGGGGTATTGACTCTGTTTGCGGCACTCTCCCCGAAGGCTCTCGCGCAGGCGGTGTTTGGACAGATTCTTGGAACGGTGACGGATGCGACGGGTGCGGCGATCCCTGGAGCTACGGTAGTTGTGACCGATGTCGGGAAGGGAACCTCGGTCACCCTGCAAAGCAACGCGGCCGGCGAGTTTACGGCCGAGCACCTGGTGCCCGACACCTACACCGTGAAGGTGACGTCGGTAGGCTTCAAGACCTATGAGCAGCAAGCGCTGCAGGTATTTGCGGATACGTCACCGAAGGTCAGCGCTGTTTTGACGGTGGGTGGGTCGGACCAGACGGTGGAGGTCACGTCGAACGATGTGCCGCAGTTGAAGACCGATCGTGCGGATGTGGCGACCGAGTTTGATGCGAAGGAGATTGTGGATTTGCCGATTCCGGATCGCAATTTTACCAATCTGCAACTGTTGCTTCCGGGGGCGCAGCAACTTGGCTGGAGCCATGCGGCGAGTGAGAATCCGCAGGGGTCCAAGCAGATTGAAGTGGATGGGCAGGCGTTTGCGGGAGTGGCGTTCCAACTGGATGGAACGGACAACCAGGACCCGATTTTGGGCATTATCGTGGTTAATCCGAACTCGGATTCCTTATCCGAGACCAAGATCACGACGCAGAATTTCGACGCTGAGTTCGGCAAGGCGGTGTCGTCGGTAGTGACGGCACAGACCAAGTCGGGCTCGAATGCGTTTCATGGCAGCGCATTCGACTACCGCGAGAGCAACTACAATCTGGCGCGTGATCCGTTTACGCAGGGGCCGAGTGCTCTTTCGTCGACCAACCCGTTTCCTAGTGGTTTGAAGAACCAGTTTGGCGGTTCGTTGGGCGGGCCGGTGCTGAAGGATAAGGCATTCTTCTTCGTCGACTATCAGGGAGTGCGGCAGAAGGTAGGCATCGCCAACATTATGACGGTACCGACGGCGCACCTGGTGTCCACGTGCCTGGGGCAGGCGACTGCGCTAAACGGGGTGGCCGGTTGCGACTTTAGCGAGTACGTCAATGGGGCGCGTGGCAACTTCGCGACACCGACGATGGCGGCACAGACTTTAGTTTATCAGCAGGTGGCTGGAGCGTCCGTTCCGTATGCAGGTGCGGTGATTCCGGCTGCGCAACTCTCGCAGCCTGCGCTGAACTTGTTGAAGTTTCTGCAGCCCTATGCCCCGAATACGAGCGGAAACCTGGGCGGGCTGAAGGGCAACTACGCCGGCAGCGGCAATGGCGGCTTCAACAGCGACCAGTGGGATGCGCGCGGAGATTACACGGTCAATGACAAGGTGCATGTCTTTGGGCGATTCAGTCGGTTTACGGATACGCTGACCGGCTCGACTATCTTCGGCGCGGCGGGTGGAGCCGGGTTCGGGTTAGGCGGATACGGTGGAACCTCAAGGGGTGCCAACGACAGCGCGGCGGCCGGCGTGGACATTGCCTTGAACAGCAAGCTGGTGACGGATGTGCGGCTCGGCTACTTCCGCTACAACATCATCACGGCGAAGTACGATGCGGGGACGAACTTTGCGACGACCCTCGGCATCCCCGGAATGAACCTGGGCGACAGCTTTACCAGCGGCGCTCCCTCCTTTCAGCTGACAGAGGTAGGAAGCTTTGGAGGGCCAAGCAACGGTCAGGCAACCGGACCGCAGTATGGTGCCGGCCTGAACGTGGACCGCTGCAACTGTCCACTTGAGGAGCGCGAAGACCAGTATCAACTGGCCAATAACTGGACGCGTACGCTGGGCAATCATAGTGTGAAGTTTGGTACAGACTTAAGATATGCGCGCAATCTGCGGGTGCCAAGTGATAACGATCGCACCGGGATTTTGCTTTTCGGGACGGGGCCAACCTCGAACGGCAATAATGGTATCTCTGGACTTGGTTTCGCGTCTTTCGTTACTGGACAGGTGACACAGTTCAATCGTTATGTCAGCACATCTACCAACGCGAAAGAGTTCCAAAAGCGGGATTTCTTTTACGTGCAGGATACCTGGCGCGCGACCTCCAAGCTGACCGTGAACTACGGTCTACGGTATGAGTTTTATTTCCCGGAGTCGGTCAACGGTAAGGGGAATGGAGCACTGTTGAATCTCAACACTGGTTATCTGCAGGTTGCGGGCTATGGCAATATCAACAGCGATATGAATTATGGCTTGCCAAAAAATACTTACAACCCACGCATCGGTATTGCCTATCAAGCGACGCCGCAGACGGTGGTTCGCGGAGGCTATGGACGCAGCTTTGACATCGGCGTATTTGGTTCTATCTTTGGTCATGCGGCGACGCAGAATCTGCCTGTACTTCAAAATCAGACCATTACTTCGAGTGGGACGGCAGATGCTTTTTCCCTTGTATCAGGACCTCCAGCGGCTACCGCAGTCGTCGTGCCAACGAATGGATTGTTGCCAAATCCAGGTTCCCTGGTGACCTCTCGCAGCCGGCCCACCACGCTTCGTCTTCCTACGCTCGATGCATGGAACCTAAGCGTCCAACAATCCTTCAGTCCTACATTCTCGACGACCATTGCCTACGTGGGCAATAAAGGAACGCACACCTTCGGCGATGCGTCGGGCAATACAACCAATCCAAACGAAGCGGCGATCAGCACTGCGGGTCTGCACTGGAGTCCGAATGAGGCGAGCTACATCAACCTTACTCAGCCGGGTTTTGCAGGTGTGGCGGGCATTGCCGCGGATGGTGGCACCAACAATCAAAATCTGCTGAGGCGTTATTACAGCGCTTCGTTACCGGCATGTGGAGGGCCCTGTGGCTGGACAGATGATATTACCGACTTCAGCGACAATCTGGACACACACTACAACGCTCTGCAAGCGACACTGACCAAGACGATGGCGCACGGGGTCTCGCTGAATGCGAACTATGCGTGGCAGCAGGCGATCAGCGAAGCCGTCAATTACTCATCCTGGAACAAGCGCATTACACAGGGACGAGACAGCGCATTGCGGCAGCAGCAGATCATTGTGTACGGCCTGCTGGAATTGCCCTTCGGCAAGAACAAGGCTCTGCTCTCGCATGCGAATCGCTTGATCGACCAGGCCATAAGCGGAATCCAGATCAGCCCGGTGCTCAACTATTCGAGCGGCTTGCCGTTTACGGCCGGTTACTCGACCTGTAGCGCGCAGGTGCCGACCGATGCACCATGTCGCGTGAACGGAAACACACGAGCGTTTCACATTCATCAAACTGGAACACCGGGTGTGAATGCGTCTCTGTTTCCTGCACAACTGCTGAATGGGTCCGGGCCGTTTACCGTGCCGGCGCTCGATCAGATCGGCAACGTGGGCCGCGATACGCTGTTTGGACCGCACTACTTCAATACGGATCTTTCGATTCAGAAGAATTTCACGATTCGCGAAAAGTATACCTTTCAACTGCGGGCAGACGGCTTCAATGCCTTCAACCATATCAATTGGGGATTACCGAATGGCAACTCCGCGCAGGTGAACATCGATCAACCTGGAACAATTACACAAGGTACGTTCCCGAACAACTCATCGAATCCACGGCAGCTACAGTTCTCTGGACGAGTGCAATTCTGAAGCTGACATCATCGACTTTGAGCGGAGGAGCGAACCTGCTTCTCCGTTTGTTTTCTGTTAGTAGGAAAGTAAAGATGAGTTGCTGGTTACGAGCGGCGATTTTGCTGAGTGCCGTTGGTGTATGCGATGTACCGGTCTGTGCGCAGGCAGTCGCCGAGACGATGAACCTGCGCAAGCTGGTGGACTCTGGGCATGCAGAAGAGGTGCTGCAGCAGATAGACACTGTGCGGGCGCGTGCGACGCAAAATAGTAAGATGCCTGATGTACTAAGTCGCATGGAGGGCTTGGCAGACTACGCGCTCAATCGGTTGAAGCAGGCGAACGAAGCGTTTGCCAAAGCGTTGCAGCAAGATCCTGCCGATGCTGAATCAGCGCAGATGCGTGGCCTGACGTTGTTTCGTTTGGGACGGCCGGCGGAGGCAATTCCTTTACTCGAAGGTTCACGGACAAGCGCAAAGAGTAAGGCGGACCCAAACTACGTGCTAGGTCTGTGTTACATGGATACGCGCCGTTACGACGATGCGCGCCGTGCGTTTGCTGCGCAATACGGTTTTGCTGCGGAGAGCGCGCCGGCATATCTTGTTGCAGCGCGCATGCTGCTGCGGCGGGAGTATCTTCCGATCTCGCGTGGATTTGCCGACAAGGCACTCGAGCTCGACCCAACGCTGCCGCTTGCGCATGAGCTGCTGGGGGAGATTGCGCTGGTGGGCAATCATACGGAGGAGGCGATTGCGGAGCTTGAGAAGGAACGTGCGCACAACCCGCTCGAAGGCATGGTGTACGACCGGCTTGGCGATGCGTATATTCGTGCAGGCAAGTATGATGAGGCGCAGCATAGCTTGCAAGAGGCCGTGTTGCTGGAGCCGAACGCGACGGGTCCGTTGATCCTGTTAGGCAAGACGATGCTGAAGAAGAACGATGCGCTGGGTGCATCGACGTTTCTGGAGCGTGCGCGGACGATGGATCCAGCCAACTCTATGACGCATAGTCTGCTGGGTCAGGCGTATCGCGCGATGGGTCGCAGCGAGGATGCGAGCCGCGAACTTGCGACGGCGCAACAGCTACAGGCAGCCAGCGAGCCGAAGCTTGACGGCCTGCACTAGAATCTGTACCAGTATGGCAACGGGGCTGCAGGAAGATGGGCGTGAACGATGATGCGTGGTGCCCTTAGCTTGTGCTCTCGTGTTGAAACAGGGAGTCCGCAGCGAATGATCTGGACCAGACGTGGTTTTGTACGATCGCTTTCCCGCACGGCGCTGGTGCTTTCGCTGGAGGATGTTTTGAAGCTGGCTGTGCCGGCGCAGGAAGTAAGTGCGCCACAGCAGATCGGCGTGCGGCCAAGCTTTGACGCGAAGCCGAAGCCAAAGCCGAAGACGCTGCCCTCGCCTGTGAGTGGAACGCCGCTTGGCTATAGCTTTGTGGACGTTGCGAAGCAAAGCGGCTTGACTGCGAAGACCATCTACGGAGCCGAGCATAAGAATCGTTATCTGCTCGAAACTACCGGCTGCGGTGTGGCTTTTTTTGATTTCGATCATGACGACTGGCTCGATTTGTTTTTGGTCAACGGCACACGGCTGGAAGGCTTTGCGAAGGGCCAGGAGCCGATCAGCCGGTTGTTCAAGAATAATCGGGATGGCACCTTTACCGACATTACGGCGAAGAGCGGCATGACGCGCTCCGGCTGGGGCCAGGGCTGCTGTGTGGGTGATTACGACAACGATGGCTGGAACGATCTTTTTGTCAGCTATTACGGCCAGAATATCCTTTATCGCAACCATGGCGATGGCACGTTTACCGATGTGACCGCGAAGGCCGGGCTTACGCAAAGTAAGTTGCGATGGAATTCGGGCTGCGCCTTTCTGGACTACGACAAGGATGGACATCTTGATTTGTTTGTCGCCAACTATATCGATTTCGATTTGAAGACCGCGCCGCTGCCGGAGGCCGCAGGATGCGCGTATAAGGGGATGCAAGTGGCGTGCGGGCCGCCGGGGCTGGATGGTGGCAAGAATCTGCTTTACCGCAATAACGGCGATGGAACGTTCAGCGATGTTTCGCAAAAGGCCGGCATGTGGGAGACGATTGGGACGTATGGACTCTCGGTGACGGTGGCCGACCTGGATAATGATGGATGGCCGGACATCTATGTTGCGAACGATTCGACTGCGGCGACTTACTACCAGAACCAGAAGGATGGCACGTTCAAGGATCTTGCCATCGAGGCCGGCATCGCCTACTCGCCGGACGGCAAGCCACAGGCCGGCATGGGGGTTGCGGTGGGTGACTATAACCGCGACGGCTTGCTCGATATCGTCAAGACGAACTTCGCCGGCGATACGGATTCGCTGTATCAGAACCTGGGCGACGGCACCTTTGAGGACCACACCTATCTCTCGGGGCTGGGCATCAATACGCGGTATCTGGGCTGGGGTGTGGGCTTTGTCGACTTCGATAACGATGGCTGGCTCGATATTTTTATCTCGAACGGCCATGTGTATCCGGAGGTGGACAGCTCACATTTGGATGCGCCCTATGCGGAGCATAAGTACGTCTACCGCAATCTGCGCACGGGGCAGTTTGAAGAGGTGACCGGGCAGGCAGGCACCGGCATGACGGACGCCGTGCCCGCGCGGGGCTGTGCGTTTGGGGACTTCGACAATGATGGCGACATGGATGTGGTGGTCAATTGCGTGAACGCACCGCCGCAGCTTTTGCGTTGCGACGCTACGATACAGCGCAATTGGATCAAGCTTCGCCTGGTGGGTACGAAGAGCAATCGCAGCGGTATTGGCGCACGTATTACCGTGACTGCGGCTACGACGGCTCAGGACAAGTCCGGTATTGGAAGGCAGCCACTGGTGCAGATTGAGGAGGTGTGCAGCGGCGGCAGTTATTACTCGCAGAACGATCTTCGTTTGCACTTTGGACTGGACCAGGCGACAAAGGCCGATACGATTAAAATCGTATGGCCCTCGGGCACGGTGGATATGCTAGCCAACGTTGCGGCCAATCGTCTTTACGTCGTCGAAGAGGGTGGTAAGGTGCTGAAGACGATGGCGATGAATGGGACTGGGGTAGGGAAGTGAAGGTGTTGCTGTTTTTGCTGTTGGCGGTGGCGGCGCACGCGCAAAGTCCTTATCCGGCGAGCGCGGAGCATCCCGCACCGGCATGGTTTGTTAATGTCGCAGCGCAAGCGGGCATCAGCGTGCGCAACGTGAATGGCAGCGCGGAGAACAAGCGCTATATCGTCGAAGCAACGGGCTCTGGCGTAGCGATTCTCGACTTCGATCGCGATGGCTGGCCGGATATCTATCTTGTAAATGGCATGCAACTCAGCAATGCAACGAGTGCGGCCAAAGAGAAACCGACAGGCCATCTCTTTCGCAACAACCATGATGGCACCTTCGCCGATGTGACGGCGAAGGCCGGCCTGGTCTCTACCGGTTGGGGCCAGGGCGCATGCGTGGGCGACTACGATAATGACGGTTTTGACGATTTGTACGTGACGGGCTACGGCAAGAATCGGCTGTTCCACAACCAGGGAGATGGTACGTTCCGCGAAGTATCTGAAGCGGCGAGCGTTGCAGGCACAGGGAAGGAGTGGGGCACGGGCTGCGCGTTTGTCGACTATGACCGCGATGGCAGGCTCGACCTGGTGGTGGCCGACTACGTTCACTTCGATTTAGCCACGACGCCTGCTCCTGGTGCCGAGGCCGGTTGCATGTGGAAGGGTGCTCCGGTGATGTGCGGCCCGCGCGGTTTGCCCAGCGCGCCGAACCTTCTCTTCCACAACGAAGGCGCTGGCCGATTCAAGGATGTAAGCCAGGCGAGCGGCATTGAGAAGACGGCCGGGCATTATTGTTTCTCCGTTACTACGCTCGACTTCAATGAGGATGGCTGGCCTGATCTGTATGTGGCTTGCGATTCGACGCCGTCGATTCTCTACCGCAATAATCGCAATGGCACGTTTACGGATGTAGGCGCGGACGCGGGCGCGGCGTTCAACGAGGATGGCCGTGAGCAGGCCGGCATGGGCTCGACCGCAGCCGACTATGACGGTGATGGACACCTGGATCTGTTCAAGACGAACTTCTCCGATGACACGTCCACGCTTTATCACGCGAATGGCGATGGAACGTTTACCGATGCGACGCAGAGGGCCGGGCTGGCTACGAATCTGGATGCGCTGGGTTGGGGCACAATGTTTGCCGATGTGGACAACGATGGTTTTCCTGACCTGCTGGTGGCGAATGGACATGTGTATCCGGAGGTGGATGCGGCCGGGCTAGGGGCCAGCTTTCGCGAGCCACGTTTCCTTTACTGGAATCAAGGCAATGGGACGTTCAAGGATGTGTCAAAGAGCTCTGGTCCGGGGCTGCTGGAGCCGCTCTCCGGGCGCGGTCTGGCCATTGCCGATCTGTGGAACGATGGCCGTCTGGAGGCTGTGGTGAATAATCTTAGCGACAGGCCCATGCTGCTCGTGAACGAGGCAAAGAACAGGAATCACTGGCTGGGTGTGAAGCTTACGGGCACGGCGTCGAACCGCTCTGCGATTGGCGCGCGTGTGGTGGTGCATGGCAGCAAGCGCGATGGGGTGGATGAGGTTCGCAGCGGGTCGAGCTATAACAGCAGCAGCGATTTGCGGTTGCATTTTGGCCTGGGCACAGAGACTAGAGTTGACTCGATCGAAGTGTGTTGGCCGAACGGCGAACGGGAGATGTTCCCGGCCGGCAAGGTGGATGGCTTGGTGGAGTTGATTGAAGGCAAGGGCAGTAAGCTGCCGTGATCTTCGGGCTGATTGCTCATGATGTATCGAACGAACAACGGCAGGAGCAGACGCAGATTCCCTTCGGGAATGACAAACAAAGGCGTACGCGTATCTTAACGTAATTTGCTCTCGGTCAACGTCAAGATGGATCAGGCTTCTCGGCTGCAGGCTGCGGCGTGTTTGGTGCCGGCTTCGGCACGACGATGAAGGTGCGTTTGGTTTTGAGAAATGTCACAAGATCGTCGACTTCCGTGTCGCTGAGTTGATCGGCGTAGGCGGGCATGCCTTTGCCGCCGTCGTGGATTTGTTGTGCAATGGAGGTGCCGCTGAGCCGTTTGCGCACCAACTGGAGATCCGGGCCGCGTCCTCCGCCGACGCCGTTCTCTCCATGGCAGTGGGCGCAGCCATGCGTGTGAAAGATTTCAGCTCCACGCTCGGCCGGCTTAGAGGCTGCCGACACGACGTGCGAGCCGGATAGAAGACCAAGTGTGAGGACTGCAGCCGCCGCACTCAAAGACATGACGAAGAAGCGCACAGGACTATTTTACTTTGCGAGAACAGTAGAAGTCGGCAGGATCGCTTGACCTGTCTGCACCGATGCGGGAGGTGCGGGCGTGAGCTCTTCGGTACCATGATGATCGAGGTCGTGCACATGCCAGGTCACGCTTTCTTCGGCGATCTCGCGGTGCTTGCGCAGGTACTCAAGAGCATAGGTGCTGGCGGTTGGATCGTCTTTTTGATCGGCGAAGGCCGCCGCTTCAAGAGCGGCTTTGTCTTTGAGACCGAGGCGTCGGTAGAGAATCGCCAGATTGTAGTGCGCGGCCAGATCGTCGGGGTCGATGGTCTGCACGGTCTCGTATTGAGCGCGCGCGAGGTCGTACTTGTGCTGCTGATAGAAGGAGAAGCCAAGCTCGCGATGGGCGTCTCGCGAGCGCGGAAACTGGGCTGCCACCTTTTGCAGATCGGCGATTGCCTGCTCGACCTGACCCTGATTGCGCTCCACGAGCGCGAGATAGTAGAGAGCGCGGGCGTTGTCTTTAGCCAGCGCAAGCGACGCCTGCAAAGAGCCAAGTGCGTCGTCGTACTTTTCCCACTGGATGTAGGTGAGCCCGATGTTGGTCTGGGCGTCGGCGTAGTCGGGCCGCAGCTTCGCCACATGCTCAAAGGCCATCACGGCGGCTGCGTACTGTTGCGCATCGAGCAGGGCGATTCCGTAGTTGTTCCAGCGCATCCACTCTGGATTGTCGTTGGCTGTGGGCTTGACCGGAGCGTTGTTTCCGAGAGTAAGCGTGCGGCTTGTGGACGCCATGTCGACGATCGGTTGCGGGTAGTGCTGGCCCTTGGGCATGCTCATACCGAAGTCCATAAAGTGCTGATTGAAGCGCCGATAGCGAACCTGCGCGGTCAAGGTGATTGGGCCGCCGGTCATCGTCTTCGGCAAGGTGAACGCGTAACGGACTAACTGCGAGCGGCCGGACTGAATCGTATTGTTGTACGCGACGACACGGTTATCCCAGACTTGATGAAGATCGTTGAGGCCGCCCTCCTTGTTGATCAGGCGATTGGTGAAGCTGTGCGCGGCGGGGTCAAGCTCGTTATCCGGTTGCAGGAAGCCACTCTCGGCGAGCATTTTTCCGCTTGCGTCCTTGACTGTGAAGTTGACCCACGACTCATACATGTCGCGCTGCTCCGGGACATGCGAGTGCGCTTCACCCTTGTTCTGAATGAGGACGGAGGCGGTGACGCGCTGGCCCTGGGCGAGGGTGAAGGGGCGCGTTCCGAGCGGTGCGATCAGCTCTGGGGAGCTTCCCGCAGCGGGCTCCGGCTCAAGTGCAAACAGGTCCACGTTGAAGACGTTTGCCTGCAGAAACGCCACAACGCGCCTGGCCTGCTCTTCATAGCGATAATACTGCGGCACGATGGTGTTGGCACCTAGCCAGCGATGCGACGCAATCGTTGCGTTCTTTGCGCCCGAGTCGTTTAGCGCGCCTAGCGCCTCGCGCTGCATGTGGCAGGTTTGGCAGGTGGAGACGGCTTCTTTCTTGTAGAAGGGAAGCGGCGATTCTTTGGCAAAGGAAGAGTTTTGCCATTCGTCATAGAGCGAGATGGCGCGCTGCCATTTGTAGTCGTTCAGGGTGCGGGGCAGCGCGGCTTTGTGGCAGCTGGCGCAGAACTCGGAGGTTCGATAGAAGGGCTTCATGACGGCGGCGGAGTGCCGGTCCAGATGGGCGAGGAGCTCGGCATCTTCTACGGGCCGGGTGATGGGCTGGCCTGCCTCATCGAGCAGCACGGCCGGCACGCTCAGCGTGAAGCTTCCTGTGCCGCGAGAATCACCCTGCCGGATGGAGTGGCAGACCATGCAGGTGACGCCGTCCTGATCGTAAGGGCGCTTGCGCGGCGCGCCCTCGGTGATGGCTCCCGCTGCGACGGCGAGCGGGTCGTGGCAGCCTTCACAGTGCCGCGAGAAGCTGACGCCCTTCTCTGCGTTGAGCAGGTTTACGTTGCGCAGGTACCAGGGGGCGCGGTTAGAGTTCGAGTGCGCGGACTGCCGCCACTCCGCGTGCGACTCCTGGTGACAGTGGCCGCAGTATTGCGCGGTGGGAAAGGTCTTCGGGTCCAGGAACTCGCCTGTTTCGGTGGTCATGTTCGACGGCAGAAAGGGCTTGTCCACGCCGAAGCGATAGGTGTAGTCCTTGGCAATCTTTTTGCTGTAGGCGCTGCGTGTGTCTGCGGCCGTGTCGGTATCGGAGCCTGCGCGCACGGCATGGGGAAGCCAGGCGCAGGCGATGAGAGCAGCGCCAAACAGCAGGGCGCCAAGCTCGACACGGCGCGACCTTTGCCGACGTGAACTACGATCACGAGTTGGTGGGAGGAACTGCATGAGAGTAGTTGGCCGGGTCAGCGCAGGATCATAGTGGGTAGGCACTGGATCGGGTCAGTTGGGCGCCGGATTCGCCCTAACAAACTGTCCGGACAGATGATAGACCATTGTCAGGACAACTGTCAGCGAGACGAGACGGGAGTGCGCCTGCTCCTCACGGTTGCGTGGTTTTGGCGCCGCGGTCCTGGCAGAAGGAATAGGGCACGCCCTCGGCTCCTTCGTCCGGCTGCGCCTGCAGGCTGTAGTGGACGAAGATGTCAAGCTTGCCAATCGCCGTCGCCCCAGGTGGCGCCGGCTAGACGGCTAGACTGCGCCGACCGTTTGCATCCATCAAGTGCGTACTGCTTCATGCTTTGCTGAGCAGCTTTCCTTCTCAGCAGCGACTGCATGAAACTAATCGTTCTTCCGTCGCGTACGTCAAGAGAGTGCTCCTTGAGAAAC
>CALMVK010000226.1:0-16496 GCA_937873145.1 uncultured Granulicella sp. | reverse complement strand
CATGAAACTAATCGTTCTTCCGTCGCGTACGTCAAGAGAGTGCTCCTTGAGAAACTCAGACACACGTAAGCTAGCGACAGGAATAGAATGCTCACTCGGAACAAGGTCACGACGCACACCAGGGTGCTGCCGGCAGCGGCAGAGATCCCGCGGCATCGTGCCATTTACGAAGAGCTTTTGGGCGAGATCCAATCCGGGGTGTACAAGCCCGGCGACCGGCTGCCGAGTGAGGCTGTGCTGTGCGAGCGGTTTGGGGCTTCCCGCATCACGGTCGCCAAGGCCTTCCAGTCTTTGCAGCGCGAGCACCTGGTAACGCGCAGGCCGGGCTCCGGCAGCTACGTGGAACGGCCGGTGCAGCAGGAGTCGTTGCAGTTCGGCCTGCTGATCCCGGACCTTGGCACGACCGAGATCTTCGAACCGATCTGCCAGGGCATCATGCGTTCGCCGGCGGCGCGCTCGCACTCGCTTACCTGGGGGCACTCGGTCGATCCCGCCGACAATACGGAGAAGGCCGCTGAAGAGCTTTGCCGGCAATATATTGCGCAGGGGGTGGCGGGTGTGTTCTTTGCTCCGCTCGAGTTCTCCGACCATCGCGAGGAGACCAATCGGCGCATCGCCACGCAGCTTGAGCGGGCCGGCATCCGCGTGGTTCTGCTGGACCGCTGCTTTGAGCGCTACCCCGATCGCTCGAACTTCGACCTGGTCGGCACGGACAATCACCGGGCTGGCTATCTTCTAACGCGGCACCTGCTGGAGGCCGGCAGCAGACGCATTGTGTTTGCGATGCGGCGCAACTCAGCTCCTACGGTCGAAGCCCGCATCGCCGGCTATCGCCATGCGCTGTATGCGTTGAACAACGGCGCGAACGGAACCGTTGTCTCCGGCGACTTTGAAGATCTTTCCTCAGTGGAGAAGATGATTAAGCGCGAGAAGCCGGACGGGATCGTCTGCGCCAACGACGTAACGGCGGCGCGCCTGATGAAGAGCCTGATTGCGCTGGGTCTTCGTATCCCTGCCGATCTGCGCATGACGGGCATGGACGACGTGAGTTATGCGAAGTTTTTGCCGACACCGCTGACGACGCTGCGCCAGGACTGCGCCGGCATTGGGGCTGCAGCGATGGCAGCCATGCTCGACCGGGTGCGCCAGCCGGAGGCGCCTGTTCGGGATATTGCTATCGCCGGCGAGCTGGTGATCCGCGATTCGAGTGGCTTTGCTGCCGTGGCTGAGCGCGGATAGTGGCTTCCATCCCATCGTAAACTAAGCCAAACAAAACAGGCTCCGCTGTAAGAACCAGCGGAGCCTGTTTCTTTAGGTGTGCAGGAGAGAACTAGGCCTCTTCTTCGTCCTCATCCTCTTCGTCCTCGTCGTCTTCATCCTCATCTTCGTCATCTTCTAGATCGTCGTCGTCCTCATCTTCGTCTTCGTCTTCGTCTAGGTCGTCGTCGTCTTCTAGATCATCGTCTTCATCTTCGTCTTCTAGGTCGTCGTCTTCGTCCTCGTCATCCTCTTCATCGAGGTCGTCTGCCGGCGCGACTTCGAGGTTCTCGCTGGTGGCGAACTCGGTGGGATTGGAGGAGGCACCGGGAGTGAAGTCTGCGGTAGCATCGGGTCCAACCTTGCGGAAATCGTCTTGAAACTCGGCGTCGTTCGTCAAAGCCATGGATCATCTCCTGTGGATCGTTCTGTCTTGGATGCGCGTGAAGATTCAAGGTTAGCTAAAAAATGCTTCCCCATGCGAAATTCCGCGGAGGCGCGCGGAACGAGATGAAAACGGAAGGAGATGGTGCGCCCGAGAAGATTCGAACTTCTGACCTACAGCTTCGGAGGCTGCCGCTCTATCCAGCTGAGCTACGGGCGCATGGTCTTATCCTAGCATTCGGGCTGGCGGAAGTCAGCCTCCGGCGAGTTGACAAGGGTGCTTTGCCAGTCCAGCATCGAAGGCAGCCCCCTGTTTTCTCTCGCAGAGGCCCGTCGGTCGTTTCAATTCAAGTCAACGTTGTTCTCTCATTCTTTTGCTTCAGGAAAGGACGTTCGATGTTCCTTCGCACCTTGTCTTTGACTGCCTGTACTGCTGTACTGGTCTCCATTTCGGTGGTTCCCGGCGCTTTGGCGCAGATGGACGGCATGGCAAAGCCGCAAAGCGGGAAGACCATGCCCAGCCCGCCAGCGACGGCGACCGTCTCGTTAAACGGTCAGAATCTAACCTTGAAATACAACGCACCCAGTCTACGGGGACGCCACGTGGGTGGCTCTGAGATTGTTCCCTACAACCAGGTCTGGCGTACCGGCGCGAACCCCGCCACGACCCTGATTACGCCGATCCCGCTCCATATCGGCAACGTGCTGGTGCCCGCCGGAACGTACACGCTCTATACGCTGCCGACTGCGTCCAAGTGGATGCTGATCATCAACAAGCAAACGGGCCAGTGGGGGACGGAGTATGACCAGAAGCAGGACCTCGGCCGGGTCGAGATGAAAGCGCATACGCTGGCCAGTCCGCAGGAGGTGATGAGCCTTTCCTTCGACGATCTCAAGAAAGACTCGGCGGAACTGCATGTGCGGTGGGACACGGTGGATGAGTCGGTGAAGGTGTCGACGCCGTAAAGGGTAGGGAAGCGAGCGCAAAGGACGGGAAGGAAAAGCCGCAAAGGTCGCAAAATCGTCTTGGCGTACTTTGCGTTCCTTCCTTTCGTACTTTGCGTTCTTTTCTTTATCGTCTTACAAACCGTTTATTTCACATACATACTTTCCAGCCACCCAGCCGCAAGTTCGGCTTGGACGGAGAAGGCAGCATCGAGCTTGGGCCGTGAGGCCGCTCCACTTCTTCGCAATCACTTACCACTCTTTTGCAGGAGTCCCCACCTCCAACCCCGTCTCCGCCTGGCCGCGCCAACGTAGCACAGGCTTGCGCGCAGCCGCGGTTTCATCCAGCCGTTGCAGCCGGGTACTGTGCGGAGCCGTCCGCACCAACTCCGGATTCTCCGCCGCCTCACGGGCGATTTGTTTCAGCGCATCCACTAACAGATCAAGTTCCTCGCGGCTCTCGCTTTCAGTTGGCTCAATCATCATTGCGCCACTGACCACCAGAGGAAAGCTGACGGTATAGGCATGGAAGCCATAGTCGATCAGCCGCTTGCCCATGTCGCCGGTCTTCACGCCATTTTTTGCCTGCAACTTGTCTGAGAACACCACCTCGTGCAAGCTCGGCTGTTGGAACGGCAGCTCAAAAGCATTTTTCAGCTTTGCCCGTAGATAGTTTGCGTTCAACACAGCGTCTTCGGTGGTCTGCCGCAGCCCATCCGGCCCGTTGGCCAGGATGTAGGCGAGCGCTCGCACAAACATGCCGAAGTTGCCGTAAAAGATACGCACACGCCCTACACTTTGCGGCCGGTCAAAGCTCAAGGCCAGCGAACCATCGTCTTCTGTGACCACGATCGGCTTCGGCAGAAATGGCTCCAGAATGGCCTTGCACGCGACCGGCCCCGAGCCTGGACCACCGCCTCCGTGCGGCGTCGAAAAGGTCTTGTGCAGATTCAAATGCATCACGTCGACGCCGAAGTCTCCAGGTCGTGTCTTGCCCACCAGCGCATTCATGTTCGCACCATCCATGTAGAGCAGCGCGCCCTTGGCGTGCAGAATGTCGGCAATCTTATGAATGTCCGACTCGAAGACGCCGATGGTGGAAGGATTGGTCAGCATCAGCGCGGCGGTATCTTCATCGACCATGCGCTCGAGTTCAGCCAGGTCCACCATGCCCTGCGCATTCGACTTAAGGTTCGCGACCTCATAGCCGACGACAGCCGCGGTAGCAGGATTCGTTCCGTGCGCGGAGTCCGGCACGATGATCTTTCTGCGTGCGTTGCCGCGGGACTCATGGTAGGCGCGCACCATGAGGATGCCGGTGAATTCGCCGTGAGCGCCGGCAGCCGGCTGCAGCGTAATGGCATCCATGCCGGTGATCTCGATGAGCGCGTCTTCGAGGGTCTTCATGATTTGAAGGCAGCCCTGAGCCAGCGCCTGCGGCTGATAGGGATGGGCTTCGGCGATGCCTTCCAGGCGTGAGACTGCTTCATTCACACGCCCGTTGTACTTCATCGTGCAGCTGCCCAGAGGATACATGCCGAGGTCGATGGCGTAGTTCCATGTGGAAAGCCGTGTGAAGTGGCGGATGATTTCGATCTCACTCAGCTCGGGCATTGCGCCCAGGTCGGTGCGCAAGGCCGGTCCCAGCAGCTTCTTCGCATCGATCGCGGGCACATCGAGCTCCGCTAGGCGATACGCTTTCTTGCCCGGAGAACTCTTTTCGAAGATGAGCCCTTCGTTCTGATTGACATGCGTGGAAACTTTCTTCGGCGTACCGACAAACTTTGTGGCTGCTTCTACTTCAGGAACTGCCGTCATCGTAGACATGATTCCACCTCAATGTTTCTGATCGCGTTAGTTTATAAGTTCCGCGGCCGACTGATCCATCGATCCCTCGACCTTGACTGTGGCCAAAATAACTCCGCTCAGCAAGGTCGCCCGACCCAGCATCGCAGGCGTCGACTTCGCCTTCATCACCCACACCATGCCGGGGATCAAAAGCGCGGCAATCATCGCCACCATTCCGAGCTTCTCAAACTCCGCGTTGATACCCTCTGCCATGACTAAAACTCCTCTGCATCCTGTGTCTTTCCGGTTGCGGAGTAACTTCCGCTCACCGGTGCATCGATATCTTCTTCCCGCAAACTCAACCCAAAGACCACCGCATTGGCCAGCTCGATGGTCAACGCACCACCCTCTTCAAGCGACGCCTCGGTCACTTCTTCGCCAATCTGCGCACAGAGCGCATTGCGATACTCGGGCTCGCCGTAGGCTACGGAAAAATCCGTCAGCAGTAGATGCGGCCAGGCGAAGAGCGTTACTTTCGCGTCTCCGAAGCAAAGCTCAAGATAGTCCTCGATAAAGCAAATGGACTTTAGTTCTTCACCGATCAACCCTGTTACATCCATAAACTGAGAGACTCCTGCGCACTGCTGCGCTTCAAGGCTGGCACTTTCACTGTCCCACCAACTGCGCCTGGCCTAACTCCGCCAGCACTGCCGCGGCTGCATCCATATCCTTGCGCTTGGTCATCTCGGTGGCGCACCACAGGCTCGCTCCCGGGCCCAGCTCCGGATACCACTCGTGCAAGGTCAGGCCGCCGATGATCTTCTTTTCGAGCAGTTGCTCATTCATCTCTGCGGCACCCTCCGGCACGTCAAGGACAAACTCATGGAAGCGGGGCGCGCCATCGAACAGGATCGTTCCATTCTCTGCCAGCACCGAGCGCAGATAATCCGCTTTGGCCAGGTTGTGCTCCGCCAGTTCCTGCATGCCTTGCTTGCCATAGACGGTCAGGAAGATGGTCGTCATTAAAGCTACCAGGGCTTGATTGGTGCAGATGTTGCTGGTCGCTTTTTCGCGCCGGATGTGCTGCTCGCGGGTGGAGAGAGTGAGGACAAAGCCGCGCTTGCCGTTGACGTCCTTGGTCTCGCCGATCAGCCGCCCGGGCATCTGCCGCAGGAACTTTTCCTTGCACGCCAGCACGCCGCAGTACGGGCCACCGAAGCTGAGCGCCACGCCAAAGCTCTGCGCTTCAAGCGAGACGATGTCTGCCTCTTTGGGAGGCTTCACAATACCGAGCGAGATCGCCTCTGCGATCGACACGATGAGCAGTGCACCCTTGCTGTGCGCGAGTTCGGCCACGGCGGCTACATCCTCGATGGTGCCGAAGAAGTTGGGCGATTGAATCAGCACGCACGCCGTGTCGTTGGTAATTGCCGCTGCAAGCGCGGCCATATCGACGCGTCCGTTCGAGGCATAAGCAACCTCGCTGAGCGGGATCTCCTGGTGCGTGGCGTAGGTGCGGATGACCTCGCGATACTCCGGGTGTACGGTGCGGGCGATAACCGCGGCGTTGCGCCCGGTGACGCGCACGGCCATCATGATGGCTTCGGCTGCGCCGGTTGAGCCTTCGTACATGCTGGCGTTGGCGATCTCCATGCCGGTCAGCTCGCAGATCATGGTCTGGAACTCAAACATGGCCTGCAGCGTGCCTTGCGCGATCTCCGGCTGGTACGGCGTATAACTGGTCAGGAACTCGCCGCGCTGGATGAGGGAATCGATGACGACCGGCTTGTAGTGCTTGTAGACGCCCGCGCCTAGAAAGCTGGCATAGCCGTTGGCATTGGCTTCCGCGTAGCCGCGAAAGCGCTCGATGATCTCCGACTCACCATGCTGCCGCGGGATGTCGAGATCACGGGTGAGCCGATATTCGGCTGGAATGGAGGTGAATAAATCATCGATCGTCGCGACACCGATCTCGGCTAACATCTGCTGGCGATCGGAAGGGCTTTTCGGTAGGTAGCGCATAGATGTGTCTCTCTTTTAGCGTTTCGTTCGCAACGCTAAATCGTTGTCGTATCCTGCCATGCGGAGCGTGTGCAGTTCACTTCGCAGACTTACGATCTCTGCTTGCAAGGTCATTTCTGAAGCGGAGAGATGTGCTCCAAGCCACTTGATCTCGGACGCCTGACTCCAAAAGATGCCGAATAACACTGCAAGCAATGGTAAGACGATCCGAAGAAAATCCACTGTATTTATGGTGTTCTCCTAGTGTCCTGTCTCTTCACTCACAAACGTCTCATAGGCCGATGCATCGAGCAGCGTAGCGAGCGATGTGAGCTCGCCTGCGTCGGCAACGTCGAACTTGTAGAGCCAGGTCAGATTGGCGTCCGCGTTGATGGTCTCTGGTGCGCTGTTCAGCGCCTCGTTGATCTCGGTGACGGTGCCCGAGACCGGTGCGTAAAGATCGCTGACTGCCTTGACGCTCTCGACCGATCCAAAGTTCTTTCCTGCCTGGACCTTGTCGCCAATCTTCGGTAACTCGACGAAGACGATGTCGCCAAGCGAGCTTTGCGCGTAATCTGTGATGCCGACCGAGCCGGCCAAACCTTCGACACACACCCACTCGTGCGTCTTGGTATACTTGTATGCAGCCGAATAGGCCATCTTTCTCTCCTTCAATTCCATTTATGTCGTAACTCTGACAAAAAAAGACTAAGTATCGCTCGTCTTCTTTGGTTTCTTATAAAACGGAGTGGCGACTACCTTAGCTTTGACCAGGGCACCCCGCACTTCTACGGCTAACTCCGTATCGAGTGTGCTGTAACTCACCGGCACATAGGCCATGGCGATATTCTTTTTTACGAACGGTGCCGGCGAGCCGCTGGTAACGACTCCGATGCGTGCGCCATCAGGGGAACACACCGCGTAGCCATCGCGTCCGATGCCGCGCTCGACCATCTCAAGCCCTACCAGTTTGCGCTTCGGCCCGCCCTCGGCTTCGATCTTCCGCAGCGCCGCCGAGCCAACGAAGTCCGTACCTTTATCCAGCTTGCAATACCGCCCCAGCCCTGCCTCAAAGACGTTGATCTCGTCCGAGATCTCGTGGCCGTAGAGCGCCATCGCCGACTCCAGCCTAAGCGTGTTGCGCGAGCCAAGCCCGCACGGCAGGATGCCGAACTCCTCACCCGCCGCGAGCACCTCACCCCACACACGGCTGCTGGTCGGCGCATCGGATGGGATGTAAATCTCAAAGCCATCCTCCCCCGTGTAGCCGGTGCGCGCGATCATGACGTTGTGGCAGCCACAGACCTGGCCCCACTTGAACCAGTAGTTCCTGATCTCGCTGAGGTTGGTTGAGGTCAGCTTCTGCAGTGTGGCCTCTGCCTTCGGGCCCTGGATTGCGAGTTGCGTGTAGTAGTCCGAGAAGTCGTTGATGTGCACGCCTGGCATCGCGCCAATCTGGCGGCGAATCCACTGCACATCTTTCTCGCGTGTCCCCGCGTTGATGACAATCAGGAAATCGTTTTCGCTCAGCTTGTGCAGCACCACGTCGTCGACGAACGTGCCGTCTTCATAGAGCATGGCCGAGTAATGCGCCTGCCCTGTCTCAAGCTTCGAGGCATCGTTCATCAAGAGCCGCTGTACGGCGGCCAGTGAGCCCGGCCCACGCAGTTGAATATCGCCCATGTGGCTTACGTCAAATAGTCCTACGCCGGTGCGCACGGCCATGTGCTCGCGGATCAGCCCGCCGTATTCGACCGGCATGTCCCAGCCGCCGAAGTCGACCATTTTGGCCTTGTGCGTGCGGTGCACCGTGTTGAGCGCCGTCTGCCGCAACGCTCGAAGCTCGTTTTGGATCTCTTCTACCAGGTTTGCCATGGCTGCTTACTCCGCGTGTTCGCCTTCTAAAAGGGTAGCATCGCCGGGAGCTCACCGCGCCCGCAACATGCTACGAAAGAGCACGGGCGAGAACGTCGCCAAAAACGCCACCACCTCGACCGCCATCAGCGCGGCCGTCGTTCGCTGCAAGGTGGCCACGGTCCAGGTCAGCAGAATCCAGAAGGCCATGTTGGCCGAGGCTCCGACATAGACCCAGTCGGAGAACTTGTGCTGGTCGTGAACGAAGTTCATCTGGCCCAGTCTGGGATACACGGTGCCTGGCTTCAGGCTCAGGCGCAGCAGCACGACCGGCAGCAGATTGACGGCCAGCACGATCGCCAGCCAGATTCCCGGCAGCAGCGGGTACCGCGCCTCAACCCACCAGGTAAGCGCCACCGTGAGCAGCACATTGGCTGTGGCTCCTGCGTTGACGGCGGCGGGGAAGTGCAGCATATCCCCAAGCCGGTTCATCTCGTTCAACCGTTTTTCACTGGCGTGCACATCGTCCTCCAAAATTCATCATCGTCCCGCCCGAGTTTATCGTCCAACGCTCCAGGTGCCATGCGAGGAGATATTTACGCGATGAAGAGCAGCAGTCCGCAAGCGACGGAGTCCGTCTGGGACTATCCCCGGCCTCCACGGCTTGAAGCTACCAGCCGCCGCATCCGCATTGTGCATGCCGGCCAAACGCTAGCCAATACGACCCAGGCCCTGCGCATTCTCGAGACCAGCCACCCTCCTGTCTACTATCTGCCTCCCACGCAGGTTCGTATGGACCTGCTGCGGCGGTCGGCCTCCCGGGGCAGCTTTTGCGAGTTCAAAGGCGTCGCCACCTACTGGAATCTCGACATTCCGCAGGCCAGCATGCAGGGTGGCCAGGTGCCGATTCTGGCCGCGGACATTGCGTGGAGCTACCAGCAGCCGACGGGCTCCTACGCGGCGCTCGCCGGACACCTGGCCTTCTATGCCAGCCGCGTGGATGAGTGCTGGGTAGAGGACGAACGGGTCGTCCCGCAACCAGGCGACTTTTACGGAGGCTGGATCACGGCCGACCTGCGCGGGCCATTTAAGGGCGCTCCCGGTACGCGCGGGTGGTAGATCAATCTGGTACAACTACTGTGCGGGCTGGATGGCCAGCAGGTGCTGCTTGACTTGCTGATACAGGGCATCGGAGGCTGGTCCTTCAACTCTCCAGCAGACCTGCCCGGTGCCATCGACTACCAGCACGTAGGCGTCGTCCGGCTTGCGGTAGCCGGAGACCGAGCGCCACTCGGCCTCATGGTCGTCGATCGACAGAAAGTGCGGTTTGGCGGGGTCCGGCACGTCCGCCGCGATCTTGCGCAGCACAAAGCCGCGTAGAAACTTGGGAACGCTGCCTAACATGGAGAGCTCGTAATAGCGGATCGTGGGCGTAGTGTGGGAGTCGGCGGCTAGACGCTTACTCCATTCGGTCACCTCGCTGCGCGAGCCCTGCGAGAAACCCACCACCAACACCGCGGATCGACCTTCAAGCGACGCCGGAAGATTGACCGCCTCGCCATTGAGCGCTGCGGTGTGTACGGTGGGAATGGTCGCGAGATTGGGCTCACCGGCCGTTGCCGCTCCGGCCAGGGCCAGGCAAAACAAGATGTGGGTCAACCTCTTGATCGGCATGTGCTTTCTAGGATGCCAGACGCGCGCCGCAGGAGCAGAGCCGGCCATGCGGCGAAGAACGCACCGGCAGGCACACGCGCTGCCGGTGCATTGCCCCATCACGCGGGCGTGTAGCGCATCGCTTCGAGATCGGCGATCAGACCCGGTCCAACCGGATGCCAATCCAACTTCTGCTGGGTCTGCGCGCTTGAAGCCGGCATGTCGAAGGTCATAAACGGGCCCATCCAGCCGAAATGCTCCACCGCTTGCTCCAGAGACAGGCTGACCACGGGCAGCTTCAAGCCTTGGCCGAGGACTTCAGCGATCGTCCGCACCGGAATTCCTTCTTCGGCGACCGCGTTGTAACGGCTGTTAGGCTCCCGCTTCTCAAACGCCAGCCGGTAGAGACGGGCGACATCGCTGATGTGGGCCGCCGGCCAGCGGTTCTGGCCCTCGTCCACATAGGCGGAGACGCCCTTAGCCCGGGCGATCTCCACCAAGGGGGTGATCAGGCCCTGCTTGACTGGGTCGTGCACCTGCGGCAGGCGCACCACGGAGACGTTTACGCCGCGGTTCGCGACGGCGATTCCGGCCAACTCCGAGAGCTTGCGCGGCGTCCGGTGCTCGGGATCGAAGGCGTCCTCGGTCGCCGGTTGACCGGGCACGATGTTGCCCATGCCGGTTCCGGAGCTGATGACCAAAGGACGATCCGAGCCCACGAGTGCGTCGCCGAGGGCCTCGATGACGCGCCCATCTTTCTCGCAGTTGGCGACGAAGTTCGCGAAGTTGTGGTCGAAGGCGCAGTGAATGACGCCGTCCGACTCGGCCGCGCCGCGGCGCAGGCCTGCGGGGTCTTCGAGGGTCCCTCGGTAGACCTCGGCACCGGCGGCCCGGAGCGACTCGGCACCGGCGTCCGAACGCGTGACGCCGAGAACCTGGTGGCCTGCCTGGAGGAGCTCCGGGATGATGGCGGAACCGATGAAGCCGGTGGCTCCGGTAAGAAAGATGCGCATGATAAGTTCTCCTTGTCGTTCGTTGCGGCCCGGAGCGGTCTCCGCAGTTACTAAGCATACCGGGGTCAGCGGGCCGGTCCTGCCCCAAACGGCGCCGAGGCCAACCTTACCTTAGAGCCTCTGATTTAGTCCGCCTCAACATTTCTTTGTTGTCATTCCCGCAGGGAATCTGCGTTTACTGCCGCCACAGAACGTGATCAGAGTCTCCTTAGGACTTCGCGGGTACTCGACGGCTCAGCCAGCGGCTTACCAACAGTTTTGTAGAAACTATACGGCGTAAGCCGGCATCTAATCGGCCATGGCGCAACCAGAAACCCCAAATGTGTCCCCCGATACTCTTGCACGCCCGCTCGGCGCGAGTGAGCAGCTTTTCTGGTGGATGAACCAGAGGCGAAACGTTCAATTTGTCAATGCATTCGAGATTGCCGGAACTGCTCCTGAGCAGTCCTGGAGCCGTGCTCTGGATGCAGTGCAGCAGCGGCATCCTCTTCTTCGTGTCTCTATTCAGCCCCGCCAAGAGGGAGAGAAGACGTCTCTGATGTTTGTTAATGTTCCCGCATCCCGCATCCCGCTGCGGATCATTCCCGGGACGGCGGCTGTTTTGGACTGGGAGAAAGAGCTAAGGCAGGAGCTCGCTACTCCTTTTGAGCCGACAAACGCTCCTCTCATGCGTGCCGTCCTGATGCAAAATGAGGACCATTCAGTTCTGTTGCTTACGGTCTACCATTCGCTGTTCGATGGTATTTCACTTAACTTTGTGGTTCGCGATCTCTTGACCGCACTCTCCGGTGGGTCGCTTGAGCCGCTGCCGCTGCCGCCGCCGAGCGAGACATTGTTGGCACAGACGACGGCCGGCTCCTCCATGCCGCCTGCGCCGCCGGATCCCCCGAGGCACCTTGAATACGTGCCTGCGAAGACTCAACCCATGACAGCACGTGCTTTCTTCGATGCGAAGCAGACCTCTGCCCTGATAGAGCGTGCAAAGCGTGAAGGAACTACCATGCACGGCGCGCTTTGTGCCGCTGCCGTACTCGCCGGTAGAGAAGCGCATGTGGAGTGGCGCAACCGCGACGTTCTGATCGATTCGCCTGTCAGTTACAGGAAGCTCCTGGGCGTTCAAGAAGAGTCCGGGTTGTATATCGGCGGGGGAAAAATGATCTTTGCCCCCGATCCCGCAGCGACCTTCTGGGAGATCGCGCGCTCTGCCAAGGAACAGATTTCCAAGGCCGTCTCAGGCGAAGCGGCAGCCGGATTTCTCCAGCAGCTCACGGGAGCGGTAGAAAACATTACAACACCTTCAGATTCTGATCAGCTTGCCTCCATGGCATTTATAAGCGATCTGATGGTGAGCAACATAGGGGTTCTACCCTACTCTTCCGAGTTTGGCCCGTTGAAGCTGGAAGCGGCGTGGGGTGCGCTCCTGATGAGCTTTGCCAACCTGCCCACGCTGATGGCTTTAACGACGAACGGGCAACTCTGCCTGATGCTGGCCGACTACTCTCCTGTCGATGCACTGCTTACGAGCATTGTGCATTTGCTTCGCGAAGCCGCTTAGTCACTTTGTCTCCGGCGCAATGGACAGCCGTATACCGGCCTTCTCAAGCGCGGTCATTGGTAAGCAGCAATCGTTCCACCAGCACGGTCCACTCAGCTTCAAGCGAGTCCTGGCGAGGCGAAACTCCGGCGCGGCGATACCAGTAGTGTGCGTTGGTGAGGTCGCCCTCGCGCCGATGAAGATAGGCATGCACGGCCATAGCCTGCGGAGTATCGAGATCGTCCACCTGGGCGTGCGCCTGGGCCCAGTTGTCTTGGGCGTCCCACCAAAGAGCGCGCAGAGCCGCGGAGAGTCCGGGTGCGGGAGTCTGCTGGACGAGGGAAGCTTGGAATTGCTGCATGTTCATGGGAGCCCTCCTTTCCGAGGACAGTTCTACGTATGAGATGAGATTCGTTGCGCGGAAGCGCGGAAGACGGGTCAATCTTCGGCCGTATGGGCACGCGGCGGCAGCAGCAGGGCTAGCAGCGGGTAAAGCCAGAAGAGGCGGTCGGGAAGGTTGACCTTGGACCACACGCGCGGGCGCCAGACGAAGCGGCGGGCGACTTCGATAAAGGAACGGAGACCCGGCACCAGATGAAGTTCCAGCAGAAGCCACCGCGCGGGGCTGGGAAAGCTGCGCTGCGGGAGGAAGTTTTGCCGGAGGAGCATCGCGGAGGTGCGGCGGCGGACGCTGCCGACGGAAGACCGATTGGCGGGCAGAAGCAGCGGATGCGTGATGCCGGCGTTCATCCAGTCATTGGCGAGCTGGATGGCGCCCGAGACCTGCGGGAGGAGACCGAGGCTCCGAGCGCGGGTGAGCGCCTGGTCAAGCTCCGTAGTGGACAAGACGCGCAGCGAGGCGGTGAAATCGGCGAGAGTTTTAAGGTAGGTCCAGGCATCGAGCGCGCCGTGCGCTGCAAGATACAGCAGCTGGTCCGGAGGGGAGAGGGTGCGTGTGGGGAGACCGAAGACGGGGACGGTTGTCCAGCGGGCGTCGGCGAGGAGGCGGTTGGCGGGATGGAAGCGGTTGTTGAACAGGCGCCAGTGCAGGTCGAGTTCGAAGCCGGAGTCGGGGTTGGTAAAGGTGAAGTCCTTCCAGAAGGAGAGATAGGAGGCGAGCCGGCGCGGAGTCAGGGCGCTGACCGGGTTGGTGCGCCGGTAGCCGAGCTGGGCGAGAAGCTCGATCTGCTCGGGAAGGCGATGGGGGGAGGTGAGCAGGTCGAGGTCCCCGACCTGGCGGACGCTGGGGCTGGCGAACAGGAGCTGGGAGAGCGGGACGCCTTTGAGGACGGCCGGCTCGCCCAAGCCTGCGGAGGCGAAGGCCTGGGCGATGCGGCGGACCTCATGAGTCGCGCGGAAAGCTTCGAAGGCGTTGGCGGTGGCGCGGGCTTGCAACTCTGCGTGTGCAGGGACGCGGAGCGGCGCGAGAGACTCAAAGACAAGCGGGGTGAGGCGGTGGTGGTCGCAGAGAGTAAGAAATTCGGGCCAATCGAGCGGTCCGGTGGCGAGGGTTTGGATGGCCTGGAGTTCGGCGGGAGTAAGCTGCGTGCGGGCGGCAAGGAGCAGAAGCTGCACGTGCGGGGGAAAATCGCGAAACGCCAGCATACGATCTCTCTGGGGAAGGCTAGAATCACGGTGAATGCGGCGGAGGTGGCTGTGACCGTACGCGGTCCGCGCCCCCGTTGAAAGCGATGATAGCGCAGGTGGCAAGCGGGTGAAGAGTGCGGAACGGAAGGCGCGAAGCCTGGCGCGGCGTGTACGCGAGGTTGGGCTGAATCAGGTTCTGCTGATCGCGAAGGCGCTCTGTTGGCTGATGGCGGCACGGGTAGCGCTGCGCGTCGTGCCGGTGGCGAAGATTCTAAGCTGGCAGCAGCGACCAGTGCGGGCACGGGCGTTGCGAATCAGCGTGGGGTCGCTGCGGCGCCGGGTTCGGCATGCGGTGCTGATCGCGGCACGGTACGCGCCGATGGAATTTGTCTGTTTTCCGCAATGTCTGGCGGCGAGCGCGCTCTTGCGCAGCCAGGGGCTGGCGACGCGGCTGCACTATGGGGTGGCGCGGCAAGAGGGCCGGCTGGTGACGCATACGTGGCTGGAGTGCGAGGGCGAGATGGTGATTGGCGGCGAGGTGGCGGAGGCGTATGCGACGCTTGGGGTGTACGAGGGTAGGTAGGCGAGACGATTTTTATAGGTTTGGGCTAAACATTTTTCCTTTGCGGCCGATAAGGAAAGGAGAAAGGAACGTGTGAACGCAGCGGCCAGCTTCTTGCGATTGCTTTGGCGGACCTCCCGTTGGAAGCTGACCGGCGCGGTCGGGCTGGCGGCGCTGCTCTCGTTGACCGAGGGCGTCAGCGTAGCGATGGTGTTTCCGCTGATTGCGCTGATGGGCGGTGGTTCGGCTGCAGCTCCAGGGCCTCGGACGGCTCTGCTGTTTCATGCGTTGGCCAGAAGTCATCTACCGCGAACGTGGTGGCTGGCGGCTCTACTCTCGGCGGTGCTGGCGTGCGTGGGATTGCTCTCGGTGTTGAATGGAGTATTGACCACGCTGACGTGGAGCATCGTTTGGCCGGTGCGGCAGAGACTCGCGGATGATCTGTATGAGGCGATCCTGCATGCGGACTGGACCTACCTGATGCGGCGGCGGTCTTCGGACTTGACGCACGTGCTGACGGTGGAGCTGGACCGGGTAAGCCAGGTGCTGCAGAGCGTGATCGCCGTGCTGTCGAATGGGATGGTGGCGCTGCTGCTGCTGGGGTTGGCCTGTGCGGTGGCCCCGCGGCTGACCGTGGTCCTGGTGGGCGGTGTGGCGCTGCTGGTCCCGTGGCAGCGGCGGACGGGACGGGCGATTTATCGCTCCGGCATGGAGATCTCGACGCGGATGCGGGAGGTGTTCGACTCCTCGATGGAGCGGCTGCAGAACCTGAAGGTGGTGAAGGCTTTCGGCGCGCAGGATGCGGAACTGCGGCTGTTTTCGGAGCGGCATGCGCGGGCGATGGAGGAGTTGATCGGCAACCAATGGCGCGGCGCGGCGTCGGCGCGAAGCTTTCAGATGGTCATGCTGGCGCTGCTGTGCGGGGTGATCCTGCTGGGTTTGCAGGGGCTGCACCTGGCCGCGGGCGCGATGCTGATCTTTCTCTTTGCGTTTATGCGGGCGACGCCCAGGGTTGCCGCGGTGCAGGCCAAGATGACGGAGCTGCTTACCGATCTGCCGGCTTACGCGGAGCTTTTGCGCTTCCTGGACGAGTGCCGCGAGCACTCGGAGTCAGGCGATGCGAACGAGACGGTGCCTGCGCCGGAGCGGGAGATCGCGCTGCGTGGCGTGCGTTTTGCGTATCCGCCGGGCGGAAAAGACGTTCTGGCGGGTGTTGACCTTGAACTGGCCGCTGGACGGATGACGGCGGTCGCGGGCGTGTCCGGTGCTGGCAAGAGCACGATTGCGGATTTGGTGATGGGATTGCTGCTGCCTCAGGAGGGCGCGGTGCTGGTCGATGACGTAGCGATTACACGAGACAATGCACGCGCCTGGCGTCGGCAGATCGGGTATGTGAGCCAGGACACGCTGCTGTTTCACGACACCGTGAAGCGCAACCTGCTATGGGCGAAGCCGGAGGCGACACGGGCAGAATTGGCGGAGGCGATCCGGGCCGCGCGGGCAGAGTTTGTTTATGGGCTAGCGCAGGGGTTGGAGACCGTGGTGGGCGATCGCGGGATGATGCTCTCGCATGGGCAGCGGCAGCGCCTGGCATTGGCGCGGGCGCTGCTGCTGAAGCCGGCGCTGTTGATTTTAGATGAGGCGACGAGCTCGCTCGATGGAGAGAACGAAGAAGCCATTTTGCGGACGGTGGCTGGTCTGCAGGGGAGCGTGACGACGCTTCTGATCTCCCATCGGCCGTCGGCGATGCGGTTTGCGGATGCGGTGTACATGTTGGAGGCAGGGACAATACAGGGAGCTAAAAAGCTGTTGGCTGCTCTAGGGAGTCTCTGATTAAGTAGCTGTCTTTCCACGGTGACAGGATTAGGTTTATGTCATCGAGGTGTGGCGATGGCGCGGCAAACGACTTTGGCGTTGG
>CALMVK010000225.1:3239-3480 GCA_937873145.1 uncultured Granulicella sp. | reverse complement strand
CTTGTAGCGTCAGTACCGATGGCTTTTTGGAAAGCAAGTAAGAACATCTCTTCAGGATCGAGCTGTCGAAGTGATCGCTGCGTTGCCGCTGTTCCAGCTAAGCGCGCCACGACTTCCGGCAGGGCGTCAGGACGAGCTTCCACGATGCGAACGGCGTACTCCGCGGCGATCTGCTCGACTTTCTCGCGAAAACCTGCGCCTAAACCTACACGGGACAACCTTATCTGCACAAAAGGTCGAA
>CALMVK010000225.1:1203-3229 GCA_937873145.1 uncultured Granulicella sp. | reverse complement strand
CTGATAGAGGGATTAGTGATCCGCTATAGCGAATCGTCTCGGCCCCGACCTTCTGCGCTTTGTGTAGGTGGCCGAGCGCGACATAAGCGGTGTCAGCAGGAAAGACGTCATGCGGCACGGCGTGTTGTCCGCCCACAAGGATCCGGCGCTCGGCCCCCTCAGACTCTGCACCTCCACGTACGTGGAGGTGACCAGTAGTGATGAAGGGAAGACCTACAAGGCGAGGAGCGAGCGTATCGGCGAGTTCCTGGTACAGCTCGCGTACTGCGCGCACCACGTTCGTTTCGTCGGGCTCACTTTCGAGACCCGCGAGTGCCGGGAGGCAGGCCGCTGTCGGGTAGGACACAGCGATGACGTGCAGGTAGGCGTCACCATGTACATCCTGAAGCGTGATTAGGTGGCGGTCGCAGTCGAGGCGCTCCAGTTTACGGCGTACGTTGCCGACGACGTGCACCTTGAAGGCGGTAAGCAGTGGGTGCGGAGCTTCAAGGCGGCCCGCCGCGTCGTGATTACCGGCAACGACTACGGTGTTAAGTCCGGGATTTTCAGCATGGAGCCGTGCCATCGTGCGATAGAACATGTGCTGCGCTTCGCCTGATGGGTGCTGACTGTCAAAAACATCCCCAGCAATGACAAGAGTGTCAATCTGCCGCTCGGCCACGATCGCGAGTAGTGCGTCCAGGGCGCATTGTTGTTCGTAAGCGCGACTGTAGCCCCGGATGGTTTGGCCTAAGTGCCAGTCAGCTGTGTGGAGTATGCGCAGCACTGTTTCGCCTCCTCTTCACTATGCCAGAGTTGCGTGAGAGTTTCACGCGGGATTGTGCAATCAAGACAGCTCGATGTCGGCCTTGCTTCTGCCAACGAGAACCGGACCAGGAGCTACGGCAAGTTGCCCTCAATGCGAGCTCCCTGAGTTGATTGACTTGCCGGGCAGAACGTCATCAGCAGGCTCCGGATGACTTCTGCCGGGTACACGGTAGTGCGCCACGGCTTTTCACGTAGCCCTATCAAGAGCTATGCAGCTATGGTTGACGAGAGTCGTCACGCTTCATAACCGCTTAGAAGCGGGACAGCGCGTCCTTGTTGACCTGCGCTTGCGCAAGGAGATGGGCAGAACTATTGACTTCAGTTAAGACTTGGCGCCGTTGTGCTTGCCACACCCCGAGTGCCTGTCTTAGAACTGCCGGGCCGGCAGCCAGCGACTGCTTCAATGCCGCACTTTTTGCTTGGAACTCCTGATCTAGAGCATGAAGGTCCCGTGGATCCACTGGCTGACTAGGATCAAAACGGAACTGCCGCTCCTTGCTGAAACGCCAATCCAATAAGACTCTGCGCTTCACCGGGCCGAACCCTTTGACCTGCGAGAGTCGCCCAGCCTTCACGTCCCACGCATCCTCGATGTTCCAAGCAGCCAACAGAAGTTTGTTTTTTTGTCCGATACTCGGGATTTTCTCGTCCTCGATCCGGAACCGCTCTAGAAAGTGCTGACGTTGCTTCCGCTCCCGACTATTTTCTAGATCTTTAATGCGGCGTGCCTTCGAGGGCCCGAGTTCATCGAACGCCTTCTTGTCAGAGCTGAGCCTATTCTTCTCTTGCGTGTAGGAGGCGGGGGGCTCTGCGGCTTTCGTGAGCGCCGCTTCTGCAGCCTCGAATGAGGCCTCTGCTGACTTGAATGCATCCTGGAATGACGCCGTGAGTGCCGCTCCCTTGGTCCAGAGGCCTTTACCAATCATCAGTGCGACCACGATTGCGACGATGGCCAGGAACTTTGGAAGGAGGCTTACAGCGAGTACCGAGGTGACCAAGACTACCCCAATACTGCCGAAACGGAACTTTCTTCGCTTCTCAATCAATGCGGGAATTCGCTGCGTCGGGAGTGTGTTGTGCCGACAACACCTTCGGGCTAAGCGTCTCCAGAGGTTCTGGAGAGGGCACCAAGGAAGTGATTTCAGCCCAGACCGCGACCAGGTTGAATTTGTCGTCGCGAACGGCTGTGAGCTTTACGCCGAAGATCGCGGTCCCAATA
>CALMVK010000225.1:0-1193 GCA_937873145.1 uncultured Granulicella sp. | reverse complement strand
CAATAACGCCCTCTACTCGGCACCAGGGGCATTGACTTAGGCCTGAGTAGTACTGGTGGTTGGAGTTGAGGGAACACTGCTTTGTTGAGGATGCAAGGCTGCTAAGAACGGTAACCCACTCCTGAGCTGAAGGCCGCTTCCGTGTGATTGCTTCCCTGGTGAAGGCTCGCTTGAAGCCGTCACTGATCGGAGCCGGGTAGTCACTGAGCCGCGGCACAAAGGGTGGTAGCCGCACCTCCGGTGAGGTCTCGCTGAGGGCATATGGGAACTTGTACTCCGCGATAGCCTTCTCTAGGGCAAGCATTTCGTCTGCCCGGGGATCGTAAGCGCCCATGAATGGATGACGTCCCAGAAACAGCAGGTAGAAGATGAGGACCGACAGGCCGAAACCATCGTGCTGTTCGGTTCGGCGCTGACCGCTGAATGTCGTTCCCTGCAGTTCAGGAGGAGTGAACTCCGGCACGCCCACCGGGCATACGAACGTGTGACTTCCGTCAGTGATCTGAAAGCTATCGCAATCGATCATGGCCACGGTCGCCGTCTGCGAGATCATCAGGTTACTGTGGTTCACATCGCCGACGACCTGCCCCGACTCGTGAATGGTCGCAAAGGCGCGGGCTGTGTTGATCGCCGTATGCAGCAGGAATGGGAACTGTGCTTCGGGAAAGGCTCTAAGGCGACTCTTGATGCTGTATAGCTGATTGACGGACTGGAACCCACTGACCCTGCGCATGAGCAGGGCTTGCGGCTCGCCCGACTTAGCCTCTTTCAGCAGAGTCAGAGGCCAAGCAGTGACCTTTTCAAGCGAGGCCGTTTTGAGCCGGCACATGGCCTCAAGCTTCTTGAGGTCCTGAGGCAGGATACCCTCGTGGTAAAACTTGGCTACCAAGTTCGGCTCGCCGGCTAGGGCCCAGACCGATCCTTGGCCGCCCCGCCCGATTTCTTGATTCAGTCGGTACTGCGACCCATCTAGCCCGTAACAGTCCTTCCCCGGTTTAGGCGGCATGGTTCTCCCGCGTCGCAAGGATGAGGGTCTTGTCATCATCTGTTCGCGCATTCACCCGATCAGAGGCAAGAAAGCCCTTCATCTGCTCTTCGAGATCGAGGAGTCTACCGGGCGGTCGGCGGTACAGGTAGGGGAACAGGGCCGAAAAGAACGGATTGTGGACCTCTCCCGCCTTGAAGTCCAATGC
>CALMVK010000224.1 GCA_937873145.1 uncultured Granulicella sp. | reverse complement strand
TTTCTTCCTACGATTTTGAAAATTATCGAGTGATTTGGAACTGGAGGACCGTTTGCTGCGTAGCATTGCAGGAACGGGCGGCAGCCCAGTTTGCGCTTACCGCCGTTCGCCATTTTTTGCAAAGGAGCCATGATGCCGATTCGCACCTTCCTCGCCAGCCTCTTCGCCGTCCTTCCGCTCGCCGCTGTCGCGCATAGCCAGGACTTCGATCGCACTCTTACCGTTGCCGGGCAAAGCGATCTCTACGTCTCGGAGGGGTCGGGCACGATCCGCGTCTTCCCTGGCTCGGACAACAGCATCCACGTGAAAGCCCATGTGCATGCGAACCAGCATGCGGGAGACGACAGCGCGGAGCGGATTCAGAAGATCCTGCGCAATCCACCGATTCAGCAGAGCGGCAACGTTATCCATATCGGCAACAGCGAGGAGGACCGCCAGCTCTATAACAACATCTCTATCGATTACGAGATTGCCGCGCCGAAGTCCGTTGCGCTGAATCTTCACACCGGCTCCGGCGACCTTGAGGTGAACAATTTGGGGCGATCTCTGAAGGCACAGACCGGCTCAGGCTCGGTGCGCGCCCATGGCATTGCCGGTTCAGCCGATCTGCACACCGGGTCCGGAGACATTGAGTTGCAGCAGGCCTCCGCGGGCGAGGTCCATGCGCAGACCGGGTCAGGCTCAATCCGCATCCATGGCCTCTTCGGCGCGCTGACTGCCCACACCGGCTCCGGAGACATTGAAGCCAACGGCCAGATTACGGGGGCTTCGCGTCTGGAGAGCGGCTCCGGCTCGATTCGCGCTCACCTGGGCCATGACACTCACCTGAACGTCGATGCGTCCACGGGTTCAGGGACGATCCGGGTCGCTAGCCTTTCGACCTCGGACCGCCATCATCTGAGCACACCGCTCAACGGCGGCGGGCCTGCACTTGAAGCGCGCACCGGCTCCGGCGACATCGAGATCGAGTAACCGGAGCTAGCCCTGGCTCTTCAGCCAATCCGCATAGGTGATCCGTGGGACGGCTACGAATGCGTCCCGCGTCTTCACATAGGCACCCTGCCCGTTCATCCGTCCAACGGCATGCAACTCCTCAGACTTGATGTAGGGGCCGGCCGGATCGACGAAGGCGTCCTCCACGTACATGGCGACGACGCGCCCGAGGATGATGCGCGAGCGCCCGATCTCAAGCGTGCTGTGCTCCACGCACTCAAGTGCCGCGTGTGCCTCGCGGATGCGTGGGACTTTCACCACGCTGGATGCGACGGTGGTCAGCCCGGCGCGCTCCAGCTCGTTGTCCTCGGCTGGAAAGTCGATCCCGCAGATGTTCATCGGCTGCAGCAGGTCTTCGGTGACCACGTTCACGACAAACTCGCCGCTATGCCGGATGTTGCGCGCTGTGTCTTTGGGCACGAACTTGCCTCCGGACTTGTCCGTCACGCCCAGACCGACGATCGGCGGGTCAGTGCAGAGATAGTTGTAGGCGCTGTAAGGCGCGGCATTGAGCCGGCCTTCTTCGTTCATGCTCGTCACGAGCGCGATGGGCCGCGGAGCGACCAGGCCGATCAGCAGGTTGTAGACGGTCTTCGGCTCAGTCTCGGCCAGCGTAAAAATCATTGGGTTACCCTTTCGCTACAGCAGCCATCGTTTGACCGCATCCCGAACTTGCGGCCAGGCCTTCGACTGCGGGTCCACCACGTCGAAGTGGTCTGCGCCTAGGATGCGTTCAAACGTGACAGTCTCTCCTATCCGATGCCCGCGATCGGTCCAGCGCACCGGCAACTGCGGCGGAATCTGCCCATCGAGGCTTCCTTGCAGCAGGACTTGCGGCACATTCAGGGGCAGCAGATCGCCTGGATTGCCGGCCCGGTAACGCTCTGGAGCGGCGGCCGGGGTGGCTCCCATGAAGTCGACGATCTCCTGCTGGGCCGGGGCGAAGAGGCCGTGCGCCAGCTCGAGCGTGATGCGCAGATCGACCACCGCGGCGAGGCCAAGAACACCGCGCACGGGAAGCAAACGCTCCGGAGGCTGCAGGGGCCCACTTTGCGGCAGGTGCTGCCGGCCGGCAAGCCAGAAGGCCAGGTGCCCTCCTGCGGAGTGCCCCGCCAGCACCACCCGGTTGAGATCGAGCGCATATATCCCGGCCAGCACTCGCAGAAAGCTATAGCCAAAGGCGACATCCTCAAAGGTTCCGGGCCAACCACCGCCTGCCTGGCCCACGCGCCGATATTCGAGCGACCAGCACGCGATTCCCTCGCGCTTGAACGCCGCGCAAAGATGGCTGCCGTATTGCAGGCCAAACTCTGCGGACCACCAGCCTCCATGCAGAAAGACGACCACCGGAGCCTTGCTGTCCGCAGTCTGCGAGCCAGGGGCGATCCGCGGCAGCCAAAGTTCTCCGAATTGAGAGGGCTCCGGTCCATACGGCAGCCGGTGATCGGCCTTGGGAGCCGGGCGGCTCAGTAAGCTATGCGGCATGGCTCGCACCTGCCGGCCCTGCCAGCGTCAATGGGGCGCCGCGGGGTTGGTCGCAGCCGCGGGCTCGACCGGCATCGTCACGATGACCTCGCCCGGCCGCGTGTAGTGCAGTTCCTCGCGCGCCTGGTGCTCGATGGCTCCAGGGTCAGACTCCAACCGCTCCACATGGCCTTTCAGCGATTCATTTTCATGACGTAGGGTTAGCAGTTGCTGCGTGAGAGCCCGCTCGCTGGCGCGTTTGCTCTCATAGACGGTCAGCCCGTTTGGCCCAAAGACCACGTGGTAACCCACTCCGGCAGCCAGCGCGACGGCCAGCACCGTGGCCAGCCGCCGCCGCTGCGCGTAGAGGTGTCGGCGCCAGGCCAGCAGACGCGGAGAAGTTCTGTGATTGCTCATCGTTTTCTAGTGGAACGGGCAAGCGCTCCGCCGTCAAGTCCAGAGTGCCTGGGCCGGCTCTGCGGCGCAAAGATGGAACCACATTGGTCACGGTACGATCCGGCCGCTTGGCTCTACGCAAACCAGCCCTGCGGCTGCGCGCAATCGCCCTTGCGCCTTGGTATGCTGAAGGACGTCGCTTTTGAAAGGATGTACCCCGATGCATACAGCCGAGCCGCACCGCAGCGCCGCTTCCCTTCCCGTCTCGCCGCTTGCGTTCCGGGCCGAGACCCTACCCGGGCAGATTCTGCTGGCCGTTGCCGCCGGCACGTTGGTTGCGCTCTGCGCGCATGCTTCGGTGCGCCTGCCGTTTACGCCCGTGCCATTTACGCTCAGCGATTTTGCCGTGGTGCTGGTCGGGCTTACGCTGGCGCCGGCGACCGCGTTTACCGCGATGGTGCTTTATCTGCTCGAAGGCGCGCTGGGTCTGCCTGTCTTCAATCCTGGCGGCCTGGGCGGCGTGGCTCAGCTTCTGGGGCCGACGGGCGGCTTCCTCTTCGCCTATCCCCTGGCGGCTGCGACCGCGGGCTGGATGCGCCGCAAGTTTGCTGCCGGATTCGGCACCAACCTGCTTGCCGCCCTCTCTGGAAGTGCGCTGCTGATGATTGTCGGCGTGCTTTGGCTGGGCAGCCTGCTGCATCTTGCCCCGGGAGTTACGCTGCGACTCGGCCTGCTGCCGTTCCTGCCCGGACAGGCGGTCAAGGTCTTCGCCGCTGCTGGCATCTTTACCTCGCTCAGGCGCTGGCGCCGCGACGGAGCGGAGGCATAGCCGCGGGTCTAGCTTGCGGTTTTCTCCCAGCTCTCTCTCCTGAACGACTTCGTTTTACTGGTTCTACTTTGAAGGACAGCAACAGATGTTTTTGAAGGACAGCAACCCATGAGTTCCGCACAAGAGATCCAGGTCGCCCATAGTCCCGACTCCGACGATGCTTTTATGTTCTATGGTCTGGCCACGAACAAAATTCGCGTCCCTGGCTTCAAGTTCGTCCACACCCTTACCGACATCGAGACGCTCAATCATCGCGCGATGCACGAGGCCTTCTTCGACGTCACTGCCATCAGCTTTCACGCTTACCCGTACCTGCAGGAGCACTACAGTATTCTGGCCTCGGGCGGCAGCATGGGAGATAACTACGGCCCCATGATCGTCGCGCCGCGTCGCTACACGCTTGACGAGATCCGCCGCCTGCGGATTGCCGTACCCGGGACGCTGACCTCTGCCTATCTCACGCTGAAGCTGTTCGCTCCCGAGATTGAGACGGTGACGGTTGACTTCGACAAGATCATTCCCGCGGTCGCCGCAGGAGAGTTCGACGCAGGTCTGCTGATCCACGAAGGCCAACTGACCTACGGCAACGACGGCCTGCATAAGGTCCTCGATCTCGGCCAATGGTGGCACGGCGAAACCGGCCTGCCGCTGCCGCTTGGCGGCAACGTGATCCGGCGCGCGCTTGGCCCCGAGACCATGCACATCGTCGCCCACGCCGTCCGCGACTCGATTCAGCATGCTCTCGATAACCGCGAAGAGGCGCTCGCCTACGCGATGCAGTTTGCGCGCGATCTGGACCCGAACCTTGCGAGCCGCTACGTGGGCATGTACGTCAACCAGCGTTCGCTCGACTTTGGGGATGACGGCCGCGAAGCCATCCGGCGCATCCTCGCGATGGGCCATGAGCGCGGCATTATTCCGATCGAAGCCAAGGTCGATTTCGTCGGCTGAGGTATAACCGGGGCCTTGGAACAGGTCCGGCTATGCTATCCTCTCAAGAGTGAAGCGGAGGTGGGCGATGTCATTCGCTATCTCTCGCAGATTGGGTAGCTTCACTCGATCCACCCTGGACGCGTAGCTCAACTGGCAGAGCATTCGACTCTTAATCGACTGGTTGAAGGTTCGATTCCTTCCGCGTCCACCATCTTCTTACCAACTACGGCGCAGTCGTTGTGTGGGCTGCAGGCTTCTCGGGAGCGATGCGTACTACCTGCGCGTGGCAGGCGTGCACCTCACCGCAGGTCATCGGCTTGAGCGTGTCTTTGCTCAGGCAAGCCTCGATGGCGGTCAGACGATTGTTGCCGCAACTGACGACAAAGCTGCCGGTTGGAAAGGTGGGGTTGGCTTTGGCAAACAAATCCACAATCTCTTCCGGCTTGAGCATTACCTCGTGATCGAGGTCTGCGAACAAGGTTGGGATGACGATGGAATGAAAGGCGCGATGTTCGAGGGTAAAGAAATCTTCCGGCGAAAGCGTGGTGCAGGTGCCGTGTTTGGCCCACTCGTGCGCCAGTAACGAGGCGTTCGGGGTGATGTCCAAATTGCGCTCTGGGTGGGTAGGGCCTGGGCGTTCCGCACAGAAAGCAGGCCAGGTGCCGTCGTTGTTTTCCGGCCAGAGACCATGGACGATAAACCCGGGCCGGGGAGCGCATTGGGCATCGGTATCGTGCAGCGTGCAGAACTCAGGAGACCAGGAGAGATTGAGCAGATAGTAGTCGAAGTGACCTGGCTCCACTTTGCTCAACTCCTGCGCGCTGGCCCGCAGACCGAACGCGCAGAGCGTCAGCATGCCAGCAATTAGGACTGCAGCCGGAGAGCACTGAGGTCTGCGCGTCGATGGCATGCTGGGAGCGCGAGAAGAAACGATGCTCTTTGCGGAGCGAAAAAGACCACGCACGAACGCCTCCAGGACAGGATTGTCTTTTGAGGATCATAGTTCATCCAAACGTTACGGTAGATCCATGTTTTGGCAAAAGATTCAGTTCGAAGCATCGCACGCCTAACCAAAACGTCTCTATGGCCGAGATCAAAAAGTACGTCAAACGAAACCTTCGACTGACAACTGCGGCTCACCTCTGCACGTCTCACCCCATAGTTTGTTGGCCGGTGATGGTCCGATCGGCACAAGCAAAATCGAAGGAGAGCAATGCCAGAACGTATCTCTGCAGCCGATGTTGTTAAAGTCCTGCCACACGCACCTGCCATCAAGCGAGCTGCGGGCGAAGGTGAAGTTGTTAAGCCATTTGATCTCTCTCTTACCTTCAAAGTAAAAGCGCAGGAGACCAGCTTTCAGTTCTCTGTGTATGAGATGACCATACAGCCGGGCAAGAGTATTCCGCTGCATATTCATCCTTTCGCGGAGTTCTTTTACTGCCTTGAAGGAAGGGTTGACGTGATGCAGGTAGATACTGAGGGCCTGCTCAGTTGGGTTCCACTCACCGGGGGCGAGTGTGCCAATGCGCCTAGCAATGCTCCTCATGGTGTGAAGAACCGATCAGACGCTCCGGCAAAGTTTCTCAGTGTTTCGACTCTAGAACATCAGCAGGCGTTTGATGAGTTTCAGGCGTTTGTGGAGACTCCGGAAGGAGCCGCACTCTCTGAAGAAGAGAAAGGAAAGACGCTGACCGATCTTTTTGCGAAATACAACACTACCTTTCTCGATGCACATGAGAAGTAAGGAGTGCTGACTTAGATTGGGCAAGGGAGATCATAGAGAGCAGGTATTCCCTCCATCTCGGACCCAAGAACGCAGTAGACTGACCTCCTGCTCACAGTCGGTCTACTGCTCCCTCTCCGAAGAAGACACTGTTCCGCGAACCTTGTAAGCTAACCGAAAAGCGCCCTTCCACGAGTCGCTTACCTGTGTCCTAGGAGCACACTATGATCGCGAACCGCCTCACGCCATTCCCACTCTTTCTGCTCGCGGGTGCGCTGCTTGCCTCCGGTTGCAAGCAGCATGCAGCCCCCGCGCCCGCTTCCCCCAGCACCGGTGCACCTGCCCCAGCGGCTGGAGTGCGCAACTCCGACGGATCGATCACCAACCCGGACGGATCCGTCACCTATCCTCCTGGAAGCTCTGTAGCTCGGGGTGTGGATGGATCCGGTTCGGCACCGGCGCAGGCTCCGGCTTCCAGCGCACCCGCACCGTATTCCGCGCCTGCTCCGTCCGCGGCGCCTGCTGCACGGCCGATCGCTCCTACACCTGTAGCGCTTGTCGTTCCGGCTCATACCGCGGTCACCGTGCGCCTGACGACTAGCCTGGCTGCCAGCCGCAACAACGTAGGCGATCGCTGGACCGGCGTGCTGGACGTGCCCATCTCGGTGCACGGCACAGAAGTCTTTCGTGCCGGAACGCCGGTTGCTGGCACGGTCGTGGCCTCGAAGGGCAAAGGACGCTTCAAGGGCGCGGGCGATCTCGGCATCTCCCTGACGGAGATCGGCCGAGACCATGTGGACTCCAGCGTCTATGAGAAAGACTCGAAGGGCCGCGGCAAACGGACGGCTGGCTTCATCGGTGGAGGCGCCGGCGTCGGCGCGCTCATCGGCGGGCTTGCCGGTGGCGGCAAAGGTGCACTCATCGGCAGCCTTGCCGGTGCCGGTGGAGGAACCGCAGCCGGAGCCTACACGGGCAACCGCGACGTTACCATTCCCTCAGAGTCCAGGATCACCTTCCGCCTCACCGAATCGCTGCGGCGCTGAAGCAGATTGCTTAAGGACGGAGCAGGTCATTTACACTCGCCTATCCGTGTGGGAGCTGCCGAAAGATTTTCGCGGCTCCCACCGCGCACCGTACACTGAGCGGATGCGCTTGACCCCTGTCTTCCTCCTCTCGGCCACCGATCCCGCGCACTTTCCAAACTCCGCCAAGACTGCGGATGCGCCGGAGGTTGCGTTTTTGGGCCGATCGAACGTCGGCAAAAGTTCGCTGCTGAACGCGCTGCTCGGGTCCAAGCAGGCGCATACCTCGTCCACACCGGGACGCACCCGCGCCATCAACTTTTTTGCCTTGTATGAAGGCGCAGGCGATCGCCGCAAGCCGCGCCCGACGCTTATCTTCGCCGACCTGCCCGGCTACGGCTACGCGAAGATTTCAAAGTCCGTCTCCGCCGAGTGGCCCAAGTTCATCGAGCCATACCTGGCCGAACGCGAGACGCTGGCGCTGGCCCTCTGCCTGGTCGACACCAACATCCCACCCCAGGCCAGCGACACCACCTTGATCCACTTCTTCAAGCAGATCCAGCGGCCGTATCTGGTCGTTGGGACGAAGGCCGACCGCGTCGGTCAGAGCCAGCTGCAGAAGTCCCTTGCCGCGTTGCGAGAGGCACACGAGATCGACGAAGTGTTTCCCGTCAGCGCTGAAAAAGGCACCGGCATCCAGCAGCTTTGGAAGCGGATCGAGGCCGTCGGCGCGGATGAGTAACAGGGGAAGCGCGCAGGGTTCTTTTGCTCCGTCCACTCATGCGCGCCTCGTTCCTGTGCTTCAGTCCCCGTAATAGTCCAAACCAAGATGCGTGATCAGATCCTGGCCCATGATGTGCCGCAGTGTATTTTTTAGCTTCATCGACTGGATGAAAAGATCATGCTCCGGATACACTCCGGGAGCCGTGTCCGGATCCTTGAAGTAGAAGCTCAGCCACTCCTGAATGCCTAGTCCCTTCAGCGAGGGGGTCCGTGCCGCAAGATCCATAAACAGCACCAGGTCGAGCGCCAGTGGCGCGGCCAAAATCGAGTCGCGGCAGAGGAAATCGACCTTGAGCTGCATCGGGTAGCCCAGCCATCCGAAGATGTCGATGTTGTCCCAACCCTCTTTATTATCACCGCGCGGGGGATAATAGTTGATCCGTACTTTGTGGTAAAGATCCTTGTACAGGTCCGGGTGCAGCTCCGGCTGGAAGATGTATTCGAGCACGCCCAGCTTCGACATCTCTTTCGTCTTGAAGGACTCGGGATCGTCGAGAACTTCGCCATCCCGGTTGCCCAGGATGTTGGTCGAGTACCATCCCGCCACGCCCAACATGCGGGTCTTGAACGCCGGCGCCAGCACCGTTTTGATGAATGTCTGGCCCGTCTTGAAATCCTTGCCGCAGATGGGAGCGTTCATCTGCTTGGAGAGCTCGTTCAGCGCCGGAATGTCTACGGTCAGGTTCGGCGCGCCATTGGCAAACGGAATTCCTTCTTTAAGCGCGGCCCACGCGTACAGCATGGAAGGCGTGATGCCTGGATCGTCGTCGACCAGCCCTTTTTCGAACGCCGCCAGCGTCTGGTGAACGGCCGTTTGCTCAAGAAAGATTTCTGTCGAGCCGCACCAGATCATTACCTGGCGGTCTGTTCTCGTCTTGAACTCGGCGATATCGTTGCGGATCTGGTTGGCTAGATCGCACTTATTCTTGCCGATCTTCTTTTTCTGCGCGGTCAACCGCTTCACGTAGTGCTGGTCGAAGACTGCCGGCATGGGTTCGATCGACTCGAGAAACGGCCGGATCGACTCCAGTTGGTCGCGGTCGAGCACCTGCGCCGTCTTGGCCGCGTCGTAAAGATTGCCGCCGAAGATATCCCAGCCGGTGAAGACCAGATCTTCAAGCGGAGCGAGGTCGACAAAGTCCTTGATGAGCGGCGTATTCGCGTCGGTCCGCTTGCCCAGCCGGATGGTGCCCATCTGTGTAAGCGAGCCGATGGGCTTGGCCATGCCCTGGCGGATCGCTTCGACGCCGGCAATGAGCGTAGTCGCCACGGCACCCATGCCGGGGATCATAATGCCGAGTTTTCCTGTGTGAGGCTTGATGCTGGCCGCGTCGTTGTGCGCGGCTTCAGACGTAGACATACGGCAGTAACCTTCTTCCAAAATGCGATTTTCCGAGATGCACATGCTGGGTGCACGGACACTCTAGTCTCTAACACCGGATAGGCTTTGGCAAATGAGATCGCCTGCTGCCGGCACGATCTTTCCGGCGCGCCGCCACGCTATGATCGAAGCACTTTGAGCTCCGCAAACGATCCAGTCCCGTCCGTTGCTCGCCTCTATCAGCCCTGGTTTCCGCACCATCCCTCCGTTCTTCGCCGCTGCGGCAAAGCTGTCTTCCTGCTTCTCGTCTGCGGGTACTTCGCCTTTGCCGATGGCTCCGACCCCATGTTCCTGCGGCTCGATGAGTACACCCGCGGCGCTTCACCCACGCCGTATCAATACCGCGAGCTGATGATGTACGTCTTCCGCGCGCTCATCCGCCTGCCGCTCATCACGCACGCCGGCCAGATGCAGGCCCTGCACCACGACGCTTACCGCCTCATTTTCATGCTGATCTCCTTTGTCTCCATCCTTGTAGCCTTCATCGCCAACCGCTTCACCTTGCTCCTGCTGACCGCCGACCGCGTCTTCTCCTTCTGGGCTTCCTTTCTGGTGATCCTGATGGCGCACCTGCTGCTCGCCTCCGCCTGGGGTCCCAGCTACCCCGTGCCCTACGATGTTCCCTCGCTCGCCTTTTTTTCTCTCGGCATCTACCTTATCGGCAGTAGGCGCTGGTTTCTTTACTGCTTTTTTTTCATTTTCGCTGTTTTTAATCGCGAGACGGCCTGCTTCCTGACCGTCTTCTTTGCCGTCTGGGAGTGGACGCGGCTTACCGAAGCCGGCGCCTCCGTCCGCACCCGTCTCCTGCACATCCTGCCGGCGGTCTCCATCCAAGCCCTTTTCTGGCTGCTAATCAAGGCTCATCTGGCGCACAAGTACGCTCTGAACCCGAAGGAATCCGGGCTCACCGGCGGCCTATTCAGCATGAATCTGGGCTACAACCTCCGCGAGCTGCTGAAGCCCTATCAATGGCCGCTACTCGCCAGCGTCTGTGCTTTTTCGCTGCCGTTTGTGTGGCTTGAGCGCCGCTGGATCGGCTCGAATCCCTTGCGCAACGCCACGGCTACCGTGCTTCCACTCTCATTCCTGGGCCTGATGATCGTCGGAATCATCGTCGAGGTGCGCATCTTTGCCGACTGGATTGCCATGGTCGCCCCGTGTGCGGCACTCATTGTTCACAATCGCTTCCGCCCGAGACAAGAACTGGAACGCGGATAGGACGGATAACGCGGATAAAAAAGATAAAACGAATACAGATAAGGAAGCACAGTTTTCTTGGAGGCGTGTGCCGTTTACGTCCTATCCGCGTTGATCCGTCTTTGTCCCTCTTATCCGCGGATCCGGTTTTTCCAGTGGGTCCATACGAACCAGACGAAGCCCGCTACGATCAGCAGTTCGACGGCCACATGGAAGCGCCCAAAGATCTCTTTGAATCGGGGATCGGTGCGAAAGCTGTCACCCAGGCGCATGCCGAGATACGCCAGCGCATAGCACCACGGCCAGGAGCCGAGGAACGTATACACATGGAAGCGGACCAGGTTCATCTTGGCCACGCCCGCGGGGAAGGCGATGAAGGTGCGGATGATGGGCAGCATGCGCCCGATGAGCACGGCGAAGGAACCGAAGCGGACGAAGAACTGGTCCACGCGGTCGAGATCGTGCCGGCTCAGCAGCAGGTAGCTGCCGTAGCGCTCGACCATCGGCCGGCCGCCGCGCGCGCCCACCCAGTAGGCCGGAATGGAGCCGATGTTTGAAGCCAGCGAAGCAATCGTCGCCAGCAGCAAAAGCTGCGTTTGCCCGTGTGCCAGAACCGCCCCGGCAAACGGCATGATGACCTCCGACGGCAGCGGCACGCAAGCCGACTGAATCGCCATCAGCAGCGCTACGCCCGCGTATCCCGTTGACACGATGAAGCCGATGAGCAGACCAATGAGCTTTTCTGACATTGGCTTGCAGTATATCGTCGAGGCCGCAAAGGCCTGTTTGATAACATACTGTTTTGAGGAGTACCGCAACCATGGCAGACTTCATCTCCGCCTCCGACGGCCCGGGCGCTGCGATTGCCGAGCCACCCGCCAGCCCACCGACCCGTCCCGCCAGCTCCTACGCGCCGGCCGACCCTAGGCCCAAGCCCGTGCAGCGCCAGATCGTCTGCTTCAGCTTCTTCAAGGTCATGCCCGAGTGGCGCCGCCTGCCCGCCGCGGAAAAGGCCGCGCACAAGGCCGCCTTCGCCGAAGTCCTCACCCGGTGGAACAAGCCCGGTGAATTTCTCTCGCTGACCTACTCCACCGTCGGCACCCGCGGCGATGTAGACATGTGCGTCTGGTCCATCGGCTACGCGGTCGAGGAGCTCAACCGCATGCGCGCTGAGCTGATGCAGACCCCGCTCGGCGGCTATCTGACCTCCCCGCACAACTTCCTGGCCATGACCAAGCGCTCGCAGTACCAGATCGACCGCCCGGACGAGAGCGAAGGCGAGGGCCGCGGCGCGATTCGGCCCGGCGGCCAGAAATACATCTTCGTCTATCCGTTCTGGAAGACGCGCCCCTGGTATCTGCTCTCGGCCGAAGAGCGCAAGCGCCTGATGGACGAGCACATTCGGATCGGCCTAATGTATCCGCGGGTGAAGCTGAACACGACCTACTCCTTCGGCATCGACGACCAGGAGTTCGTCGTCGCCTTCGAGACCAACTTCCCGGAGGATTTCCTCGACCTCGTGCAGCAGCTCCGCGAGACCGAGATCAGCCTCTACACGCTCGAAGACACGCCCATCTTCAGCTGCGTCCGCCTCCAGCCGCTTGAGATGCTCGACCGCCTCGGCTAACCGTGAAAGCGAAGACACCCAAGGTAGGCGCAGTCGTGCGTAGGTCTGCGCCAGCTCCTACCGGTGCCAAGGCCCGCACGATCGCCGCCGACGAACCCACCTCCCCCAAGAAGCGCCCCGGCAAGACGAAAAAGCCGCTCGCCCCCGAGCGCGTTGCCGCCATCCTGGACGCGCTCGCCAAGACCTACCCCGGCGTCGTCTGCGCGCTGAACCACACCAGCGCCTGGGAGCTCACGGTCGCCACCATCCTCTCCGCCCAGTGCACCGACGCCCGCGTCAACCTGGTCACGCCCACGCTCTTCCGCACCTATCCCACGCCAAAGGACATGGCCGCCGCTTCCCTGCCCGAGCTTGAAGCGCTCATCCGCACCACCGGCTTCTTCCGCAACAAGGCCAAGTCCATCCAGGGCGCGGCGAAGGCCGTGGTCGAGCAGTTCAGCAACAAGGTGCCGCAGACCATGGAAGAGCTGCTCGAGCTTCCCGGAGTCGCCCGCAAGACCGCCAACGTCGTCCTTGGCAGCTGGTATGAGATCGCCGTCGGTGTGGTCGTCGACACCCATGTGCTGCGGCTTTCGCGACGGCTTGAGCTGACCACCAACGACCAGCCCGAGAAGGTCGAGCAGGACCTAATGAAGCTCATCCCGCAGGACCACTGGATCGCCTTCTCGCATGAGCTGATCCACCACGGCCGGCAAATTTGCATCGCGCGGACCCCACGCTGCGCCGACTGTACGCTCGAGACGCTGTGCAACTCCACCGATAAAATCTGGACCTCGCACTAAACACGCGCAGCGTCGCGCTCCAGCCACTCAGAGGGCTACTTCCCCGGCAGTTCCACCTGAAAGCTGTAGCCATGCCGGGTAAAACCAAGAGTTTCATAGAAACGATGCGCCCCTTCTCGTCTCACATTGCTCGAAAGCGTCATCTTGTAGCAGCCTTCCAGACGACACTGATCCAACGCATGGTGCATCATGGTGCGCCCTACGCCATGCGCCTGATGATCCGGGGAAACGGCGACATCCTCGACAACGCCTGATCTGCGACCCCGCTTCGCCATGTTGTCCAGGATTGCCAGCTCATAGGTGCCCACAATCGCGTCGCCCAGTACAGCCACAAAAACACGGAAATACGGATAGCGCTTCAGTACGGCAAAGTGTGCGACGGCCTCCTCCACAAGGAAGCCGCACTCTCCATCAATCTGAGCCTCCTGATAAAGCCTCAGGATCGCGGGAAGATCGTGGTCGGTCGCCACGCGAATGGAAATCTCGTTCATCTTCTCATCCTAGTCGGCTCTCCCGAAGGTATGCTGGCTGTGCTGCAGCATCGTCCCCCCAGGGAGAACCGTATGACCAATCCACTGACGCTCATCGCCGACATCTACTCTGCTTTCAACCAGCGGAACATCGACGGCGCACTGGCGCGGATGAGTGAGAGCGTCAGTTGGCCCAAGGCATCGGAAGGCGGGCGAGTCGTCGGGAAGCAAGCGATCCGTGCCTACTGGAGCCGCCAGTGGCAGGAGTTCGACCCTCACGTTGAACCAATCGAGGTGATCGACCACGGAGCGGGAAAGGTCGAGGTCCGAGTCCATCAGCTGGTGAAGAGCCTTGATGGCGCCGTGCTCTCAGATAGCGAGGTCTGGCACTTCTACACCCTTGCGAATGGCCTGATTGAGCGGATGGATCTCAGCGAGCACGAAGTGGGTCCCGAGCAGAGCCCGTCGGCAGCGTTCTCTCATCGCTAACCGGTTTAGCGGCTTGCAAAATACTCCCGAACCGTCTCCACCAAGGTAGCCACCGTAGCATCCTTGGCCTGCACCGTCGGCGCGAGACCCACCTCGCGCATGGTGTGCGAGGTAATCGGCCCGATCGACACCAGCACCGTCTTCGCCGGCACACGGACTTCGGCCTGCTGGAGGAGCTCGGCCAGATTCTGCGCCGTCGAGGAACTCGTAAACGTAATCGCATCCGGAGGCGACGCTTCAAAGAGGTGTTGCAGCTGCCGCACCGAGCGCGGCGGCACAATGTTCCGGTACGCCTCCGCAATCGTCAGCTCGCAACCCGCCTTTAGAAGCGCCTCCGGCAAAACCTCGCGCGCCACCGCCGCCCGCACCAGCAGCACGTTCTTGCCCGCCGCAAGCGGAGCCAGCTCTTCGGCCAGCGCCTCCGCCACCGAAGTTTTTGGCATGAGGTCCACCCGCTCCGCCATCCCCGTCCGATACACCGCCGAAGCGGTAGCCGGACCGATTACCGCAACTCGCCGTGGCCGAGGCTTCAGCCCCAGCCGCCGCCCACGCTCTACCAACGACTCCACTGCGTTCGCGCTCGTAAATACCACCCAGTCGAACACCAGCATGCAGGCCAATGCCGCATCCATCGCGCAGTACGATGTGGGAGGCGCAATCTCGATCGCCGGAATCTGCACTACGTCCGCGCCCAGCGCCTC
>CALMVK010000223.1 GCA_937873145.1 uncultured Granulicella sp. | reverse complement strand
TGGCGTAAGTGGCAATCTTCGCAACGCCTGGGGCAAGTCCTTACCCTACCGTTGAAACCATCATGAACCTCGCCCGTACGCGGGTGGGAGATGCTTCCAACGACCTGAGTGGAGACTTGCTTACAGATGATGCGCCGTACACCGGAACCATGCTCAATTCGGCGTGGCGGTGGCTACAAGCATCCGCATACACGTCTGGGGTAGAAACGCCTATTGAAACCGTAGTGTTGTTTGGACTTCCCATGCGGGCTTCTAACGATGTGGCGTACCCCGCATTTGTATCGTGGACTGGTTGTAGCGATGGGGTTGATGCTTACGATACCCCGGCGCTTCCTCAAAACGTTATTCAGCCGATTTCGGTAAAACGTAGGTATAGCGGAAGCATGGGAGGCTTCTGCCCTATGAAGCAAGCAGAAGCTGGACTGCCCGAGGGGTTAGATTGTGACGTGTACGATTGGAGCACAGACACTCTGTTCTTTTACGGAAGCACGCAGGCACAAGATATGCGTATCCGGTATGCGGCGTTTTCTCCTGATCTGGACATCACCAAACCTACGCAGCAGATTCCCATGATGGGCTGTGAGGATTGCTTGTCTGCTCGTATCGCTTTCGAGTACGCGTCCGCACGCGGGGCGGTCGGAGCGCAAGCGATGATGCAGATGTCTTTGGACGCTTTCGCAACCATTGCTCAGCGGACCAGCCGCCGCAAACAACGTGCAACGTTTCGTCGTCAACCTGCGTTTGGTGGTTATAGTGGCCCACGGTGGCCCTTCATCCAGTGAACAACCCATCTGGGACTCAAGAAATTTCACTCACCGTGTTTTCAGGTGAAAACCTGGAGCTTGAGCCGACCGATCTACCTCAAGGCCTTAGCCCTGCTTGTCCAAATGTGGCATTCCTGCCGGGTCAGGCGTTTACACGGCCTCCGCTGCAAGTCTTGTCTACGTTAGGCACGTCAGCGGAGATCATCTACAACGCGTCTTTCGTAAAGCGTGACGGAACAGTGTCACAGCTTGTCTTCGATTCGCTGGGGGGCATATATGCGGACGGGGTGCAGATCGGTCAGACTCAGGCAGGCAACCGCTTTCATACCTGCAATGCTTTCGGAAAGATGTACGTTGCTATTTCAGACGGTTTGCACGGGGCGGATGTGCCTCTTCAATACACAGCAGAGGGATATTTAGATCGTGTGTCGCAGGATGGGCCTGGAGCGGCTCCGTCACTTCAGAATTATGCATTAGGGGCTATTTCACTCACTTCACTAAACCGAAGCAGCAATCAGGTGACGGCTACTACGTCTTCTCCGCACGATTTGAAGGCGGGGTTTCAAGGAATCATAGACGGCGTACCGGATTCTTCAACGAACCTTGTTTCCATTGTCGTAAACAACGAAAAGCTCCCCGGAATTGCCACTGTTACTATGCCTTCCGCGCATGGATTGGTGCCGGGCCTTTCAGTGTCTATTTTGGGTGTCATGCCAACTTCGGTTGGTGGTTCGGTTACGTCCTGGACGCTACAAAGCGACGTGCTCACGTTTCAGATGAGTTCCGCGCACAATCTACAGCCCGGGAATGTTGTTATTCAAAGCACAAACGGACAAGCGGAAATCGAGAATCCTGTAACCGCAGTACCTACCACAACCGAACTAACGATGGTTATCGCGAACGGTCCGCAAGCCAACGCAAGTGGTTCCACGGGCACGCTTACCGTTCCCTTTCCCTTGTCTTCGGGTACTGTAGTTGAAATAACCGCCATTCCAACGGCGACAACGTTTCAATTTTCCCTGACCTCTCCCGATGGAACCTGGAACACCGGTTCGGTAACGTTTCCTTGGGATGGTACGTTTTACGTCACGGCTGTCACCTCTCCTACGTCGTTTACCTATGTACAAACAGGGCCGAATGCGAGCACGACTGCGGCAGGTACAGTTACCCCCGAAGGTCAGATTGCACCGGGGCAAAGGAATGCGGTCTGCATTTTTCAGACTCGTACAGGGTACGTGACGAAACCGTCATCTCCGGTAACGGTATCAGCGAATGGAAATCAGTATCTTTCGGTGACGAATATACCGATTGGGCCAGCAAACGTAGTGGCACGGATCGTTGCCTTTACTGGAGCCAACGGCGGGAAATACTTCTATCTGCCTGTTGCGCCGCGTGATCCTTCGCAGTCATATCTTATCGGCACATCGACGGTCATTGCCGACAACACGACGACCTCAGCCATCTTCGACTTTGCTGATGCATCGCTGTTCGATGGGATTTCGATTGATTCACCTGGAAATAACCTGTTTGCGCAGGAAATCCTTGGGCCGTGTCTTGGCTTCTATTCTTATGCTTCCCGTTTAGCCGCGTGGGGAGAAAGAAATCGCATTCAGCAGTACCTCAACATGGGGTTTGAAGGTGGAATCTATGCTGGCGCTCCAAATGCGCCACTTGGCTGGACGGTTGTCGGTTCAGGCACGCTAGTAGCGGGAGATTACGGTCAGGGTTGGCAGATTACAGGCGGGGGCAGCGGCACAGATGGGATGCTCACCCAACCGGCTTATCTGGATCAGTATGGCGTGGCAATTCTGACCGCACAGACCTTGTATACGTTTGGCTTATGGCTTAAAGGAGCGGGCAGCGTCAAAGCTGACTTCTATTCTCCAACGCAGGGAGTTTTGGCTTCAGCAGTAATTGCTTCGACTTCAGTAGGCGGTTGGGGTGAAGCCACGTTCAGTTCTAAAACGCCGGTGACGATTCCGGCTGACACATTGTTTCGGGTGTACGCTTCGGGCTTAGCGACAGGACAGACGGTGGTTCTGGACGAGATGGAGCAGATATACGCGGCGAACCCTTACCGTCTCACCGCGCGAATGTCGTATGTGTTGAACCCTGAAGCGTTTGACGGAGTAACGGGTGTGGTTGGGCCTGCTTCCGATCCTCGTCCGATTATGGGCATGGAAGAACGACGGGATGCGCTTTCGATTCTGACCTATGGACCAAATGGTAGCTTGTACGAAACAGAAGACACGGCCTCTGGCGAGCCTAGTTCGTGGAGTTTTCGGCATGTATCATCCAAGTGCGGCCTCATTTCGGTTTGGGGCATCGCTAAGTTTGAGGACTGGTTCTGCTGGGCGTCCGACACTGGATTAAGGATTTACGACGGAGGAACGGTTGACAAGATTAGTCAAGAACAGCAATTACGTTGGGATTCTATTGATTCCTCGCGTAAGCAATTTGTAGATATTGGCAATGATCCTTACATTCGCCGCGTGTACGCAATCTATCCTCCGCTTGGCAGTTCTGTGAATGGAATGATGGTTCTCGACTATCGAGAACTCAACACAGCCGGGGCGCTTACAAGTTCCGGAACGTTACGTGTAGGTCAGACAGGAAAGGTCGTCACAACGGACATAACCCGCAAGTGGTCGCCGTGGAACGTATACGCCAACCACTGCGGGGTGATCTCGCTTGCATCTGGCGCGGCGGTAATGACATTCTGTGGCTCGCTAGGCGGTCTTCTAACGACTGCGGCAACCTCATCGGTCTACACGCTAAACGAAGGCTCTCTAGCGGGCGTAGATGCTGATTACGGGCCATTCTGGAACAACTCGTATTATCAGCCCTACTTCTTTATGTCCGCAGACGAGGCAGCACAGCGTCAATTAGGCCTTCACCGGCTGCATCACGGCTTTATGACACTGAACATCACCGGAATCGGCTCTGTTTACATAATTCCGAGCATTGACCGGCTGGAAAACACCGGCAGGGTTACTCGACCGCTTGCGATGACTCAGGATATGGCGCGCGATCTTGAGATTGCTCTGGATTTGGCTGGAGAGCGTATCTCCTACCGGATTTGCTGTCAACCGGCTGGTGTTCAACCGGCTGCACCGACCGCACAAGCAGGATGGAAAATTTCACA
>CALMVK010000222.1:7274-14133 GCA_937873145.1 uncultured Granulicella sp. | reverse complement strand
CGCAGCCAGCTTGCCTGCGGCACACATCGACACAAGAGCAAAGAGGACGATCCATCGGTGGGAACGATCAAAGAAGATCATTGTTGGCTTTAGAAGATGATTCATATTTGATAAAAGGATTTTACGCATCGGTGCCAGAACAGAGGCAACCAAGGCGCTCAATTCAAGGGAACGATGATTTCCCCACATGAGAAATGTCGTCACGAGCGAGAGATCGACATCACTGGGGAATGGAACACGTCACCTAAGCGCCTGTCTAATACTCTGGATACGTCTGAGCAGGACCATGGCTGCTGCGAGGAAGAGGAAGCACTCTGCGGATGCTGGGTTGAGTTCGTAGTCTTTGCTGAGGCGTCTGTTCCATCCCAGCCAGGCGAGGATGCGTTCGACGAACCAGCGTTTGGGCAGCACCTGGAAGCCTTTAGGCAGGGTTCTTGGATGAGGTTCAGGCGGATGCCGAGCGTTTCGGCGGCCCAGTCGAGCAGCTTGCCTTGGTAGCCTCCATCGGCGTTGATCCGTTTCCACGGGCCGCTGTCGCGCCAGGCGCGGAACGGCTGGTGGCAGCTCAGCCGGGCGGAAAATTCTCCGGCCACTGACGCACTGACAACCTTTCCGCGCCACATACAAGATCGCGTCCAGCACCCTCCGAATCGGGTACTTGCGAGGCCGCCCGCCACCACGACGGCCTCGCCGCTCCTCAGCAAAAGCAGATACCAGAACGGGCTCCAATACAGCCCACGGCCCATCGGTCAGATCACTCGGATACATCCCTCAAGATTCAACAAACAGCAGAATCGGAGGAAGTATTTAGACAGGCTTTAAGAGCCATCAAGCCTCAAGCAGGCCTGCAAGCGCGGCCCGGTCAACCTTGCCGAGGGCGTTTCTGGGGATAGCGTCCACGGCTTTCATTTGTTCCGGCGTCTTATAGTCGGCAAGCCGGGTGGAGAGATCGGCACGGATGTCGTCGAGCGAGGCACCGTCCTCAAGCTGCACAAGGGCGGCTACCCGCTGGCCAAGTTCGGGGTCCGGTATCCCAAAAACCGCCGCGTCTTTTACGGCTTGGTTACTCTTCAGCACCTGCTCGACCTCCGCAGGTGCAATGTTAGAGCCTCCGCGGACGATTAGCTCTTTTTTACGGGCGACGTACCAGATCTCGTCACCCTCGCCCTGGCGCATGACATCGCCGGTCGCGAACCAGCCCTCCGGAAAAGCCTTTATCTCTCCGGGACCTAGCCAATAGCCAGCCGCTACCGTCGGTGCGCGGAGCAGCAACTCGCCTTCCTCCCCACGCGGGAGATCTGCCCCTGATCCGTCGATGATGCGGATCTCCGTACCTGTCGGAACGCGGCTCACCGGCCCCGGTTGTAAGCCACCGGCGATTGCCAGACCGGACTCAGTTGAGCCCCAGACATTTAGGCAAGGACGGCCAAAGGTCTGCTGAAATTCCTTCTCGAGTGTCTCCGGGGCAACATCCCCACCCGTAAACGTGGAGCGAAGAGAGCTCACATCGCGTGGGTGGGCCTTCTGATGTTTTATCAGCTCAGCAAACGCATAAGGGAAAGCTGGAAACCAGGTGCAACGATGCTCCTCGATCGCGTTCAGAGCCACCTCGGCATCGAAGGATTCTAGCAGGACTACGGGTGCCCGAAACGTATGCAGCCGGACAAGCTGTAAAGACCTCCTGCATGCACCATTGGGTAGATGAGCAGTGCAACATCGTTCTCGCTCAACTCGAAATTTCGATAGCCTTCTGCGCTCGCACCAAGGCTCGCCGCTGTGTGCACCACGAGCTTCATCTCTCCAGTGGTGCCGGAAGTGGAGAGTAGCACCGCGGGTGCGTGCGCATCTACCTCCTCCATCGGCTGCTTCGCCGCCTGCGCTGTCTTTTGATCAACAAGCTCTCGCCATGGCCGCGCCGCGCCTACTGATTCGCTACCGACCACGAAGCGCCGATCCAGGGTCTCAGTCTCAAGATCAGCGACCCCGGGATAAAGCTTGGCTTGACCGAGGTACACCGCAGGTTTTATGCGGCCAGCAAAGGGTGTAGTTCGGCGGCCTTGATTCGAATATTCAGCGGCACAGCAATCGCCCCAAGACGAAAGCAGGCGTAATATGCAAGGATCAACTCCGGCACGTTCGTCATGTGCATCGCGACTCGATCGCCACGTCCGATACCGAGTCCGCGCAGAGCCCTGGCAAGTTGCTCGCTTTCCTCCAACAGCCGTCGATAGGTCCAAACGTCAGTGCCGGCGAGATAGGCCGTTTTGTCCGGGGTACGCTCAGCCCTGAAACGCAGGGCATCGATCATTGTGGTTGGAATCTGTTTTACGTCGCTCATCGGCTGCTCAACTCCTATCACTCTGATGCTTCGTTCCGATCCTTAGTACCGGTGTTGGATTCACAGGGTATGGCAACGATTCCGTACAAAATGGGCCATTTGGCGGATTGTGTCTTCTTAGCCGCTCTTAAGAAGGCGGCGGACTGACGTTCTTCCGATGCCTAGTCGTCTGGCAATCTCTGCTTTAAGAGCTTCTCTTTGTGATACAGGCGTTTGATTTCAGCGGTCTTCTTAGCTGCTGACTTGGGCGTATCGAAGGTGGTTCCATTCGCGCATTTAGCTCAGGGGTGGTATATAACCTGGTGCCTTGCAGGTTTTGAAAATAGGTTTGTTCTGGAGGGATGGCACGGGCGTAGAGCGATGATCTGCGAAGGAAGCTGTTGGAGGCCCACGCTGCGAGCAAGGGCACGTTGCGAGAACTGGCCGAACGTTTGGGTGTGAGCGTTGGCTGGGCGTGGAAGGTATCGGCAGCCCGGAGGCAGACCGGCAGCATGGTGCGCGCTGCGCAGCGACGGGCTCCGAGCCGGGTTCCAGTGGATCTGGTCCGGCGTCTGGTCGAGGTGCAGCCCGACCTGGTGTTGCATGAGCTCGTCGCTGCCATGACTCAAGCTGGACATCCGGTGAGCCCGTCGCATCTGTGGCGCGTGCTGCGGGCGATGGGGGCTGCGGCTGAAAAGTCGCTCCACGCCGCCGAGCGCGACAGCGAAGAAAACCGGCTCAAGCGCAAAGCGTTCGCCGAGACGGTCCGGCGGATCGCGCCGTAGGACCTGATCTACCTGGACGAGAGCGGCGTCAGCACACAAAGGACGCGGCTCTATGCCCGGGGCTGGCACGGGCAGCGCGTGCACGCAGCGGTGCCGGGCGGATACTGGACGAGATTGACCGTGCTGGGCGCGATGGACCACACCGGCATGCTGGCCGCCATGACCGTCGAAGCGGCCACCGACCGAGAGATCTTTCTCGTCTACCTCGATCATATGCTGTGCCCCAAGTTGCGCCCCGGTCACGTGGTCGTCATGGACAATCTCAGCGCACACAAGGTCGATTGCGTGCGCGAGCGCATCGAGGCGTGCGGGGCGACGGTGCTGTACCTGCCGCCCTATTCTCCAGACCTCAACCCTATCGAAAAAGCCTGGTCCAAGCTCAAAAACAGCCTTGCGTGCCGCTGTCGCCCGCACCGCAGAAACGCTCCAGACCGCGATCGCTCAACTGCTGCGCACTCTCACCGCCGAGAATGACAAAGCTTGGATGACACTCCCCATCTATGCTCTACATCTGTGAGGAAAATGCTCTAATGAGCGGACGTCGTCTTTAACGTTATTTCTGCAATCAAGGCCTCGTCAGGAATTCCAAGCGCGACGGAGTTCCCCGTCATGGTCTGCGGTGTACCAAGGGCCGAAACGGACGGCTGATACGTGGTTACAGTCGCGCCGTTGACGGTGAGCATCACCTTCTGCGGGGCGTTGGTGATCTCTGTTTGTGTCGTCTGATTCCAACTGGAAACATTTTGCCAGAGAATCAGACAAAAAACGGTAGTAGATTTCTGAACAAGCAAATGGTGAATATTGGTGCTGTTGGAAAGCGTGTAGGACAGCGAGGTCGGTGATCCCGTTTCTGCGTCTCCCGAGTTCAGAATGGTCAGCAGGTTCCGAATAGCCGTAAAGCCGGGCTTTTCCACTCCGTTCGCATCCACTAAACCCCAGTGACACTGTTCGTTGCTCTTAGTTGTTTCTTGCAGCGCCGTGTTCCAGGTCGATACTTCGTCAAACAACTCGTAAAGATACGTGCGGTAAAGACCGGCGTTAAAGCTCTCAAGCAGCAGCCTTGGAAAATACTTTGCTCCCGTCGCGTAGTCGATTGCAGGTTGATCGGAATGATCGGCAAAGGCATTGTGATAGCCGCTCTCGGTTGCGATAAGGGGATCACCTGGAAACAACGGCTGAATGAGAGCTGTTTGCGACGGGTACAGCACACTGGGGTTCTGGCCTCCCGGGTAGGGATGGAAGGTGCCGTAAGTAGCTTGTACCGGAGTGAGTTTTGCAGCGTTGCTGGCGAACGCAAGTGGAGGTCCCCACACCGGTGTTCCGGTAGTATTTGCTGCTTTCAAAGCCGCAAAGGTAGGGTTCCAATCGGTGACCCAAGTTGGGTCGTTCACATCCTGCTCGTTCTCACCTTCCCAGGCTTCGATGTATTTGGAGCCGCCATTGGTATTGGCCGCTACGGCTTTTGCCATCGTGGAGCCGGAGTAGGGCGGTTTGCCCATGTTCAGGACCAAGCGAATACCAGCCGCTCCTAAAGCTTGTGCGACAGGGTTGATGGCCGCGCCTAAACCGTCTCGAACATGCTTCACTCCCAAGCGCTGCAATTCATTTATCAACAGCGCCGAGTTACCGTACTCCGTGTCGGTGTAGGTGATATGCGTGTTTACTCCTACTGAGTCAACAAACCGCGCGGCGCTTGAGGCCAACTCGCTTGATCCCAGCGAGACGCCGCTAAGAACCTGAAATTTGCTACTCAGAGCGGGTGGCACACTTCCGCTACTCGCAAGAAGGTTCAGCGAAGCTTTTGAACCATTCACCGAAAATCCAGGAAAACTGGCTGTGCCGCCGACCTTGGTTGCAGCCACGGGACCCATAAGACCTGCCCTTACTTTCAGGTCTAATGGAATAGAAATAGTTGAGGAAGGTATGGCGGAGCCGGCGTTGCTGTCCACAAGTATTACCGCTGGTGTAAGGATCATCGTCCCTCCTACAAAGATACTAGTCGGTTAATTCTCCACACTACAGGCTCTATGCGCGCAGCGAACGTGCAGATCACCGGCTCATATGGAGCAACACGCCAGCTTACGTGCCACTGCAACGACGGGTTTATTCTTGGCATGTCTGCGGCGGTGCGCTGATGAACCTCAGTGGGCCAACGTGATCTCCACGACTAAGGCCTCATCGGGAACGTTTAGATTGACGCTCTGTCCCGTTAGTACTTGTGATGTAGAAAACGCCGAAGCAGAGGGCAGATACGTTGCTACCAGGGCGGCATTTACCTGGAGCGTTACAGGCTGGGTTGGATTGATAATGTCTGTCTGCGTGATTGTGTTCCAGCTCGAAACGTTTTGCCAAAGGATCAGATCGAAGACATACGGAGATTTTTGCAATAATAGGTGGTTGATGTTGCTACCCCCTGTTAGCGTATAGCTGAGAGAAGTCGGATTGCCTACCTCTGCATCTCCAGTCTTCAAGACAGAGAGAAGATTCCGGATTGCGATAAAGGCTGGTTTCTCTATGCCATTTGCATCGACCAGTCCCCAATGGCATTGCTCGTTACTGCTATTGGAATCCTGCAAGGCTTTATTGAAGGTAGATTCTTCATCGAACAATTCATAAAGATACGTACGGTATATCCCCGCATTGAAAGACTCAAAAAGGAGTCTTGGAAGGTACTTTGCACCTGTCGCGTAGTCAATTGCAGGCTGATCTGTGTGGTCATTGAGAGCATTGTGATATCCCGTCTCGGAAGCAATCAGCGGATCCCCTGGAAACAGGGGGTGGATAAGGTTAACCTGCGAAGGGTACAGAACACTCGGATTCTGACCCGCAGGATACGGATGCAAGGTGCCATAGTTTGCCTGCACGGGTGTCAACTGCGAGGCATTGCTCGCGTAAGCAAGAGGTGGCCCCCATACAGGCGTGCCCTGGGTATTTGCCCCTTTGAGTTGGGCGAAGTATGGGTTCCAATCTGCTACCCAGTTAGCGTCGTTTACATCAAGTTCATTTGAGCCTTCCCACGCTTCGATATATTCGGTCCCATTCATGTTGTTCGCTGTGAGTGCACTCTGAAACATGGCCGAAGTATAAGGTGGGTTGCCGACGTTTAGACCAAAGCGAATTCCCGCAGCACCGAGCGTCTGCATGATCGGATAGTTATAAGACAAATAGCCATCACGAACATGCATAACCCCAAGCCGCTGCAGCTCTGTCGCAATCAGCGATGTGTTGCCGTATTCGGTATCGACATAGTCAATATGGGTGTTTATACCTACAGAATCCCTAAATCGAGCTGCACTCTGAGCTTGTTCCGGGGTGCCCACAGGAGTCAGGACCAAAGTAGCAGGTGACGCTAGGAGCACCACACTGGCACTGGCCGTCTTCGAGGGGTCGGCCTTGCTGGTTGCCGTTACCGTCACTGTTTGGCTGGTAGCTATTGACGTCGGAGCTGTATAGATTCCAGTGGCCGAGAGACTGCCCATCGCCGGGTTTAGAGTCCAGTTGACGCCCGTGTTGCTGCTCCCGGTCACGGCTGCCGTAAACTGCTGGGTTCCCGCAGAGCTCAGCGTGGCAGACTCAGGCGCTACGCTCACCCCGACTGTAGGCTGGAGCACCACACTGGCGCTGGCCGTCTTCGAGGGGTCGGCCTTGCTGGTTGCCGTTACCGTCACTGTTTGGCTGGTAGCTATTGACGTCGGAGCTGTATAGATTCCAGTGGCCGAGAGACTGCCCATCGCCGGGTTTAGAGTCCAGTTGACGC
>CALMVK010000222.1:0-7174 GCA_937873145.1 uncultured Granulicella sp. | reverse complement strand
TCACCCCGACTGTAGGCTGGAGCACCACACTGGCGCTGGCCGTCTTCGAGGGGTCCGCCTTGCTGGTTGCCGTCACCGTCACCGTTTGACTGGTAGCTATTGACGTCGGAGCTGTGTAGATTCCAGTGGCCGAGAGACTGCCCATCGCCGGGTTTAGAGTCCAGTTGACGCCCGTGTTGCTGCTCCCGGTCACGGCTGCCGTAAACTGCTGGGTTCCCGCAGAGCTCAGCGTGGCAGACCTAGGCACCAGAGCAAGATTCACTGTTTTAGTGACCGTGAAGTAATTGGAAGCCACGGAGCTGCTAATTCCAGTCTTTATTGCAACCGCCCTTACATTTGCAGAACTCGGTAATACGAATGGTCCCGAGTATTGCTGAAATCCTGCAGTCGGCAAGCTACCGTCCGTAGTGTAGAAGATGGCAGCATCCAGAGTATCCTCTGTAATAGACACTGCCTGTCCAGCCGACAACGTACTAGTTGCCGGGAAGATGGTAGGCATAGCTGGTGCGGACAGAATGGACAGAGTCCAGTCTGACGGAGCTGAAGACAACACGGTCTGAAAGGGATTCCCTGAAGGGAGAACGTTGTAGATCTCTTGCACGTTCTCCAGCGGAGCATGTGCAATTGCGAGTGCAGCGGCAAAGGTATCTTGGGGGGCCGGGCCGTTCTTTGGTGTCGTAGCAGAAAAAAGCTGTCCACAAGCGCTGCCATCTCCAGCAGAACCGCCGCTTGATTCCACGCACACCGCTAATATGCTTGCCAGCGTCTGCAGTTTAAGAACAGGCGCTACTTCGTCCAAGGCAAGCATGGGGCCGGGTGTTACTCCATTGGCGACAGAAACGAGCTTGTCGACGGTCTCCATAGAAGACTCAAAGGCCTGCCCGCTCGCACTATTCGATCCAATTTGCGTATACGACTTAATATAGGGTGCAAGAGGCCAGATTGAACTGATCGTGGTCAACTCATCCACTGTGATGGATCCCAGACTGCCCAGATTTGCACACGGACCCAAAGCTGCCATTAGAGCAATGGAAGAGTTTGCGTTCCCGACATAGGTCTTCGTTTTTCCGCTGGTTGCAACGATATACACGAGAGAGCTTGTAGAGGGGCACACCACAGAGCCAGTTACCGTGAACCTACCGTTTTCATCAGTCAGGAAGGGCTTTGAAAACAATGACTGTGCGGGAGAGTCCTCTCCGCTTGATCCTGCAACATATAACTGTAGTGTTGAGTAACTTATGGGTTGCTGGGCTCCTATAACAATGCCTTTAAGGCTGATACTGTTTTGCTGATCCAGGACAACACCCGTTACGCCCCCGCATCCAAGCACTGCAAAGAAGACAAGCAGCAAAGATAGCTCTACAAACGTAGTAGACACACCATGCCACACCATCTCAGTATATCGACAGGTTAATCTCTCTTCCATGCGGCCCCCAGACAATATTAGGAAAGGCCTACCTGGATTTGAATTGCACCATTGTGGCGCTTGTATACCTCTAAGGTGATGGTGCCAGCGTAGAGCCTTAGTTCATTTGCCACAAAAGTTGCATTCCACCCTCACCTAACGGTCTGCTGGTGGCCGGTTTAGGTAGCCTGACACGCGCTCCACGAAAGCTGAAATGAGGCGTATCTGTATTTCCATCAACTTTAGAAATACTCGACTGGATGTCTCTTCAGCGTCGTCCTGTGACTACGGTCAGCGGATCACTTTTCGCTCCATCTCGCAGCACCTCTGCGCTGATGTCGCTGAAGCCAGTACGTTCAAGATAGAGGCTCACGAGGGCTGCATGACCGCGTGCGTCGAGCGAGCGCCAGATCGCGACTGCTTTGGTCGCAAAGCAGCGATTGGAAAAGCTAATCAGGAAGGGAGCGTTCGGACGCAGGACCCGCAGAACTTCAGCGAACACCTCTACGGGGCGCTGCAGGTATTGGACGCCGACGCAACAAAGGGCAGCGTCGCAGCCACCAGACTCGACTGGTAGCATAACATTGCGGTTTAGATTCTGCACGAAGCTTCGGCTCAGTTGTGGGTTGGCCCTGAGCTCCTGGGCGTTCATGCCTTGGCCGATCACCTCGGCGAATGCCATTTCAGGCGGTAGATGGCTAACCCAGCTCGACATCAGATCAAGCAGCACGCCCCCTGCCGGCAAGATGGATCGATAGTAGGCGGTGAGTGCGTGGGTTGCCTCTTCGTCAATGTGGGTGACCAGCCGGGCGGGCGCGTAGAAAACGGCATCGTCACCGCCATCCTCTTTGCGAAACGCGCCAGGCGAAAGCTCGGGTAGGTGGTTCTTTATCCCTTCCATGGCAATTTCCTTTTTCATTGGATGGCTTTTCTATCCTCGATCATCTTCCTCGATGCAGCATCCGTCTGCGTTTATGCTTTCAACGCGTTCTCGTCGGTTTGCGGCAGTAAAGCGAAAGGGAATGGTGCGGGGAGGGAAACATGGCTAAAAGTTTAGGTTTGAAGGAAAGCGCTTTCAGACTATGCGGACGATAGGTTTATGCCAGACAGACGAGCACAGAGGTCGAGCAAATTGTTTTGAACGTCGGGGTTGCGGGTCGCGGACGCGGGCTTTCGTTGCTGAAGGTGATAGAAGTATTCGCTCGTTACCCTTGCCTCTGCGTCCGCGCTGGCAGCGAGCCACGCCTGGGTACGGTGGCCCTGATCAAGGTCGCCGGAGGCATTTGGGCCTCCCATCTTGGTTGGAACCCAGCCAGGTTCTATCGCATTTGAGAACACGTTCGGCCAGAGCCGCGCGCATGCAAAGGCAAGAAGCACGTCGTGGAACTTAGTGTCGGAGTAGGCGCGACTGCCATTCCACGTTCTTTGCTCCCAAAGCGGGTCGTTTAGGGCCTGTTCGCCTTTTCTGTGCAGTTCGGAACTTACATAAACGAGCCGGCTGGGCCGATGCATCAAGGCAGTCAGTACATACGGTGCGAGCGTATTGATCTGAAAAACTTCGGGCAGATTGTCCACCGTGAGCTTGCGGCGGCGTTCCTTGTAGCCGATTGCGGCATTATGGATGACCGCGTCGAAAGTGCCAAGTCGGTTCGCTGCGGCAGCAAGTGCACAGGTCTGATCGAGGCTGGCAAAGTCGCCGATGAGGATCGTCTCGACGCTAGGCAGCTTACGGCATGTTTCTTCACCGCGTTGCGCGTTACGGGCGTGCGCTACGACTCCATGTCCCTGTTCCAGGAGGAGTTGTGCAGCCATCAGTCCCAAACCGTCGGACGAACCGGTAATAAAGATACGTGCCATATAGAAGTCTCGCTGAACATTGGATGTCGCGTTCTGTGGTGGAGTTACAACCAAGGGAACAATGGACTATGTGGTATCCATTCGGCTTGGGCGTGTTCCTGCATGAGTTAGCACGACTCTGGAGAGTGCTTCGCTCACCTGGATACGCGAAGCCATCTGCAAAACGTACTACCATCGACCCTCGGTGACCTCCTGCTAGTTTGATGGAAGTCGTTAAGTTACCTTGGATTTTTTGCGCCGCTTGGCCCCGTTGTAGCCTGCACGCGCGCCACTCGGATGTGGACTGCCGCGTCCGGCTATCGATGCACACCGCCGTGGGCTGGCTCTTGTGCCGGCCCACGCGTGCACGATCACTGTAGGTCACCCACCAGCGCCTCGAACCGCGTCCAGCCAGCGCCGCATCTGCTGGTACACCACTTGCGACCACAGGTCTGTTTGCTTCTCATCTGCTGCAAAGAACGCCTATTCCTATGCTTCGTCTATGGTGTGGAGATGATCTTTCGCTTGCAGAGTGCAACGACGACAGGATTGCTGGTTCTTGTGCTTTCCATGGCTGGGAGCGGGATGCTGATTGCCCAGCAGATTGCAAGAGATCCGCCAAAGGTTACGGTCCTGCCCAATGGCCGCGAGCTTCGTCCGGCGGGGAAGTGGATTCAAGTGGCGCCGTACCCGTTCGCTCTGGCAGTTCAGCCGGGGGGAGGGCAGGTAGTGCTGCCTTCGATTGGGTGGCCATTTGCACTGAATGTAATCGATGGAAGGACAGCCGAGGGATCGGGGCGTGCGGCTTTGACTTCGAGAGACACAGGAAGGTTTCGGCAGTTGCCTCCTGGACGCAAGAACGACCCCGATGTACAGGTTTTGACCGGGGTGGCGTACGCACGCGATGGCAAGCTGCTGTACGACTCCACTGGTGACTCCGGCGCGGTGGATCTTTACACCACGAGCGACTGGAAGCATGTGGGGCGCATTGCCCTGAACGGGGTGCTGAACGGAACCGCTTACAAGGAGAGCTTTGCGGCAGCCCTGACACTCAGCTCCGACGGAAGGATGTTGTACGTCATCGACCAAGGCAACTGGCGCGTGGTGGCGATCGATACGGCTCGGCGTCAGGTGGTGGCCTCCATCCCGACCGGAACGAATCCGTTCGGGCTGGCGCTGTCGCCAGACGGTGCAAGGCTGTACGTCACGAACTCGGGCCTCTTCGAGTACCGGCAGATTGAGGGTGTGGCTCAGGACGAAGCCGATCCTGACAGTCTGCTCAAGGCAGGGCTGAAGTTTCCTCCGTTTGGTTTCCCCTCAGAGGAGGCTCGGGCTGGCGCTGTGGTGGAGGGGCATGTCGTTCCGGGGCTGGGGCCGGAGAACGATGTGCGGGGAAGCTCGTTGTGGACCTTTGATGTTTCTAAAGGCGGAGAGCCGCGTCTGCTTGCGAAACTGCGACTGGGCAAGCGCATCGGCGGAAGCTCGGAGGAGGCAGCGAAAAGTGCGATCGGTGGTGCCGCTCCCATGGGAGTCGTTGCTGGACCGGATCGAGTCTACGTTGCGCTGGCGCATGAGGATTCTATTGCCGTGACCGATGCGGATGGAGCAAGTCTGCTCCATGAGATTCCGTTGAGCCCGTTTACGGGAGAAGGATTTCTGGATCGGCAGGGGAGGCCACTGCGCGGTGTGATGCCGGCAGGGCTTGCACTGCAGGGCGAGCAGCTGTACGTGACCGAAGCCGGGGTCAACGCGGTGGGGGTTGTCGATACGCGCACGAACACGGTGCTTGGGCATGTGCCGGTCGGCTGGTACCCGACCGCCGTTGCCGTCTCTGCCGATGGACGGGATCTGCTGGTTGTGAACACCAAAGGAAAGGGCACAGGACCGAACGCTGGGCCGGGCTTCGATGCAGCCAAGTCGGGAAGCTACATCGGCGAGCTCGAGTTTGGCAGTCTTTCGATGGTTCCGCTCGCGCGCTTCAGCAACAGGACGGAGCTGAAAAAGCTGACCGAGACGGTGATCCGGAACAATCTAGCCGCCGTGGCTGTACCGGGTGCTCTTCCTCGCCTGAAGCATGTCTTTCTGGTTATCCGGGAGAACCGTACCTTCGATGAGATCCTTGGCGACCTGCCTGGGGCCAACGGAAGCGTGGCGTTGAATCGTTGGGGTATGCATGGCTGGTTCGCCGGCAAGCCCTTCGACAAAACGCTTTCCGTTACGCCGGATGCACACGCGCTGGCGACACGGTTCGGGACGAGCGACAGTTTCTTTGTCGACAGTGACGTGTCCGCGGACGGGCATCGCTGGGCTGTGGCCGCGGCGGAGACGCCATGGTTCCATGTGGCGTGGACTTCCAACTATGGTGGACGCCGCACGGAAGACCCTCGAAGCTCCGCGCCGGGCAGGCGGTCGCTTGGTGGAGGAAACGACGGGCCCATGCCTGAGGATGAACCCGAGTTTGGCACGCTTTGGGAGCACGTAAGCGATGCCGGGCTGCGTATTCGCAACTACGGTGAAGGGCTGGAACTGGCCGGATCGAAGGAGGTGGAGGGCTCTGCGCCGCAGGGTCAGCGGCTTCTGCTGAACTCGCCTGTGCCGCAGCCGGTGTTTACGTCAAGCGACCGGGATTTCGCCACCTTCAATCTGGGGATTCCGGACCAGGTGCGGGCTGCGGAGTTTCAGCGGGATTTCAACCGCGTGCTCCAGGGTGAGGCGGTTCCCTCATTAATCGTCATTCGCCTGCCGGGCGATCATACGTCCGACCCGCGGCCGGCAGATGGCTATCCGGACCGCGCTTCCTTTGTGGCGGACAACGATCTTGCGCTGGGGCAGATTGTGGACACGATCTCTCACTCCAGGATATGGGCGGATAGTGCGATTCTGGTGACGGAGGACGATGCGCAGGGTGGGGTAGACCATGTGGACGCGCACCGCAGTGTCATGCTCGCGATCAGCCCGTACGTGCGTCGCGGCATGGTGTCGCATCGGCACAGCAGCATGGGCAGTCTGCAAAAGACGGCCTATGAACTGCTTGGGCTCGGTCCGCTGAACCTCGAAGACGCGCTGGCGGGGGACTTGAGCGACCTATTCACCATGACTCCAGACCTTACACCGTTTGAGGCGGTCCCAGCCGATCCGCGGGTGTTCGATCCGGCAAAGGCACGCATCGCCAGGCCGAAGAACGCGAAGCAGGCGCGGGCGCTGGTGGACTGTGACGATCCGGACGATATCCGGAAGCAGTTTCGGTCAGTCACAGGACACAAGCGCCGGGTTGTGCGGAAGGTTGACGTCGACTAGGCAGATGCTGGATTGGGCCGCTCGAGCCGATAAAAGGGATGGTCAAGGTTGAGCGGACCCCAAGGCTGCATGTGCGTGTAGGTGAAGCCTAACCGCGCGATGAGCGCCTTCGAGTGCGCATTGCCAGGATTGTGGCCAGCGGTGAGAGCATCCAGTTGAAGCTGGTCGAAAGCATAGCCGATAACGGCACGTGCGGCCTCTTCCCCGAAGCGCTGGCTCCAGAAAGCGCGGGCAATGTGAACGCCAAGCTCAAAGACACGAGGCTCATTGCGGAAAGGACGAAGTCCACAGCATCCGGCAAACTTACCTGTCGAGCGATGGAAGATGGGCCAGTACTGGACGCCAAAGCGTTGCTGGCGATCCATCTCGACCTGGAGTTTGTCGCGCGTAGCGTCTAGGGTGAGAACTCCACCAAGATAGAAGGCCACTTCTGGGTCGCCCCATAGAGAGAAGGCTAGGGGAAGATCGGCTTCGGTCCAGTGGCGAAAATCGAGGCGAGCGGAAGTGAGAAACGGAAGCATCCAGATACGATAAACAAAGACCGCGCTAAGTAGATTACTTAGTACTACAGTTGGAGATAGAAGACTGGCAGGGGCGATCCGCGTTTGCGGTAGGGATGGACCAGCGCGTTGAACT
>CALMVK010000221.1:34993-76120 GCA_937873145.1 uncultured Granulicella sp. | reverse complement strand
GGTGGTGACGGTGCGGTCGGGGGTGTGAGGTTGCTGGGCGGCGAGCTCGAGTTCGTCCTGGATGAGGTGGGCGATGATCTCGGTGTCGGTTTCGGACTGGAACTTGTGGCCCTTGGCGATGAGGGACTGCTTGAGCTGGAGATAGTTTTCGACGATGCCGTTATGGACGACGACGAGGGTGCCCGTACCGTCGCGGTGGGGGTGGGCGTTTTCTTCGGTCGGCCGGCCATGGGTGGCCCAGCGGGTGTGGCCGATGCCGAAGGTGCCGTGGATGGGCGAGGCGGCGATGACGGCTTCGAGGTTCTTGAGCTTGCCGGGGGCGCGGCGGAGTTCGAGGGTGTTGGGGGAGGAGAGGGAGCCGCCGACGGCGATGCCGGCTGAATCGTAGCCGCGGTACTCGAGGCGGCGCAGGCCTTCAATGATGACTTCGACGACGGGCTTAGGACCGATGTAACCGACGATTCCGCACATGGGGACTAGTGTATGCGAAAGGGTTGGGTGCCCCGAGTAACACCTTTGGGGGTCAGTGTGCGTGGAGGGCAGTGAGCCTAGCCTGGGCGAGGACCCAGACGTCGGTGGGGTCGAGCGGCGTGCCTTCCGGGTGGGGGATGCGCTGATAGGCGGCGATGGCGGCATCGGTGGCGCCGAGCTGCTGATAGATGCTGGCGAAACCAAACCAAATGGCGGGGTTGGGCTGCGCGAGGCGTCCGGCTGCCATGGCTTCAAAGAGAGTAAGACGGGACTCGGCCAGGTGGTCCTGTCCGGCGTAGAGGCAGGCAAGGGTGTGCAGGGTGCCGAAGAATGCGTGGTGGGTCTGCTCGACGGCGAGCTTGGCGTCGTCGAGCGAGGTGGCGTCGACTTGGGCTTCGGCGGTGATCGTGGGGGGCGGGTCGAAGAGTGAGAGCCAGGCGTAGTTGTTGCGGTCGCCCGGGGTAGGGGCGGCGGCGATGAGCTGGGCAAGAATCTTGCGGGCTTGCGGAAAGTCGTTGGCGCATTCGGCTTGCAGGGCGGACTGGCGCAGGAGGTCGGGGTCGCCCGGATGCCGAGAGAGGGCGGCGGCGAGGAGTCTCGACCAGGCGACGTAATCATGAGTGAGCGCGAAGTATTGGCCCATGAGGACGAGCGCGGAGAGGGAATCCGGATATTTGGCCAGCAGCTTGTCAAGGAGCGGTTTGGCGGCGGCGGGCTCGTTGCGAGCCAGATACGCGGCGGCGAGGAGCTGGGTGAGAGCCAGGTTGTCCGGGGATTTTGTGTAGACGGCGAGGGCAGGTGTGAGCGACGCCTGACTGCCGGGGTGAGCCAGAGTGAGGGCCAGCGCGGCGACGGCGATGGTGTTCGGATCGGCTTCTGCGGCGGGGGAGGGCCAGAGGCGCAGGAAGAGATTGCCGCCTAGTGGATCTTTGCTGGCCGGGGAGGAGAGGAGGGTGTGATGCCAGTCGAGCAGCGCTTGTGCTTCGGTAAGTCGCTCGGATGCAAAGAGATATAGAGCGTAGTCTCCGGCCTCTGCGGTTCCGTTTGCGTCGCCGACGATGCGGTAGCGGCCATCGTCACGGGAGACTACGAAGGTCTGGCGCGGCACGCCGACGGTTGCCAGCGTGACCAAATAGCCGTGGAGGTCGTCTCCGGTTGCGGTGATGGTGGCATTCGATAAAACCACTTCCTGGATCACGTTGACTGGCAGCTGGTACTGACGCGCGGCAACCTGAATGAAGTCGAGCGAACGGGCGCGTTCCTGGTTCTGTTCCTGCCACTCGGCGTCATTGGAACTGGCATGCCGGCTGTAAATCTGGGAGGCATGCTCGGCGAGATCGCCGCTGGCCGTGGCCTGCAGCAGAAGATAGACGGGCGAGCGCGGGTCAAGAGGAGTCGGCGGCTCGTCGCGCGTGTGCTGAAGGTAGCGCAGGAGCTGCACCTGTTGCTTCACGAGCGCGTCCTCCGGTCCCTGCAGCGTGTCCTCCAGCAGGTCGGCCGATTGCGGATAGAGGCCGAGACGCATGGTCAAAGTAGCGGCGGTACGCAGGGTGGCGTCCCGTTGCTTGGGATCGGAAATCAGCTTCGCACGCTCGCGGGCTTCGGCGACCGAGCGGAAAGCACTCAACGCGGCGATGGCGACGGCCTCACGCGCCGGGCTGGGCGGATAGCTGGGGAGGTCACGAAACACCTTGTCGACTTGATGGTTGAGGAGCATGGAGGCCAGAAGCTCGCCGTCATAGCGGGAGGCAGTCTTGGGATCGATGGCCTTGAGTTTGCCGAACTCCCGAATCGCGTCGGCGTACTGGGCACCCTCACCGTAGGGTTCGCCCCGTGGACTCACATTGTAGAGCTGGGCCAGCGCGGCAAGGTAGGTGGGGTTCTTTGGCTCTAGCTGAACGGCAGTCCGGCCGGCCTCGATCGCCGCATCGCGATGGAAGCCGCTGCCGAACTGGATGCCGATGCTGTTGCACAGCAGCGTTGTCGCCAATTGGGCGAAAGCGGGTGCAGAAGCCGGATCGAGCCGGGTAGCCAGACGCGCTTCGGCCTGGGCGTAGTCCCCGGCATTGGCTTCGAGCAGCGCGGCAGAGTAGGCGATGTGCGCCGCAGCATCGTTGGGACGGAGCACAATCAAAGCCTGGGCGGAGTGGATTCGGGCGGGCAGCAGGCTGGCTTCAAGCGTTGTTGCGTGCGTCGGGAGGTCCGCAGGCGGAGCGGTGGTCTGTCCGGCTGCGGCGTTGGCAAGAACGGCAAAGAAAGTAAGAAAGAGGCCGCATCGCGCGATGATGGACGCTTCTAGGCACCGTTGTGCAGATGCAGCCGGCATAATTGTGCTCCCCTTGCTGTCACCGGTTCGTTGTCGGTGAACGGAAGTTTCTGGTGCAATCACCTACGCTCGGTTCACAACCATCCATCGAAAGTCAACGCTTTTTTGCAGGCCGGCTGGAGTCTTTCGCGGCTGTGCGGCCAACGGGCCTCATCGTGACCAGAGCCGCGCGGCCAAGTGGTACCAGGGCCGCTCCGGGCTCCGCTTGCTGTGTCATGCGCGTCAGCATCTCTTCGCGTACATAGTCGACAAAGCCCTGCATCTGCCGGTTCATCTCTTCCATGCGTTCGCGCATCTGCAAGATGATGGCTATACCGGCGATGTTGACGCCCAGGTCGCGGGCCAGATTCAGAATGAACTCCAGTCGCTCCAGGTCCTCGTCAGTATAGAGCCGAGTGTTGCCGTCCGAGCGACTGGGACGGAGCAGACCCTCGCGTTCATACATGCGAAGGGTTTGCGGGTGGATCTCGTACATCTCGGCCACCACCGAGATCATATAACCGCCCCGTGATTTTCGTTTGCTTGCCATGCTGCTCCAGTCTAGCTCTACCCGATCGACTCAGGCGATCTGCATCGGATCAACGCAGTGCGGCCGATTGCATCTCACCCTGAATGAAGAAGACAATTTTTTGGGGTGGTTCAATCGTTGCCGGGACGCTTTTGGCATATGCGCTGGTACCGCGCAAGCCGCGTTTGCAAGCCGGACAAGTGGCCTTGATTACCGGTGGTTCGCGTGGTCTGGGCCTGGCCATGGCGCACGAGTTTGGACGGGCCGGGTTGAAGCTGGTGCTGGCGGCTCGGCACCAGGATGAATTGGAGCAAGCCCGGCAAAAGTTGCTCGCCAGCGGGGATGTAGCGCACGAGGATGACATTCAGCTCATCGTCGCCGATGTTACCGATCCTGAGCAGGCGACTGGTCTTGTGGAACAAACCATACGGGTCTTCGGCAAAATCGACTTGCTGATCAATAACGCTACAATCATTGAGGTAGGACCGTTTGTCGATCAACCCACGGATGCCTTCTATCGCGCGATGCAGGTGACGTACTTTGGCGCACTGTATACCATTCAGGCCGCCGTTCCGCATATGGTGAGTCGCGGATCAGGTGCCATCGTGAACATCTCGTCGATCGGCGGGAAGATTCCAGTGCCACATCTGCTGCCGTACGTCGGTGCGAAGTTCGCCTTGACCGGCCTCTCGGAAGGGCTGCATACCGAGTTGCGGCAGCACGGCATCTGCGTCACGACGATCTGTCCAGGCTTGATGCGCACGGGAGGCGAGGATCATGCGCGATTCCACGGTGATCGTGAGAAAGAAGCGGCTTGGTTTATGTTCTCCGCAAAGACTCCCGGCCTCTCAAGCTCTGTCAATCATGCCGCCCGTAAGATCTTTCTCGCGGTGCAGACGGGGCGCTCGGAGATTACGATCTCCCCACAGGCTTGGCTGGCTGCGCGGATTGTAGGGTTGATGCCCGAGACGAGTCAGTATTTGGCGTCTTTGGCGAACGAATACTTTTTACCCGCCCCGACACAAGCTGCGTCGCGCCGCGAAGTGCCGAAGACAGATGCTGTCGATACATCGCTTCCATCGTTTGCGGATCCCTCCCCGAGCTAGTTTTGAAGCGAACGCATAACTTCTTACTTTAGATAGTTGAGTAAGCTGTTTTGAAGCACTTTTGCAGCGGAGGCAAAGACAGCGGAGTTTTCCGTCTCTGCCTGGCTCAGATTTTCTGCGGCCGTTGCCGTGTCTATGCCGACCAATGAAGTAGTGCGCGAGGTAAGCGTAACCTTTTCTTGCGAGAGATATGTCTCCTGCGAGGTAAGTTGGTTGATTGTGCTGCCGTACACCACATGCTGTTGCGTTACGTAGTTCAGCGCAGTTGTAACTGCAGCCGTCGCAGTTCCGATATCAGCGCTGGTTCCGCTGCTGAGCGCGGTTGAAAGATTGCTGAGCGCACCCAGCACACTTGCATTCGGGTTCGTGAACAGCGTAGAGCCGGGAATGTTAGTTTGCACCGAAAGAGAATCACCTACTTGTACTTGGTTGACCGTGTTGTTGCCGTTATAGGTATATCCGGTTGCGGAGGTGGGGTCTGCGGTAAAAGCTGCTTGGCTGCTCACTGTTCCCCCGAAGATGGAGATGCCTTGGAAGGTCGTGTTGGCTAGCGAGACTACGTTCGACAGTAGACCCTGTACATCGGTTGAGATGGATGCGCGATCTGCGGGAGAAGAGGTGCTGTTGGCGCCTTCCGTGCCCAGCGTGACTGCCTTATTCAGTAAAGAAACGACGGAGGTAAGAACCGAATCCCCGAGTTGCGCCTGCGATAGCGCGGATTCAGAGTTGGTGGTGTATTGATCGACATTGGCTGATTGTGCCTGCACCTGAAGCTCGGCGGCAGCTGCGGCCGGATTGTCGGAAGGCAGATTGACTTTCTGCCCGGTGGAGACCTGCTGAAAGGCGGTCTGCAAGGAGGAGTCACTCTGCTGAATATCCTGGAGAATGGAAGCGTTGAAGTTTGGATTGACGCGCATGGTGAAGTGGCCTTAGTTGATCATGTTGATGGTGGTGTCGAAGAGACTCTGAATGGTAGAGACGACCTTGGCCGCAGCCTCGTAGGCTTGTTGGAATCGGACTAGATTGGCAGACTCCTCATCAATGGATACGCCTGAGACCGCACCCTGCTGATCGTTCAGTGACGTTAGGCTCAGCTGGATCGAGCTGGACTGGGTAGAGGCGTTAGAGGCCAAACTGCCTATTTGATAGACAAGGCCGGAGGACAACGTGGTGATTGTTCCGCCGGAAGGAAGTGCTGCATTTTGGATTGCGGTGAGATTGCTCAAATTGCCGTTGCTTCCCGAGGCTGCGGAACCGCTGATTGAGCTAACTGAAATTGCCGTCGGGTTGGTCGTAGTGAGGGCAAGGCTTGCGGCTGATCCGCTGACCGTCGTCGGGACAGTAAAGAGAGCCGCTCCGGCATTGCCGTTCTGGTCGAAACCTTGCGCCTGCGCTGCATTGAAGGAGGTAGCAAACTGGTTGGCTAGAGTGTCCAGTGAGTTTTGAAGTGCAGGAATCTGCGTGTCTCGCACCTGGATGGTGCCGCCGAGATCTCCGCCCGAGATGCTGGAGGTAATGTTGTTTCCAGTTGCGTCAAGCACCTGCAGATGTCCGTCGGAGCCAGTGGTGGTTTGCAGACTGTAGCTTTGGGAGTTGAGGACCAGCGGCGTGCCACTGCCGGTACTGATTGAATCTCCCTGGTCGCTGTGGATGACGGAGATATTGGTTAAGCCGGCAAGTTTGAGCTCGACCTGGTTGAGCTGATCGCTGAGTGTGCCTGCACTCTGCCCGGAGGCGTTTTGCTGCACGATCTCCTGGTTGAGGCTTGCTGCTTGTGTGGCCAGTTGATTGATTTGGGTGACATCGGTGCCAACGGTTGTGTCGAGGCTGGTGCTTGCTGCACTCAATCCACTCGCGACGGAGTTGAATTGTTGCACCAGCGTTTGAGCACTGGAGAGAGCGGCCTGGCGGTCTGCCGCGTTTGCCGGATCCGTTGAAAGCGCGGTGAGACTTGTGAAGAATGAGGAAAGATTGCTGGCGACGCTCGAGCCGGAACTTGGGAAGAGGGTTTGGAGCTCGTTGAGCGCACTCACTTGAGCATCCGCGCTGCTTTGTTGCGAAGTTTGCTGCTGGATGCGGCCGGTGAGGAGCTCATCCTGGACCGACTGGATTCCTGCAACGTTTACGCCGTTGCCGATGCTGAGCGTTCCGCTTTGGGTTGGGTCTGCCTCGCTTAGGTTGACGACCTCCCGGCTGTACCCGGCGGTGTTGACGTTGGCGATGTTGTTGTTCGTCACCTGGAGCTCGAGTTCCTGAGCGAACAAGGATTGGGTCGCCGTTGATAAGGTTGCGGTCAGACTCATAGGAATTCTCTAAACCTCGCAGGACCAGGTGCTTCGATTTGGTTGACCCGCTGCCGTAACTGTCATGGCCGGCGGACAGTAGCCTCCGAGAAGACGTGCCAGCAGCTTCATGGTGTCTCCGGTGTGCCCTAGTAGCGCGGAGTACCGTTGATTTAAGGCTTGTAAGGTGTTCCCCGCGGCGGTAATGCGCATGGTGAGATCCACATCCACGCCCGCATGGGAGCGGGTGGACGCCCACTCACCTTCCGGGTCCAAGTACCTTGGGAGGGCGAGCAGTTGCGAACATGCCTCCCGCTGCCGACAGAGACTATCCTGAAACGCTGAAAGAGAACGGGCTACGATCGCCTTCATGGCTTGCTCCAGATGCAGGCTAAGCTCCTCCACCGTGTGGAGGTACAGTTCAGCCTCTGCGGAGCTGCCTGGAGCGGCGGAGGTCGAACTCAGTTCGGTTTGCATGATCGTGTCCTCCTTTCACCGGGGTGCGCGTAACTCAATGGCTTTGACCTCGGGCTAGAATCCGCCATTCGAAAGCGCTTCTGCGATTTTGGCTGCGTCCAGCTTGTACTGTGCGCTATTGACCTCCTGCTTCAGGTCCTCGACCTTGGCTGCCCGTGAAGCCGCGGTTTGGAGAGCAGCTTGCGTCAGCGACTGCGCAGCCGCCGGGGTGGACGAGAGCGTCGTCTTGTCTTCCGTTGCTGCCGCAGAAGCGGGTGGGGTTGTTTGAGCTTTCGTCGCGGTTGGGACGGACGAGAGCGTTGTTTTATCGACCGCTACCGAGCTGTGAGTGTCCTGAGACTTCGCAGTCTGTGCGGCATTCGTAGAGTTGAGTTGTTTCGAGGTATCTGCAAGCGTGGGCCCATAGCTTTCGATTTTCATGAGCGGACCTCCTTCTGACCAAACCTTTTATCGACATCTTCGGTCGATTTGTTCAGTCAAAAATCGTAGTCCGTTCATTTTTCTAGTTTTTGTGGGCCTAAATGTCTTTCGCGGGTCCATTTGGTTGATCGTGCGCGCGCTCCTGTAGAGAGCGGGTGATCATCTTTGCGATTCCGATTCCTCCAGAGGCGGTAAGAGATCCTGCAAGAGCCTGCATGGCGATGCCTTGAAACTGACCGCTGCCTGCATCGTCATCCTCTCCATCGCCTCCTGGAACCTTGGCGAAGCTCTCCTCGGCGCCCTGCAGCCAGTTGCCTAGCAAGATGGACTCAAAGTCCTTGCCTGCCTTGTCAATCTTGGCGTGCTGCAAGAGCTGGTCGTTTTGGGCGTCGAGGGCTCCCGTGGCAAGTTGTCGATCGCTGATTCCTGTCATATTAGATGAGCTCCAAATCTGCCTGCAGACCGCCCGAGGCTTTGACGGCTTGCAGGATGGCGACAATATCGTGAGAAGTGGCCCCAATGGCGTGCAGGCCTCGGATCAGGTCGTCCACGTTGGCGCCGTTTTCGAGCCGGATCGATTGTGCCGGAAGGTCTTTGACCGCGACCGCAGTATTGGCGATGGGCTGGGTGGTTCCACCTGCACTATAGGGCAGCGGCTGCGAGACGGTGTAGGTGGTCTCGACCTCAATGCTGAGACTGCCGTGTAGCACCGAAACCGGGGAGAGCGTAACGTTGCCGCCCATGACGATGGTTCCCGTGCGCTCGTTGATGATGACCTTCGCCGGCGCGTGGAAGTGGATGGAGAGACCCTGCACGCGCGAGATGAGAAGCGGAACCGAGCTCATGCCGGACTCCGCTACATCGATGCGGACGGCGCGGTTGTCAAGCGTGGTTGCTACGGTGTGGCGGAACTCCTGGTTGATGACTTCGGCCATGTCGCGGGCCGCGGTGAAGTCGGGGCTGCGCAGGATGAGCGAAACGGTGGTGAAGCGGCTCAGGTCCACTTGCGACTCCCGCTCGACGATGGCGCCCTCCGGGATGCGGCCCACGGTGGGATGGTTGACGGCGCGCAGGTTGCCCACGGCTCCTTCCGAGTAGCCTCCGAGCGCCAGCGGGCCCTGTGCCTCGGCGTAGACCTGTCCATCCGGGCCGCGCAGGGAGGTCATCAGGAGCACGCCGCCTTCAAGGCTCTTGGCATCGCCGACCGAGGAGACGGTGATGTCCAGCTTCATGCCTGGGCGCGAGAATGGGGGGAGCGTCGCGGTGATGAACACAGCGGCGACGTTTTTGACGACGACCTGTCCGGGAGCGATCTGGACCCCCATGCGCTTCATGGCGTTGGCGAGCGTCTGCACCGTGAAGAAAGTCTGCTGGCGATCGCCGGTGCCGCGCAGGCCTGTGACCAGACCGTAGCCGACCAGCTGATTGTCGCGCACGCCTTCGACCTCAGTGACGTCTCGCAGTTGCACGGTTCGCTCCGTTGCGCTCCCGTGGCTGAGCGGGGCGAGCAGCAGCGAGGCCGCCATGAGCCAGACTAGACGGGGAAAGCGGAAGAGTGAAAGAAGAGATCGCATGGAGGTCAGAATCCGAACAGCCAAAGTACGGCGCGGGTGAGGGGGTTGGGTGGGCGGACGCTGTCGGAGATGATGCCTTTGCCTTTCATCTCGATCTCCAGGTTGCTGAGGGCGGCGGACGGAATGGTGTTTGCGGAGCTGATGTCGCCGGGACGCACAATGCCGCGGATGACTAGATCCTCGTGCTGATTGTTCATCGCGATTTGGCGTTCGGCCTCGATGACCATGTTGCCGTTGGCGAGCACGGCGATGATCTGGCCGGTAAGGCTGGTCGAGAAGGTGGTGTTTGAAGCAGTGGAGCCCTGTCCTTTTAGCGTGGTCGAAGAGTTTGCGGTCAGCAGCGGGTTGGTTCCGTGGGTCGCGATTCCCCCGACGATGCCGGAGATGCCGGAGGTGGTGTTGAAGGCGCGTTCGCTGTCGACGTTGCCGCTTTGGGCGGCGGTCGTTTGCACCGAGACCTGCACGACGATAGTGTCGTTGACGTTGCGGGCACGATAGTCCGAGGAAAGATCGCCCAAAGCGTTGGCCGCCGACCACAGACTCCCGACAGTGCGGGCATCCGGTGGAGGCATGTACTGCTCATGCAGGCGAGCGAGATAGTCTGCACGCAGCTCCTGGGCGGATTTCTTGGCCGGCTTGAGTTTGGGTAAGGCGCGTCCCTCGCCGGCCAGGGACAAAAGCAACAGCGTGCCGGCACCGATGCGGCTGAGCCGAAGAGAAGGTGTCATCGGGGCAGGCTCCCTTTTAGAAGCGTGGAGCTGACGATCTCGGCGACGTAGGTTTGTTTGCGATCCCGAGTGGCTGCGCGGATTTTTTCTCCGACGGCTCCACCTTGAAGGCAGACCACTTGCATTTCGATGTGGACGCGTTCTCCCTCGAGACGCAATGTTACCGACGCACCGGCGCGCATCCTGTCAGCGGAGCTCTCACCCCCGCTGTCGGCAGTCTGAATTACCGGTTTACGGCTGGCTCCCTCTGCATTTCGGTTCAAGGGTGGGGAGAGGGACTCCGCGCTCTCGGGCCATACTGCCGTGGCGAAAAACGGCAGACACGCGGCAGGCACGCGGCACACGACACGAAGACGAGCTTCATGCGTGTTCAGCATCGAGGCGGTTTCAATGCCGAGCTTTGGGTCTGCGACCGCGGTCGTGATCGTTGTCGGAAGAGTGACGTGCACGCCCTCGATGGACCATGCATGCCCCTGCATGGCGGCAACGACCTGCTCGGAGGTAACAGAAAAGCGTGGAGCCTGGGCGCGTATGTTTGGGATCACGGCCAGCATGGCGAAAAGCAGCCACACACGGTTCCACTGATCCGTCCATCTAGCCTGGTTACGAAGACACTGCTTCATGAAAAGGGTCCTTACTGGGCGAGCTGGTTGAGCTGCTGGAGCATTTCGTCGGCGGCCTTGACCACGCGGGAGTTCGACTCGTAGGTGCGCTGCGCCACGATCATCTGGACAAACTGGTCGACCACGCTGACGTTTGACTGCTCGAGCATGCCTTGCTGGAGGATGCCCAAGCCGTCGGCTCCGCCGGGGGTTCCGACGATGGGATCGCCCGAAGCCGTGGTCGGCAGGTAGATGTTGTTGCCGACGCTATTGAGGCCGCCGGGATTGATGAACAGCGCGAGCTGCATGCTGCCTACCTGCGAGGCTGCCGTCTGTCCAGGCTGCACGACGCTGACGGTTCCGTCGGTGCCGACGGTCAGGTTGGTCGCGTCCGGCGGGACGGTAATGGCGGGCTGGATGGGGTTGCCGTCGCCGGTGACGACGTTGCCTTGGGCGTCCAGGTGGAAGGAGCCGGCGCGGGTATAGCCGGTCTGGCCGTTGGGCAGCAGGACCTGGAAGAAGCCTCCGCCGGAGATGGCGAGATCGAGAGGGTTACCGGTCTGATTGAAGTCGCCTTGGGTCTGGATTGTCTCGGTGGAGGTGGGACGGACGCCCAGGCCGACTTGCAGGCCGGCGGCGTTGGTGGTCTGCTGCGTGGCAGCCGAGCCGGGCATGACGGTGTTCTGGTAGAGCAGATCGGAAAACCCGATGCGCCGCTGCTGGAAGCCATTGGTGCTGGAGTTTGCCAGATTGTTGGCGATGGTATCGAGGTTCAGTTGTTGCGCGGTCATTCCGCTGGCAGCTGTATAGAGAGCACGAAGCATGGGAGAGAAGAGCCTTTCAGTTTAGAAGTTGAGAGTTAGGCGGTGACCCGTGGGAGATCGACGGTGGCGGTCTTGTCCATCTCGGAGTCGATCATGGTGAGAGCGTGGCGCATGCCTTCGAGAGCTCGCTGCGCGCTGATGAGGTCGATGACCCCGGTGACCGGGTTGACGTTAGAGCTTTCGAGCATGCCTTGGCGCAGGGTCGAACTCGGAGAGGCGACCACGTCGGCGGCGGCCGCGGTGTAGTCGCTGCCGCCGGCACTCTGCGGATCGGCGGTTGGCTTGAACTCGACGAGTTTGAGCTTGCCGGCGATCGTGCTGTCGGCGGAGACTGTGCCGTCCGGGCTGATCGTCACTTTAGCGCCAGTCGGAAGGAGGATTGGACCGCGCTCACCAAGAACCGGGTCGCCGGTTGCGGTCTGCAACTGGCCGGCGGGCGAGACCTGGAGGCTGCCGTTGCGTGTATACACCGTGCCGTGGGCGGTCTGCACGCTTAGAAAGCCTGGGCCCTCGATGGCGACATCCAGGTCGTTGTTGGTGCGCTCGAGCGAGCCTGCCTGCAGGTTGAGCCGCGAGTTACGCAGCAGTCCATAGCTGTTGGTTACGTCGTTCAACTGCGTGGCGGTCGGATGGCCGGAGCCGGCCAACACCGAACTGAAGCTTGTCTGACGGCCGCGAAAGCCGTTGGTGCTCGCGTTCGCCAAATTGTTGGCGATGGTGTCGAGAGCGTCGGTGCGTGCCATTAGGGCCGTGCAGGCTGCGTAAAGTCCGCTGTCCATGAGCAATCCTCGCGGACAACAAGTGCAACGCAGGGGCCAATTGAAACGGCAAAGTTTGCCTAGTTTTTCTACAACGGACGGGGAAGGAAAGCAGGCTCAGCGGTGGAAAGGTGAGAGCGAATGAGAGCCTGCAGGAGGATCGCTCTAATTTAGTTGGCGATTCTGTGCCGAAAGCGTCACAGCATTGCGCCCGAGCACGAGGCCTGAGCACGCTCCGCGAGCTCCTGCGCGTTTTGCAGGATGCCGGCCCAACCCAGGGCGGAGTCCGTGCACGGCAGGGCAGCGGGGGCCTGTTCGCGCAGCGCAGAGAGCAAATAGGCAGGAAGATGCCAGTACTCCGCGAGCATAAGACTTACCGCGTGGTCTTCCCCGTGGTGAGCGTCAAGAGCATTTATCCGGGGCAGGTCGCCAATCGGTCTCCAGCCGAGTAGGCGGGGGAACTTCCCGAGGCGGAAGAGCAGCCCGACGAGGTAGGCTTCCTCGGGTTGAAAGCCATCCATGCACCGGGCAAGTTCTCGCGCGCACTCCGCGATGCGGCGGCAGTGCTGCCACTCCGCCAGCAGAGGTGCGCTGTGCGACGTAGAGGACGCGCAGACAACCTCATGCCAACGCTCACGGGTGAGGCTAACGATGCAGTCTTCGATGCGAGTCGGGCGTTCCTCTTCCCCGGCGTATTCCTCCCCGATGAGGCGCAGGACCTGCAATGTCGCTCCCGCATCGGCAAGGATGATCTCTGCCATATTCTTCAGGTCGACCGAACGTTCCTGCAGCAACAGCTCTAGCTGCAGTCGCGTGGCCGCCAGGATAGGCATACTGGGCAGCGTATCGCCGGCCTCAGGCAGAGGAACCCCCGCCAGGAACAAAGGAAGGGGCATACTGAGGTCTTGCGTCAGTGCGGACTCGCGGAACATGCCGGTGGCCTCCAGGAGCTCTTCGCAGAGCTAACTCCTCTATCGGCAGAATGGGTCCGGTCATTCATACAGTACGCAAAATAATTTGACAGAATCTGTGACTTTAGCCGCGGCGCCTACTGCAGCTGCGGCGCCATGACGTGCGTCACGCGCAGACCATAGTTGCCGTCGATGATGACGGCTTCGCCACGCGCCACGACCCGGCCGTCGAGGACCAGATCGACCGGCTCGTCCACTTGCCGGTCCAGCTCCACGACCGAGCCGCTGGTAAGGCCAAGGATCTCGCGGAGCGTAAGCTGCCGCTGACCGAAGCGAAGCGTGACGTTCAACTCGACATCGAGAACAAGGTCGAGATTGGCGGCTGGAGCGGCGTCGCTCACGGAGGGGTACGGTAAAGCGCGGGCTGCGGAGAGCGCAATGGCACTGCCGAGTTTTCGATCCAGAGAGAGATAGAAGGAGACGCGCTGCTTGCCTGAAGTCGCTTCGTCCTCGGCCTGCGCCCAAAGCTCCATCTCGTGCTCATCGGGCAGCTCGGGATGTTCGACTCGCTCCACCTGCACTGCGACTGTGCCGGCCTGCGAGAGCGCGTTGCCCAAAGCCGCGGTGCACCCTTCCAGCAAGAGGAGCAAACCGGCCGCGTGAGCCTCTTCAAAGATGGGAGCGGAGGCCGTGCGCAGCCCGAGCCGCGGGACTTCCGCCTGCTTGATGAGCACAAAGGCTTCCCCTTCGAGCGCCCCGCGAAGGCGCAACCGGAAGGTAACGGTGGCTTCATCGACCGGCCGCGGACCATAGGGCTCGTCTGCGGCTGAGGTCTGCCAGGAGTGCTGGCAGGCCTGCTCGAGAGCTGCCGTAAGCGCCTCGCACAGGCAATGCCCGAGTGTCTTCCATCCTTGTTTGCTGTCTGGCTGCATGCGGCTACTCCTCATCCGTTTCGGGTTCCTCTGTCTTCAGGCGCTTCAAAAGTTGCATGGCTTTGGTGTCGCCCTGGCGCACCGGCTGGGCCTCGAAGAAGAGCTTTCCTTCAAGCGCCAGCTTGCCCGGCCCGGCGACCGGCGCGGAGAGCATCAGTACGCTCCCGGGCTGAATCTGCGCGAGCTCCCGTACCGAAACGCGCAGGTCGGGCAAATCTCCTGAGAGAGCGAAGCGGCACTCCAGCATGCGTTTCTGCAGACTGGCCATGGGCAGGTAACGCACGCTCCCGCCGCTCGCCATCTCGTTGCGCATGTTCCGCACCAGGTGGCCGGCGAGCGCAGCCTGGAACGCAAGAAACACTGAGCCGGTCATGCCTGCGACGCTCAAGTCGAAGTGAACTCGAAGCACCTTGTCCGTAGGCGGAAAGAGCCGGTGCGCAACGTTTGATTTGAGGCACTTACCGGGCGAGAGAGGCGAGCCCAGCGGCGGCCACACCCGCTCAATCTGCTGAGCGATCAGTGCCCCCACGCCTTCCATAATCTCTTCGTCGATCTCGGTCAGCTCGCGGGCAATTTCGAGCTTGGCGCCTGTGCCTCCCAGCAGCAGATCGACGATGGTAAACATGAGCTGGTTTTCTACCTCAAGCAGCACCACGCTGGTGGACGGCCGCATGGTGTAGGGCAGCATATAGGCACCCGCGACGCACTTGGCCTTGAAGTCGTCCATGGTCAACTGCTCAAGCGAGACCAGCCGCACTTCGAGGCCCGTGCCGAGATAGACATCGAGCGAGTTGCTGAGATTGCGGGCCAGCACCTCATGCAGCGTCCGAAGACTGCGCGCACTCTCGTTGGACAGCCGGCCCGCGGAGCGGAAGTTGCAGGGCGAGACTCTTGGTCCGGCGCCCGCCGCGCGATCGTTTCCTTCAAGCGTCGTCATGCGGATCTCCTCATCTTCCGTGGCTGCTCCTGCTCCTCGGCGCCCGGAACGCCGAGCTTCTGCTTCAGCTTTTCAAGGGCGGCCGTGTGCAGCTGCGAGACCCGCGAAACGGCCAGGCCGACGACGTGGGCCACTTCGCGCATGGTCAGCTCTTCGCGGTAGTAAAGCGACAGGATGAGCTGCTCGCGCTCGGTAAGCTCGGAGACGGCCTGGGTCAAATGCGCCCTGGCTTCGGTCTTGCAATACATCTCAAACGGGTTCTCCCAATGACTGGGAGCGGACTCGATCAGGTCCAGCGATGCCTCACCTTCGAAGGTGGACTGCGCCTCCTGTCCTACCGTGTAGAGCCCGTGAATTTCGTTCTGCACGGTCTCAAGTACGCTCAGGCTCAGGTTGAGCTCGGCGGCAAGCTCCTCCCGTGTGGGCTGCCGACCCTGCTCGGCCTCGAGTCTGGCGGTGGCCTTTTCAATATCGCGTGCCTTGACCCGGAGGCTGCGCGATCCCCAGTCCAGCGAGCGCAGGCTATCCAGAATCGCGCCCTCAATGCGGAACTTGGCATAGGTTTTAAACTGTGCGTTGCGGGTGTGGTCAAAGCGCTGGTACGCCTCGATTAGGCCGAGGACGCCGGCGTGTACCAGGTCTTCGAGGTCTACCTGCTGGGGCAGTCTCTCGCGAATGCGGGCCGCAAGAAAATAGACCTGCGGCAGCTCCTGCACGATAAGCTCGTTGCGCTCGTCGATTTCCTTTTCTTCGCGGGCGATCATTGTATAAACGGTGTGTGCGGCGGCCATCTAAAATTCTCCAGAGCAACATTCAACAGCAGTGCAATTCAAGAACCATTAGCGAACCACTCCGACGGATTGAACCATCGTCATGGGGGGGATCTCGCCGGGTGAGATGACGACGATCTTGGGTAAAAACGGCTCCAGCAAACGGCGCAGATAGAACCTCCCCGGCGAAGAGCAGAGCAGAACCGGAGGAGCCTCGCCGATTTGTTCTCCGAAGCTGGCGCGTAGGCTGTCCAGCACCCGGCGCGCGACCGAGATCTGCAGGGCGCTCGACGACACCTGGCCGCTATTTTGGTTGGCAGCGCGCATACATTCCTCTTCGATTGCGCTGTCGAGCGTCACTACGCGCAGCTCTCCTTTCGGGTCGAGCAGCGGTCGAATTAATGCGCGACCGAGCGCCTGGCGCACGCCTTCCACCAACGTCACGGGATTCTTGTTGGTGGCGGCTGTGTCGACCAGCGACTCCAAAATCGTTCCCAGGTCGCGGATCGAGACCTGCTCCCGCAGCAGCTGCTGGAGCACCTTCTGCACTTCGCCGAGGCTCATGAGCTTGGGGATCAGCTCCTCGACCAGCTTGGGATGAGAGTCGTTCAGGCGATCGATCAGTCTCTTGGTCTCATGGCGTGAGAGCAACTCGTAGGCGTTGCGCTTAATCAGCTCCGCGAGATGCGCTGCCATGACGGAGGTGGTGTCGACCACCGCGTAGCCCGCAGCAATCGCCGGTGCCTGCAACTCGCGGCTGATCCACTTGGCCGGCACATCGAAGGCAGGCTCGCGGGTCGGCTCTCCTGGCAGATTCGGCATGCCGGTATCGGAGCTGATGGCCAGCAGCATGCCTTGGCGCATCTCCCAGCGGGCGATCTCCACCCCGCGTAGCTGCACGACGTACTCGCCTTCGCGCAAAGACAGGTTGTCCGTGATGTGGATCGACGGCACCATGAACCCGAGCTGTTGCGCCAGGCTCTTGCGCAATGCCTTTACCCGCGCCAGAAACTGACCGCCCTGCTTGGCATCGACCAGCGGCACCAAACCGAGACCTACCTCAAGCGTCAGCTCATCGAGCTTGAGCACCGAGTCCACCGCTTCAACGCCAGCCGCCGCCGGACCTCCCGGCTTGACGGCCAGCGCTGCCGGGGTCTCTGCCTCGGCTTCGTCCGGCGTGCGCTCGGTCTTCACGCGGTACGCGGCGTACATCAGAGCGCCGGCCACGGCGAAGAACGGCAGTTTGGGCAGGCCTGGGATCAGGCCCAGAGCCGCCAGCACACCGCCGCCGATCCACATCAGCCGCGGACTGCCCAGGATCTGCTTGCGCACGTTGACGCCCAGCGACTCCTTCGAAGCGGCGCGCGTGACAACAATGCCTCCGGCCACCGAGACCAGCAGCGACGGCAGGATCGACACCAGGCCGTCACCCACGGTGAGGATCGTGTAGGTCTTCAGCGCCTCCTGAAACGGAATGCCCTGCTGGAAGACGCCGATCAGGAAGCCGGCGATGATGTTGATCGCCATGATCAGGATCGTCGCCAGCGAGTCACGCTGCGAGAACCGGGCCGCGCCGTCCATCGCGCCGCAGAACTCGGCCTCGCGGGAGACGCTTTCGCGCCGCTTGCGGGCCTGCTGCTCGGTGATCAAGCCGGCATTCAGGTCCGCGTCGATGGCCATCTGCTTGCCAGGCATGGCGTCGAGCGTGAAGCGCGCCGTCACCTCCGCGGTGCGCACCGCACCATGGCTGACGACCAGGTACTGGATGGCGATGAGCGCGAGGAATAAAACGAACCCTACTATATAGTTGCCGCCGACGACGAACTGGCCGAACGCCTCGATCACCTTGCCCGCAGCCGACGAGCCTTCATTGCCGTGCAGCAGGATGCGCCGCGTGCTGGCCAGGTCAAGCGAGAGCCGCAGCAGCGTAAGCAGCAGCAGCAGACTGGGAAAGACCGAGAACTCGACCGGCTTCAAAATCTGCACGGCCGTCAGCAGTACCAGGACCGAGGCGGTGATGCTGACTGTCAACAGCAGGTCGAGCAGGATGCTCGGCAGCGGGACCAGCATGACGAAGACCATCGACACCGCGGCCACGGGAATAATCCACTCGCCGGAGCGTGCCAGCCGCGCAGCCCATCCTTCTTGCTTCTTGACCGTCATTGGGTGACCTCTCCGGAGGCATTGCGGTTGCGGCGCATGGCTTCCTGCTTACGAACTTCGGCCTGCGCGCGGAAGACGAGGACAAGGATGTCCGCGACGGCCTGGTAAAGTGCCGATGGGATGGCCTGGCCGACTTCGACCGTCTTATAGAGCGCCTGCGCCAGCGGCTTGTTTTCGAGTACGGCGATCCCGTGCTCGGTGGCCTGCGCCTTGATCTCCTGAGCGATCAGGTTCATGCCTTTGGCAACTACGATGGGTGCGCCCATGTCTGGCGTGTACTGGAGCGCGACCGCATAGTGGGTCGGATTGGTGACCACCACCGTCGCGGTCTTGGCCGCGGCCAGCGCCTGTTTCTTGCGCATACGGCGCTGCAGCCGCCGGATGCGGCCCTTGATCTGCGGATTGCCGTCGGTCTGCTTGCCCTCTTCCTTGACTTCTTCCTTGGTCATCTTCAGATCGCTTTCCATCTTGAACCAGGTCAGGAGGTAATCGACGCCCGACCACGCGACCAGCACCAGGCAGGACTTCCAGCCGACCTCGAACATCATCCCGCTGACGATCGTCGTGAGCTGGCGCAGACCGAATGCGGAGGCCTGCACCAGCACGCCCCAGTGTGCGTGCAGGCTTTGTTCGCCGATCCAGGCGATGGCCGCAAAGGGCAAAAGAGATTTCAGCAGATTGTTGAGGCCGGCCGGAGAAAAGATCTGGCCTAATTTGCTGGCCGGGTTGAAGCGCTCGAACTTGAGTGCCATGGCCTGCGGCGCAACACTGAAGCCGCCCTGCGCCAAGGCCGCGGCGACCGACAGCACCATTGCCGTCAGCAGAACCGGCACGATCCAGCGAAAGACCTCGACCGCGCTCCAGAAGAGCATGGGACCGTTGCTGTCGAAGCTGCCGGTGGCCGCGGAATCCAGCATGTTGCGGTAGAAGGTCGTCCAGTGCGTGATCGCGCCTTTGGACATCATGGCCAAAGCGAACGCCGCGCCCACGATGGCGAGCACGCTCGGCAGCTCGCGCGAGCGGGCAACCTGGCCCTGCTCTCGTGCCTTCTGCCGCCGTTTGCCGGTTGCCTGTTCTGTTTTGCTCGAATCCGCCATGCGTGCCTACCGTGCCCCAACTGTACCCAGGTGCAGCAGCCTGTCGGTATACGCCGTCGACTGCATAAAGAGTGTGCGAAACATAACCGGCCAGTACTTCAGCGAGATGAAGAGGATGCCAAGGCCGAGCAGACTCTTGATCGCCGGACCCAGCACGATCAACGGAAGCTGCGGCGAAGCCTTGCCCAGCAGGCCAAGCACCACGTCCGTGACCAGCGTGGCCGAGAGCACGGGTGCGGCGATCTGCACACCGGTAACCAGGATTGCCGTGCCGGCGCCGAACAGCGCCACCATGAACGGTTGCGTCAGTTGCAAGCCGCCCGGGGGGAGATAGGTGAAGCTGTTGCCGATCGCGCGCAAAAGCCAGAGGTGCACGTCCAGGCGAAGAAAGATCAGCATGGCGATCGACTGCTGAAACATGGCGACCACGGTGGTATCCACCTGCGTGTTCGGGTCGAGAATGTTGATCAGCGAGTAGCCCATCTGAATGCTCAGAATCTGCCCGGACATCTGCACGGCTTCAAAAACGACGGAAGCAGCGATCCCCACCGCCACGCCCACCAGCAGTTCCCGAAAGACCAGCAGCGGCCACTCGGCGAGCGCAAGATGCGGCCAGGTCCGCGAGAGCACGGGATACATCAGGAACGTGAGCGCCACCACCAGCATGGCTTTGATCCGCGCCGGGATCACGCCGCTGCCCAGAAAGGGCGCGAACAGAAACAACCCGGAGATCCGCATCCCGATCGCCAGCAGCGCTTCTAAAACGTCCCCGAACGGAATGTCCATCTATTCGATCACCTTGTGGAAATCCGAAAATATGTGCAGTGTGTACGTGATCAGGTGCCGCCACATCCACGGCATAAGGAAAAAAAGCGTCGCCCCGGTCACCAGCAGGCGCGGTACGGTCGAAAGCGTCTGGTCCTGCAGCGAGGTGAGCACCTGCACCACGTTCACCATCAGGCTGACCGCGATGGCGACCAGCAGAACGGGCGCGACCAGAATCATGACCTCCTCGAGCATCATCCGGCCCATGGCCACCACTGCATCCGCACCCATTACTGGAAGCTCCTCATCAGCGACCCAATCAGCAGGTGCCAGCCATCGACCATCAGAAACAGCAGCAGCTTCAGCGGCGTCGAGATGACGACCGGCGGCAGCTGCATCATGCCCACCGAAGTTGTAATGGAGGCGACCACCATATCCACGACCAGAAATGGCAGAAACAGCACGGTACCGATCTGGAAGCCGGTCTTCAGCTCGGACAGGATGTAGGCGGGCAGCATGACGCGGAAGGAGAGATCCTGCACACTATGCGGCCGAGGCTCCTTGGCGAGATCGAGGAACAGCGCGGCATCCTTCTCGCGCACGTAATGCGCCATAAACAGCCGCATGGGTCCGCTCGCTACTTCGAGCGCCTTGAGTGGCGTGATCTTGCCTGCTTCAAGCGGCACTACCGCCGTGTCGTAGATGACCGCACCTACCGGCTGCATCAGGAAGAACGTCAGGATCATCGACAGGCCAATCAGCGTCTGGTTGGACGGCGTGGTCTGCAGGCCCAGCGCCTGACGCAGGAAGTGGAAGACGATCAGAAGTCGCGCGAAGGGCGTGACGCACAGCAGGATGGAGGGGATCAGCGACAAAAACGTCAGCAGAACGACGATCGTCCACGGAGCGGAGGAGCCGCCGATTCCGGCAATCTGCAGTCCGTTCGCAGGCGCGGTCATCCCTCCCGGCATCGGCGGAGTGAGGGGAACCTGCAACAATGCGAGGCATAGCGTGGATGCGGCACCGATCAAGAACGCACCTCCCGCTGTGCGCTCTCGGCCAGGCCAATCGCCTCGTGTGCTTCGAGCCGGGTCAGCAGTTGAACATTTTCCGCCGATCCGCCGATAAGGTACTGTGTGCCGTCAACCTCGATGATCGAGACAAACCGTTTTTCGCCAAGCGAGAGCGTCTCGGTGACGTGAAGCCGCCGCGCGGCGAAGTGGGCCGAGCGTCTACGCTCCAGCCACTTCCACGCGGAGCGCAGATGAACCTCGATGGTCTGCGCTAACGTGGGCCCCGTTGCACGGGGAGTAGGAGCACTAGCGCGGCGGCGAATCGTGATTTCGCCGGATCGCATCACGGCCTGCCACTCGCTCATACGAGGTCCGTGATGCGCGCAGCCAGGCGCTCGCCAATGACTTCAAACTCGGTCCAGGCCATCAAGATGCCATTGACCCGCAACGGAAGATCGGTGCTCTGATGGCAGGAGGTTTCGACCAGCGATCCAGGCTTCAGCTTCAGCAGCGTATCCACCGTGAAGTTGACGACAGGAATTTCGAGGCCCAGCATGCAGGGCAGCCACGGCAGTTGCTGTTCGGCGCTGCCAGTGCGTGCGGCGGCGAGGGTAGTCGTGCTTGACGTTTCAGGAGATACAGGAATGGAGGTCGAGCTTCCCACAAAGGCCTCGTATGCCGCAATCGCGGTCTTCCCGTTGAGAGCCTTCATCGATCAACCGACCAGGGCAGACAACAGGAAGTCACCCTTATCCAATGCAAACCGGGGGCCAAACCGAAGAGGGAAGACGTCCTACAAAAGGGTTATAGCGCAGGGTCAGGCATCTGGCGACTTGCACATTTAGAGGTGCATCTATCACGCTTTAAGAATTGAGTGATGAGAAGAGTGAGAGACAGCCGGTAAACTCTCCGGAAAGCGCGCCCGCTGTCTCTCATACTCCACTCATCTGTACTGCACCCTGCCCTTAGGTGGTGATCATCTGGATGATCGTCTGGGAGATCTGATCGAGCGTGGTGATGGTTTTCGCATTGGCCTGGTAGGCCTGTTGCGCCACGATCATCTTGGCGAACTCGGTAGCCACGTCGACGTTCGAGTTCTCGACGGCTCCTCCCGTGATGGTGCCGCGGCCGCCTGTGCCTGCCACGCCAATTGAAGCCGGCCCCGATCCTGCCGTGACCTGATAGTTATTGCCCCCGGTCCGCACCAGTCCCTGCGTGTTGTAGAATGTAGCAACCGCGACCTGCCCAAGCGCAATGGTCTGGCTGTTTGAGTAAGTTCCATTAATCGTGCCATCCGCGCTTACTGTAAAGCCAGTCAGAATGCCGCTGGCGCGTCCGTCCTGCGTAGCACCGGATGGAGCGCTGGCCGCATCGGTCTGGGTAAGATTCGGACTTCCCGAAGTACTATGCAGATCCCATTGCATGTTCAGCGGCGCCGCGCCATCGGTAAACGCCGGAATGTTGATTGGAACGTTGCCGGTGGGAGAGGTCAGATTGCCGGATGAGTCGAACGTGAGCGAACCACTGGCGACCTGCGTGGTGGCAGCCCCCGTATCGGCGGTCGGGACATCGACCGAGTAGTTCCAGGAGTTGGTTCCCGTCTTGCTGTAGGTAACGCTCAGTGTATGGGTCTGTCCCAGGGAATCGAAGACAGGGATCGTCGTCGGAAATGTGGTTCCGGTCGTGGCTGCCGAGTCCAGGTTGGCGGGGATTGAAAACTGCGTTGTGGCCGTTGCGGTCACCGTCGAGCCCAGACCGATCTGCAGCGGCTGCAGCGGGGAAGAAGTCGAAACCACGCCATTCGCCGCCGGGTAACCCATGACCAGTTCGCCATCCGCTGTAGTCAGTTGTCCCTGCGAGTTCGCCGTAAAGTTACCGGCGCGGGTGTAGTTCTGCAGACCCGTCGCGGTTTGGGCGACAAAGAAGCCGTTGCCGGAGAGGGCCATGTTCGAAGGAATGCCGGTCGTGGTGGGCGCCACATCCGTAAAGTCGGTCGAAGTTTCGGTAGAGGCCACGCCCACGCCGGTGTCGATCGGATTGTTCGCCCCGTCCAGCAGGCTGCTCTGCGCGAAGAGGTCGCTGAAGGAGACTGTCTGGTCTTTGAAGCCGACCGTGTCCAGGTTGGCAAGATTGTTCGAAACAGCTTGTAATTGCGACTGGCTGGCCAGCAGGCCCGAGAGTGGAACACCAAAAAAACCCATTATTTCGCTCCAGAGAGATTTGTAAGGTTGGAAAGTTGAAGAACGGAGTTAGGATCACTCGCCGAGATCGTCGCTGTCTGCGCCGTGGAGGGCGAGCTGTTGTTGCTATTCAATAACGCCGTGCGTGCAGCCATCAGCGCAGAGGAACTGGCGGACTGACTGTTGCCGGTCGCCGTACCGCCTGTCACGGAGCCAATGGTAGTGGTCGCGCCGCCCACGGCCTGGTTGATGCTGACCAGTTGATCGAGCTGGTTGAGCGAGATCATCTGGCCTACCATGGCTGTCGAGTCCATCGGCGCGCTGGGGTCCTGGTTCTGCAGTTCTTGGACGAGCAGGTTGAGAAAGGTCGTCCCTGCCGTCGTCGACGTCAGACTTGCTCCCGTGCTGCCTGAAGTGGTTGTGCTGGCCGCGGCTTGAGCTTGCGCCATGGGACTCAAACTGCTTAGGTCCATCGGCGACGATGCGTTGATTTGTGAGACAGACATCTCTTCCTCCTTGGTAAGAACCTGCTAAATTCGGATGTCCAGCCGGGACCTCTCGGCGGGAACGAGCAACGTTGAACTACTTGCCGCGAGGTTGGTTGACCCAGCCTGGGTGGTCGCCGTTGCACTTGCTGGCGAAGCCTCGGATCCACTTCTGCTTTGTCCGTTGCGAGCCCCACCGGTTTGTTCCTGCCCCCCTCCGGCTTGTCCGGAATCGGTTGTTGTCCGCGACGCTACGGTTTCATGCCGCAACTGTACGCTCGCTTCGAGTCCGTATGCGGAACCCAGCTTCGCTTCAATCGCCGGCAGATGCACGGCCAGCGCTCGCCCCAGCTCCGAATGATCGAGCGAGATCTGTGCTGAGAGGGTCTGATGACTCACCGAGGTACTGATCGAGATGTTGCCGAACTCGGCAGAGTGCATCCCCAGCCGCATCTCGGTTTGACCGGCCGACTGAATCAGTTGCGCGCTGCTTGCTCCCGGGATCACGACTGTTTCTGCGGAGGCGAGCGGAATGTTCGTCGCGGCAGGCGTGGAAGGTGCAACAGGCGGGGCTGCGGTCTGAGCCGTCGCCGTGGAAGCGGGCGGAAGAGTCGATGCCAAAGACTGGTTTGCCTCGAGCGCTCTCTGCAGGACTGCTGGGTCGTCCCCGGGTAAAGTGCTAGCCCCGGCCTGGGCAGGTGCCTGCGCTTCGGCAAGCCGGGAGGCAAAGGGTGGAGATACGGTAATGGTTGAATCCCGCTCGGAAGACGAGCCGTCCGCGGCTGTCTCTTTGCGCTTGCCCCGAACGTCTCCGGCACCGCTGCGGCTGGCCCCGACTGAAGACGAAGAAGCTAACGAGAGAGTCCCGTCCTGCAGCGTCGCGTCCTGCAGCGTCCCGCGTTGCAGTGCGCTCTGGGCAGCGAACTGGAAAGGAATGGTTTGTGTCCCGTTCGTTGCAGAGGAGATCGCGGCTTCTGAAGAGGAGACAGACGTGGCTTCCAATGTGGTTTTAGGGTGGGAGGCAGAAGTCGACCCATTTTTTGGATCGGATGCCGCATGCGCCTGCGATAACTCCTGCGTCGCCTGGTTTGCGGTCGTGCTTGCATTGGCAACCAGGCCCGCCGTTGTGGTTATGGTCGCGGGTAGCGTTGTTGCGGGAGAGGCCGTAGAGCCGGTCGGCTGCACGTCTCCTGAAGCCTCCGCAGCGCTGTCTGCTTCCACCACTTGCTGATTCGCCGACGCTGGAAGGTTCCGGTTTGTCGCATCGGAAGCAGGGACAGATGCATCCATTTCGCCTTCGAGGGCACTGTCGGCGTTTACCGGCGTGGAGAGAGGCGTGATTGCAAGGGCTGCGCTCTCCGGTGTCGTTGCGGGGGCACTCGCAGCAACTCCGCTTTGCTCGTCGGAGGAGGCCGTCTTCTTGATCCTGGTCTCTCCTGCGCGTGCAGAAAAGTTGTCCGCGCGGAGGGCCGAGGCTCCGAGTGCGGCGGTTGCGTCCGCACCTGCCCAGGTGACCGTTCTTAAAGACGCTACGCCAGAGAGGCCGGTAGCGGGCAGCGCGGAGCTGTTCGCGACGGGGCCGTCAAGTGTCGCCTCACTCTTGCCGGCAGCCTGGAGATTCGCGGCAGAGGAATCTTCAGAAGCTACGCCGCTCTCAGTTGTAGGCTTTCCGGCGGCCTCGCCCTGAGTCGCTGCAGTCCGGAAAGCCTCCTCAAAACTCGGCGCGTGGTTCCCTAATGGGGAGGCCGCACTCCGAGGGATAGGGTTGGGCTCAGCACTTGCGAGTTGAGACAAAATCTGCACGCCTTACTTCTATGCACGTGGTCCGCCAGAACTCCGCGAAACTTCTACAACCATCAGTTGCCTTTTAAAATCAATAGTTTGCCGGATCCAGGCAAGAACGGCAGCCGCTCTTACGAAGAGGCACCCGGCAAGCTACGGCAATCGTTGCCGACCTTACCCGGCAAACCGTGCCTAGCTGCGGAGAAGCGATCGTCCATCTGCTTCTGCTCCTCGCGCGCCTGCTCAGCCTCAAAGCGGTCACGCGCTTGCTCGCGCATCGTGGCCAGCAAGCTCCGATTCGCGTGAGCGGTCTCGTAGACGATCATCTGCTGCGCGCGGAGTTTTTCGAGGCCGGCCCAATGCTGCCTGCCGCTCTCCTCCAGCGCTTCGACGGTGCGTATCTGTCCGTTCAGCAAAAGGAGTTCAGCGGCTGAGGTCCCTGCGGCGAGGACACGCTCCCGCCCGAGACAAAGCTCGGTCCGTCGCAAGGCGAGATCTGTCAGGCTTTGCCGGCATTGCGCGATCTGCTGCAGAATCTGCGTGAGGAGACGCTCTTCGCGGTCCTCCGCGATCTTGCGCACGCGCAGCACCGTTTCGAGCGTGAATTCAAAGGCCATGAGAGAACTCTCAGCTCGGCAGCATGCGGAGCTGTTCAGTAACGGATTCGAAGCTGGGAGTCTCTTCCGAAGGCTGCTGAAGAAACTGATTCAGCTGCGGCAAGATCTCTACCGCCCGGTCGAGAAGACCGTCGAAGCCCTTCTGATAGGCGCCGATCCGGATCAGGTCTTCGGACTTCGTGTACGACGCAAGCAGCATGCGGAGGGCGCGGCTTTTAGCCATGTGCTCCGTAGAGACCACCGACGGCATCAGCCGACTGAGGCTATCGAGCACGGAGATAGGAGGGTAGTGGTTGCGCAGAGCCAGATTGCGATCGAGGATGATGTGTCCGTCGAGCAGCGAGCGCACTGTGTCCGCCACCGGATCCTGCTGGTCGTCGCCCTCCATCAGCACCGTGTAGAACGCGGTGATACTGCCGGTCTGGAAGTTGCCGGCACGCTCTACCAGACGCGCGAGCATGTTCAGCACCGAAGGCGTGTAGCCCTTGGTGGTGGGCGGCTCGCCCGCGGCCAGGCCGATCTCGCGTTGCGCCATAGCAAACCGGGTCAGCGAATCGACGACCAGCAGCACGTTCTTGCCTTGTGCGGCGAAGTGTTCCGCAATGGCAGTTGCCGAAAGCGCGGCGCGCATCTTTAAGAGAGGCGATTGATCAGACGTGGAGACCACGATCACGGATCGCTTTCGGCCCTGCTCGCCGATCACCTCCAGGAACTCCTGTACTTCGCGGCCGCGCTCGCCGATCAGCGCCATTACGGTCAGGTCGGCTTCGGTGCCGCGCGCCATCATGCCGAGCAGCGTACTTTTGCCCACGCCGCTGCCGCCGAAGACTCCCAGCCGTTGGCCGCGTCCGCAGCTGATGAAGGCATCAATGGCCCGCACGCCGCAGCCCAGGGACTGACGGATGGGCAGACGATCAAGCGGCAGCGGCGCGGATTCATCTACCGGAACCGAAGCCCGTGCGCTGTATTTGCCGCCTGCGTCCAACGCTTCGCCGGTGCCATCAATTACGCGCCCCAGCAACTCCGGTCCGACCCGAATGGAGGGCCGGCGTCCAGTTGCCTCAATCCGGTCGCCGTAGCGGATGCCGCGCGGAAGCTCCAGGGTCATGGTCAGCATGACTGGACCGCGGAAGCCGATCACCTCGCCGTCAAAGCTCTGGCCGTCGCGAGCGATGATCTCGCAGGCATCACCCACCGAGCAGAACGGGCCCTCGGACTCGACCAGGTTGCCGATCACCTGCAGCACGCGCCCGCTCCAGCGCAAGCCGCTGGTCTGCCGCAAGTGGTCGAAGTAGGACGCTAGCGGAGTAGAGGTCACGCCGCGGGCCTATGCGCAAGCACATCCAAGAATCCCCGCTCCAGCTCCTTCAATTGCGCGTCCAGACTGAAGTTCACTGTACCCATCTCGGTTTCTAGCAGGCAATCTCCGGGGGTCAGATCGGCGTCGTCGATGATCTTTACTTCTACGTTCAGGCCTGCAGCGGCGAAGTGTGTTCTCCAGTGAGCGGTCTCTTCCGGACGCAGGCGGATGGTGGCCGCGGCACCCTCCCGCAATTGACTCAGCGCGATCTGCACCAGGGCCGCCACCAGCAGGCGATCCACCTGCGACTCCCGATGCAGGATTTTGCCTGCAATGGTAAGCGCAAGCTGCACGACTTCGGTTTCCACGCGCGCGAAGTACTCTTTCCTGGTCTGTTCGAAGTGGGCGATCGCCGCTGCGATCCTTGCGGCTTCACGGTTGGAGCGTTGCTGCGCGAAATGCCCTAAAGCGGCTTCCGCCTCGGCACATCCGGCTGCCCGCTCCTGCGCAAGCCGTTGCAGGAAGCTGGCCTCGGTCATCCGCACGGATAGTTCTTCGGCGGCGTCTTCGGCTGGGTCTTCCGCCGACTCGAACGGCGCAGAGGCAGGGATCATCTGCCGATAGTGGAACTCCGCCACCGGAACTCGATGAAGGCTGGTCCGGGAAGCTCTGCTACGTGACATACTCGTCTCCTCCTTCGCTTTTCAGCACGATCTTGCCCTCCTGTTCGAGCTTCCGCGCCAGAGCCACGACCTCCTGCTGCGCTTTGGCTACGTCCCGGCTGCGCACCGGGCCTAACAGTTCCGCCTCTTCCTTCATCATCTCGATAGCACGCGAGGACATGGTCGCGAAGAAATGGTTCCGCACTGCCTCCGTCGCTCCCTTCAAGGCGAGCGTCAATACTTTTTTGTCCACGCCACTCGAGACTGCGCGGAGTTGCACCTCGGACACTCCCAGGAAGTCGTCGAAGGTAAACATGAGGTCGCGGATGCTGGTCGCCAGGGCTGCTTCCTGTGCCTCAATCTTTTCGAGGATTTCGCCCGAGGTGGTCGCGTCGATATTGTTCATCAGGTCGGCAACGTTCTGGAATCCGGAGTAGGTTTTTTTCTTCTGCTCGCCAACCGAGCGCAGCCTCCGGTTCAGCACGATCGCCACCTTCTCTGCCATGGCGGGCGAGAACTGGCGCAAGTTCGCCAGCCTTCGCACCGACTCCGCTCGCACCGGATGAGGAAGACACATCAGCAAGGCCGAAGCCTGCTTGGTCTCAAGATGGCCCAGAATCAGCGCGATCGTCTGCGGATGTTCGCCATCCAAAAAGCGCGCCAGTTGTTTCGGCTCAATGCGCTGCAGCGACTCCACTCGCGAAGAGTTGACCTCCTGCGCGCGCATCAATCGCTGCACCATCTCCTGCGCGCCATTCTCTCCGAAAGCTCGCACCAGCAGCCGCGTCGCGACGTCGAAGCCACCCTGCGCGATCCGGTCCTGCGCCATGGTCAAATCCTGGTACTCCGAGAGCACCTTGCGCGAGGCCTCCTTTGAGATGCTGCCCAGGCGTGAGATCTCCTGCGTCAGCTCTTGCAGATCCTCATCGGAAAGATGACGAAAGATCATGGCGGCGGCCTCTTCGCCCAGCAGCATCATCAGGATCGCCGCCTTGCGGACTCCCGACATGTCCTGAAGTTCGAGCGCGCTTGCGGTCATGCCGTGTCTCCTCGCAGCCAGGCCTGCACCAGGCGCGCGCTGTTCTCCGGCTCAGACTTTACCTGCTGCAGCACCTCGTCCTTGAGCGCCAGCGTCCGGACAACATCCTCCGACATCGTCTTCGATAACGCAGCGACTCCAGCCGGCTCCGGAAGCTCGTTTGGTTCAAGCGCCATCGGTGCCGGCAACTCCGGCTTCGCCGCCGGCAGCTCGGCCAGCACGCGTTTCTGCATTGGGCGAATCATTAACAGATAGGCAAGCACGAACAGCACCAGAAGCATCGTGTATCGCACCAGCGTCGCATTGTCCGAGACTCCCTTGCGCGCGCGGTCGAGTGCCGTCACCTTCGCTGCATCGGGTTCCTCGGCGTGCACAAAGGCCAGGTTCTGCACGTTGATCGAGTCGCCGCGCGCTGCATCGATGCCGATAGCGCCAGTGGCCAGTTGCTGGATCTGCTGCAGCTCCTGTGGCGAACGCTTCAGCCGCGTCTCCGTCCACTTGCCGTTGGTCCCCTGCTTGCGCGTCACCACATCGTCCACCACCAGCGCGGCCGTGATGCGGCGAATGCGTCCCGCCGGCTCGAGCGTATGGCGAGACGTCTTGTTCACGCCATAGGTCGCGCTCTCCGTCTTCGAGCTCTGCGAGCCATCGTCGCCATTCGGTGCCGGGACGTTCGCCTTGCCTTGGGGCACATTGCTGACCGTACCCGGAACGCCGCCAACGCCTTTACCAGGCCCGCTCTGCTCGTCGGATCGCTGCACGCTTAGCGGGACGCTGACCGCCGGATCGTACTTGTCCTGGCTCTCCTCGGTCGTTCCGGGATCGAGCTCCACGTTGACGCTCGCCCGCAGACGATCGTCGCCGACCACCGGCGTGAGGGTGGCAATCAGCCGCTGCGTGAGCTGCCGCTCCATCCCCTCTTCGCCCGGAGACGCATCGCCCAGACCGCCGAGCGAAGCGTTCGAGTCCGCATCGATGATCGAAACGTCACCCGGCTTCAGTCCGTCCACAGCTCCAGCCACCAGCTTCTGGATCGATTGCGTCTGCTCCCGAGTGAGGCCGCCACGACCCAGCTTCAGCGTGACGGAAGCCTTGGCGCTGCGCTCGCGATCCAGAAAGACTGAATCCGTCGCCATCACCAGGTGCACGCGCGAGCTCTTCACCCCGCCCATCGTCTGGATCGTCCGCTCCAGCTCGCCTTCGAGCGCCCGCTGATAGTTCACTTTTTCGTCGAACTCGGTCTGGCCCCAGGAGACCTTGTCGAAGATCTCAAAGCCCATGCGCCCGCTGTGATTGGATTGGCTGCCGGCGACCAGCAGCCGTGCCGCATCCAGCTGGTCCGCCGCCACGCTGATGCTCTTTCCATCCGGGCTCAGCTGAAACTGAATGCGCTTCGCCGTCAGCTCGGTGGAGATCGCCTGCGCGTCCGCCGTCTCGAGCCCGCTCACCAGAGGCTTGTAATCGGGGGTCGTCATCAGATTGGCAAACAGCGCCACAAGCCCGATTGTCACCGCCGCCCCGATGCCCAAAAAGATGCGCTGGCTCATGCTCCGGCTTGACCAGAACCTTGCTGCCTTCGCCGTGATTTGGTTCATGTCCGCCATACGTTGTTTCACTCACCCCAGGCTGGTTTCAAGCATTTAGAACTGCATCTTCTCGATATCCTGGTACGCGCTCACGATCTTGTTGCGCACCTGCATCATCAGCTGGAACGCCACGTCGGCCTTCTCGACCGAGATCATCACCTTGCTCATGTCGGCATTGCCTCCGCTCAGCAGCGTGTTGACCTGTTGATCGGCGCTGCCTTGCAGACCTTGGACCTGATTGATCGCGTTCTTCAGCACGTCGCCGAAACCGCCGCTGCTCTCCGCTGCATCCCCTCCACTTGGGAAGGGAGTCAGCGGACCCGAGGCCAGAGGAGATACCATGCTTGCTGCAATATTCATGCTCATCCAAACTCTCCTGCGTGCTTTCCGCCGTTTAGCTCTTCAAAATATCGATGGACTGCTGGATCATCTGCTTGGCCGCAGTGACGGCCGACGCGTTGAGTTGGTAGGCACGCGTCGAGCCCATCAGGTCGACCATCTCTTGCACCGGGTTGATGGCCGGGTACGCCACGTAGCCGTCCGCATCCGCATCCGGATGCCCGGGCTCGTAACGCCGGACCGGAGGCGTCGTGTCGTCGACCACCTGCGCGACCCGCACAGTTCCCGCCGTTCGTCCCGGCATCTGGCTTGAGCTTGCAAACGCCAGGTGGAAGGAAGAGTTGCTGGACCCGGCAAAGACCACCTGCTTGCGCGTGAACGGCCCGCCCGCGTCGGTGTGGGTCGTCTCCGCGTTGGCCATGTTAGCGGTGATGACCTCGGAGCGTTGGCGTTCAGCCGAGAGCGCCGAACCACTGATCTGCAGCATGTCAAATGGACCCATGGCTAGCTTCCTCCGTTGATGGCGCTAAGTAAGGTGTGGAAGTTCGATTTCACGAGTTGCGTGCCCAGCTGATACTGCAACTGCGACTGGGCGAGCAGCAGACCTTCGCGATCGAGGTCTACGTTGTTTCCGTCGGGGCGCTCCAGCAACCCGCGCACATCGTTGACCACCGGCGTGAACTGTGCCTGCCCGCTCTCCAGGCTCGCCCGCGAGAGCGTCTGAGCGAAGTTGACGTCTTTGGTGTGGTAACCGGGAGTATCGACATTGGCCATGTTGGCCGCGATGGTCTGCTCGCGGTCGCCGGTCACCTGAAGAAAACGCTCCAGGGACGAAGGAACTAAAGGAGATGTTGCCATTATGCGTACCTCCGGGGCGGAAGCCCGTATTCACGAATGCGGTTGCGCATGGTCCGGATGCTGATGCCCAGCAGCTCGGCGGCTTGGGTGCGATTGCCCTGGGTCATGGCCAGCGTGTTCTCAAGATGCGTTCGTTCCATCTGACGGATGGGTGCTCCGGCGAACACAGCCGAAGCCGTGGGAGCAGACGTGTTCGCGACATTGGCCACCGGCTTCTCCCGGCTGCGGAACTCCTGGTCGAAGCACGCCGCATCGAGCACCGCGCCTGTGTGCAGCGAGCAGACACGCCGCATGAAGTTGCCGAGCTCGCGCACATTGCCCGGCCAGTGATGCGCGCGCAGGCGGTCGAGGAACTCCGGAGTCAAGCGCTGGACCGGACGGCTATGCTTGCCAGCAAACTTCTCTGCAAAGTAACGGGCCAACAGATCGACATCGCCGGCCCGTTCGCGCAGCGGAGGCAAAGCCAGCGGAATCACGTTCAGCCGGTAGTAGAGATCGCTGCGGAACTTGCCTTCATCGACCATGCTGCCCAGGTCCACGTTAGTCGTTGCGATGACACGGATGTCTACTTTGATTGAACGTGTCTCTCCAAGCCGCTCGAACTCCCGCTCTTGCAGGGCGCGCAGCAGTTTTGGCTGCAGGTTCAACGGCATCTCGCCGATCTCGTCGAGCAGCAGCGTGCCACCGTTCGCCAGCTCGAAACGTCCCGCCTTGGCTGCGGTCGCTCCCGTAAAGGCACCGCGTGCATGCCCGAAGAGTTCGCTCTCGAGCAGATGCTCCGGAACCGCGGCACAGTTGACCGCGACAAACGGTTTGCGCGCGCGATCGCTTGCTTCATGGATAAAGCGCGCCAGCAGCTCCTTGCCTGTGCCGCTCTCGGCCTCGACCAGCACATCGGCATCGGTCGTGGCCGCGGCGCGGGCCCGCTCCAGCGCGCGCAGCAGCTGCGGCGCCCGGCCGACAATGGCACTCGTCTCGGAGCCTTCGGCGTCCATGGCGGCTTGCCTGCCGTCCGTCGGCGTCATGACCCGAGCGGCCGCTTCCTCCAGCTGATCGAACGAAATGGGCTTGGTTAGATAGTCGAACGCACCACTGCGCATCGCCTCGACCGCATCCGGCACGGTGCCAAAGGCGGTCAGCAAGATAACGGCAGTTCCCGGGGCGATCCGACGCGCCGAGCGCATCACCTCGAGCCCGTCTCCGTCCGGCATGCGCATGTCGCTCACAATCAACTGAAAGGGTTTGTTTTCGAGCAGCCGCGCCGCATCCCTCACGCCGCTTGCCGTCTCAACATCCCATCCGTTGCGCGAGAAGTTTACCCGCAGCGCGGTCCGGATCCCCGCTTCATCATCCACAATCAGCACTGAACTCATACAGTTGGCAGCTCCACAAAAAACGTCGTTCCTAATCCCGGCACACTCGTCACGCGAATCTCGCCGTCATGCTGTTTCACAATCTGTTGGCACACGGCGAGACCGAGACCTGAACTGTTGCCGGTACCACTGAAGCCGGCACGAAAGATCTCGGGCAGGTGTTCCGGAAGGATTCCGCTGCCGGTATCCGCAAACCGAACCACCGCGTGATCCGTGTCTTCCACGCCCGCTGAATTGGTAAGCCGGCGCACCTCCACCCGCACGCGGCCTCCTTTGTGTGTATGCCGGATGGCGTTTGTGACCATGTTGAGCACCATCTGCTGTAGCGCGCCACCATTGCCGTGCACCTGTACACCGCTGCCGTCGGAGCCAAACTCCAGCGTTACGCCCGCCTCTGAAGCGATGGGCCGCGCAAACTCCACGCTGCTGCGGATCGCCGCGGTGAGATCGAGCGGAGCCAACACCGAGAACCCGACCCCGTGAAAGCTAAGCACGTTGTTGACCGTTGCCGCCAAGGACCGGATGCCGGCATGCAGATGAGAGACCCACTCGGCTGTATCCTCGCCGCCGGTGGCGATTAGCCCGGCAAACAGCTCCAGACTGGTAAGCGGGTTTCTAATTTCATGAGCGAGTGTCGTCGCGACCTCGGACAAGGCGGTTGCCTTCCGTGCCCGCTCGCGCTCCAGTTCCGCCTGCTTATGAGGCGTGACATCGCGCAAAATGAGAATCGTCTGTCTGCGGCCGCTGCCCGCCTTTCCGCCATCGAGGAGGCTGCGCTCGTGCACGGCGAGCCAGCGCCTGCCGGTCTCTGAGATCCTGCAAAACTCCTGCTCTTCTTCGCGGCCGGAGCCTCGTCTTAAAAAGCCGGCAAGATCCAGGCCGCTGTGCGCGGAGATCGTTTCCAGGTCGCCGGCTGCGGAAGAGCCTAGATCCAACAACTTACGGCCCTCTGGGTTGATCATCGTGACGACGCTGTCGCACTCGACTACCAGCACGCCGCACGGCATAGAATCGACAATCTGCTGCAGCGCCCGGTGTACCCTTTCGTTTTCGGCAAGGCTGGCCTTAAGCGCGGAGTTGCGATTAGCCAGCTCATGGCTCAGGTAGGCGACCTCCGCCTGCAACCGCTCGTACGAGCCTTCGAGACGCGACGATGCCTCGACGAAGACAGAGAACGCGTCGGCCAGAGCAATGATCTCCGGAGGCGCCATCGCGCCTGAAGCTTGGATTGGTCCCGGATGAGAGAGTAAGGTCATGTGCAAGGTCTAAGTGCATCCTCGTTGCCAATCCGGGTCGGTGGCTCTACCACGAAGGCGGTAGACACGGCCCCAAAGGTCAAAGCCCCCAAGATCAAAGCAGGATATGTTCAGCGCTGATCTCGCGTTCCCGGCCGGCCAGGATACTTGCGCGTTCGATCACGTTGCGCAACTCTCGTACGTTGCCGGGCCAGTCATGCTTGTAAAGGGCATCGATTGCGTCGGTCCGCAAGCTCACTCCGGGGCAGAACTTTCCGCTGAAAAAACGGGCCAGCAGCAGGATGTCTTCGCCTCGTTCTCTCAGGGGAGCGAGCCGGATTGGAAACACGGCCAGCCGATAGTAGAGGTCCTCGCGGAACAGCTTCTGCTTGACCATGCTGGGGAGAGCTGCGTTGGTTGCCGCGACCACGCGCACATCGACGCGCAGATTGTCATTGCTGCCAAGCCGCTGCACTTCACCCTGCTCCACAAAGCGCAGCAGCTTGCTTTGCAGCGAGAGAGGCATATCGCCAATCTCATCCAGGAACAGGGTTCCGCCATGCGCGGCGTGGATGCGTCCGATGCGCGACTGCATTGCCCCGGTGAACGCTCCTTTGGCGTAGCCAAACAGCTCTGCCTCGAGTAGCGCCTCGGGGATAGCGGCGCAGTTCACCACTACAAAGGGCGCTTTTTGCCGCGGACTGACCATATGGATGGCCTGTGCGATCAGGTCTTTGCCTGTGCCACTCTCGCCCGTGACCAGGACCGTGGTCTCACGAGCCGCAACCATGTGGGTCAGCGCATAGGCCTGCTGCATGGGTGCGGAGTCCCCGATCATTCCGCGCAGACCCTGCGCGCTGGCCGCCGTCCGTAACGACTCCGGCGACCGCAGCGCGGGCTTGAAACTTGAGTTCGTTCCCTGGTAGAGCAGCTCGGAGACCTGCGCGGCAAAGGCCGTAGGTGCCGCGCTGCCTACCAGCACATGTCCGGTGTTGGTGTTCATGGTGAGGACTTCTATTGCAGGAAAGCCTTGGCGTACCATGCCGATGAACTCCGCCGGCAACAGGTCGGGCAACAGAGTGTCGAGCAGCAGAAGCTCCACGTCCTCCTGGGCATGCAGCAGATCAAGCGCCTCGGCGCCGCTCACCGCCTCCGCCACATTCCAGCGTAACGGAGCGAGACGATCACGAAGCTGCGCGCGAAAGCCTGCATTGCCGCTTACCAGCAGAAGGTGAACCGAGGCATGTTCCTCGCGCCGTATCGGTAGACTACTCAGGAGATTGATGCGCGATCCTTCCTGGATGCCGGAGTCGTGGCAGCCGTTGCAGGGCTCACCTAAGGGTGCGAAGCTGAAAGCCTGACTTGTGCGTTGAGCGACTCAGTCGCTGTTCAAGTACGTTGAGCGGCGTGTGCTTTATGGGACCAGTCAAACTCGCCTGGACGTTGACATTGTCTATGTTGTTGATGGCTGTGTCTGGAGCATGTAGCCCATTCCGCGTACGGTGCGGATCAGTTTTTCGCTGTGGCCGCCATCCAACTTGTCCCGCAGATACTTCATATACACATCGACAATATTCGTATTGCCTTCCACCTCCATGTTCCACACCTGCTGGGTGAGCATGGCGCGCGAGAGTGTTTTTCCTGCATGCTGCATCATGAAATCGAGAAGAGCGAATTCGCGCGGAGTGAGATCGATCATGCGCCCATCCCGTTCCGCACGGCATTGCTCGCGATGCAGCACTAGTTTGCTGGTAGAAGGTGCGAGCGCCTGGACCGGGAACGTACAGCGCCTGCGCAGCGCCCGTACCCGGGCCATCATCTCCAGCAGGGAAAAAGGCTTCATGAGGTACTCGTCCGCGCCATGATCGAAGGCGGCAACCAGTCCCTCCACTCCCGTGCGTCCGCTTAGTACGAGGATGTGCATCTCCGGCTGCATTGCCCGCAGAGTGCGCAGAGTGGCGAGGCCGTCCATGTCCGGTTGATCGAGGTCGAGGATCAGGAGCTGGCAGGTTCGCTTTTCCAACTGCCGCATTACGGAAGCGGGGTCCGGTACTAACTCGACCGCCAGCGACTCGGCAGAGAGTCCGGTGGCCAGCAGCCGCGCAAGCGCATCGTTTCCCTCCATGATCAGGACCCGCGAGAGGCCGGAAGAAGCCTCAGCCGGCGATTCTGTAGAGCAGAGGCTACTTCCCTGCCAGGTTGGAAGAAACTGGGCCAGCATACCGAACTGCTCGTTCACTGCTACCTGCATGGTGTTCTCCTCGGAACCGTTGCATGCTTAGGTATAGCAGTCGAAACGAGTCGAAAAGGGGTACTCCGCTTGCGACTTAAGTAGCAGCAAACGGCCTCTGGTAAACCCGGTCAGGTCTGCTAAGCTTGCGGTGCGGAAGGCCGTCCACCGGCCGTCCAAGCTTGCTTCAAACGCTGCGACCCCCTATGCGCGACTTCCTTTATCGTTCTCCCCGCTTCAAGATAGATTGCCGCATGGACCTGATCTTCGGGGATGTTGCGGTACCTGGGATTTGTCTGGACGTCAGTGAATCCGGTCTGCGTGGCACTTTTGCTTCTCCGGTTCCGGCAGGGATCGAAGGACTGCTCACGCTTTACTTCGACCACGCAGGGGAGGAGGGCTATCAAATCCACGCGCGGGTCTATGCGGCCCGCAACGAGGAAACCCGCATCCGCTTCCGCTACAGGTCTGTGCAGGAGCGGCTCGGTTTCCGCGAATTTCTCAAGCAGCTGGCGCCTCTCTAACCCTTGGCCGCCGTAACGCATCCCCGTCATGGATGCGCCGCGCCTTTCTTGCCGAACATTGCCTTGACTCCAGCAAACATTCCGGCCGGCGCTTTCGCGGAGGCCGGAGCAGGTTCCTTGGCTCCGGCCTGTTCTGCCGTTGACGGTGCTGCCGCGGGATGTTCTTCGGTCGCAACCGTCTTCGGCTTAGCCTCCTCCTCGACCGAGGGTTTCCCCTTGGCAGCTGCCGGAGTCGCCTTCGCTATCTTGTCTGGCGCAGCCGCTGGCAGATTCAGCACCACAAGCGACACGCGACGGTTGGCTGGATCGAGTGGTTTGTCCGGAAAGTGCAGCTGCTGATCGGCGAAGCCACGCACCTGCGAGACCTGGTCCGGACGTACACCGTCCTCCTGCATCTGCCGCCGAGCCACATTGGCACGGTCTGTCGAAAGCTCCCAGTTGCCATAGGCTGCTTGGTTTGCGTAGGGATGCGCGTCCGTATGTCCCTCGATCGATATTCTGTTGGGCAGGATTTTAAGCCGGTCAGACAGAACCTTGAGAATCTGCTGAAGCGCCGGGGTAGGCTGTGCACTGCCCGACTCAAAAAACGTACCCTTTTCATCCTCGACTAACTCGATACGCAGGCCTTCGTCGGTGATCGTAATCTCAATCTGCTTCTTCAGTTTGTTCAGCAGGTTGATGTCCTCGATGGCACGAAGCAGCTCATTCTTCAGTTCGTCCATCTTCTTGGTATCTTTCGAGTCCTTCACCTGCTTGAGTTCCTTGACCTCTTTAGGAAGAGGTTTGCCCTCTGAGCCCTTCTTCGCCGCGGTCCCCTTGGGATCGTTGAAGTAGCCGGCGATCTGTTCCTGTACTGGTTTAGGCGTCGAGTTCATCAGCCAGAGGACGATGAAGAGACTCATCATGGCGGTAACGAAATCGGCGTAAGCCACCTTCCATGCGCCTCCGTGGTGTCCGCCGTGGCCGCTTTTTTTCTTGATGATGATGATCGGTTGTTCGTTTGCCATGGAAGGCTCCTTATGCTGCCGCCGCAGCTTTGCTGCGGCAGGCTTTTTCAACTTCAGCGAAGCTTGGACGAAGGTGCGCCGGGATGGCCCGCCGCGCGAGTTCTACGGCCAGGATCGGCGTCGTCCCCTTGATGAACGCCATCATCACAACCCGCAGGATGGAGTAATACGAGTGTTCTTCTTCGTTGATCTTGGTCATGACCGAAGCCAGCGGCCCTAGCACGCCGTAGCACAGCAGGATTCCCAGAAAGGTTCCGACCAGCGCCGCCGCGACCTTATGCCCGATCTCCTCCGGCGGACCGCCCAGGGCGCCCATCGTGATCACAATGCCGAGTACGGCGGCGACGATTCCCAGTCCTGGAAGCGCATCGGCGACTGTACTCAGCGCACCAGTCGGCTGGCCGGTGGTGTGGTGGTGCACTTCCATGTCGAGTTCCATCATCTGATCCACGTCGAACGGCAGCACGCCTCCCGTGATCGCCATGCGCATCGTGTCGCAGACAAAGTTGGTTACGTGATGGTCCTTGAGAAAACTCGGGTATTGCGCGAAGAGGGGGCTCTTGTCTGCGCCTTCGACGTCGGCCTCGATCGCCACCATGCCATCCTTGCGTGCTTTGCTGAAGAGGTCGAACATCATCTTGAGCGTTTCGAGATACCGCTGTTTTGTGTAGGGCGATCCCTTGAGAACTCCCAGCAGACTCGCAACAAGCCCTTTGAGAACATGCATCGGGTTTGCCACAATCAGCGTTCCCAGCGCGGCGCCCACAATCGTTACTACCTCAGCCGGCTGAATCAGGACTGCCAACTGACCCTTTTCCATGAGGAACCCACCAATGACTGCACCGAAAACCACAAGAATTCCCACAATTGAAATCATCTGCCGCCTCTCCCGTAGCTGCCCGGCATCGAGTCCGTGCAGTCTGTTCTCTTTCCTTATCGACAGGTAGGGAGAAAACTTTACGAACTTTTGTAGAAATCTTCGATTGTGTTGAATGAGCGTTCCATGAGCACGGGCGTGGTCAAGCCGCTTGATCAAGAGAGGCGCCGTCGCAGCACGACTGTCGCAGATTAGTGAACTCCGCCGAGTGCGCGTACGGCGCATTGCAGCTCGCGCTGCACTTTCTCGAGCACGCTCCCCCACTGCCCGGCAGCTGTTTGGCGAAAAAGTCTCGCCGTCGGATACCACGGGCTGTCGTCTCGCTCCCGCAGCCAGCGCCAGTCGGGCGCGTGCGGAAGCAGAATCCACACCGGCTTGCCGAGCGCCCCGGCCAGGTGCGCCACGGACGTATCTACAGTGATGACCAAGTCCAGATTGGCCACAATCGCAGCTGTGTCGGTGAAATCCTGCAACTCCGCGCCGAGATCCACCACCTTTCCTGCCGAAGCAATCTCCTCGCGCTGAGCTGCCGTCAGACCTTTTTGCAGGGCATAGAAGGTCGCTCCCTCAACCTCCGTCAGCCGCCGGAACTGCGCGAAGGAGATGGATCGCAGCCGATCGCGTGTGTGCCCCGGATTGCCGGTCCAGACCACGCCCACCTTCAGGCTGTTCGCCGTGAGCCGTCGCGACCAGCCGGCGCACTTGCCCGGATCGGCGCGCAGATAGGGCACAGGTGCCGGTATATTGCTCAAATTTGTGTCGAATGCTCCCGGCAGGCTCAATAGAGGAGAGTGCCAGTCGACCTCTTGCGGACGCTCGCCTTTGACGATCACCTGCACGGCGGGTCCCAGGTTCCCCAGCAGGTCTACCAGCGGCGGCTGCACCTCCAGGATGACCTCCGCGCCACGCTCCACCAGCATCGGGATGTAGCGCACAAACTGCAGCGTGTCGCCCAGGCCCTGCTCGGCATACACGTAGATTTTCGCTCCCCGGATCGGCTCTCCGCGCCACTGCGGCTGGGCGAAGGGCTCACGCTTGCCAGCGAACTGACGGACATTCCAGCGATGCTCATACTCCGGCCAACCGTCGGCGAAGTTACCTTCAAGTAGCAGGTGAGAACTCAGGTTGAACCGCGCCAGCGAAGACCCGGGCTGCACCTTCAGCGCGAGTCGAAAGCAGCTCGCCGCGCCTGCCTCATCGCCCAGCGCGTCGAACGTAAATCCCAGGCTGCAAAGCGTGGGCACGTCGTGCGGATTCACCATCAGCACTGTCCGAAACGCCGCGATCGCTCCCAGGGCGTCTCCCTGCCGGGCCAGGATGCTGCCGAGATTGCAGTGCGCGTTCCACAGGTCCGGCTTCAGCGCGACGGCCCGGCGCAGCACAGCCTCGCCTGTCTTGTACTCTCCCGCATCCATCTGCAGCGCGCCGAGATTAGAAAGTGCCTCAGCGAACTCCGGGTTCAGCGTCACTGCCCGCAGATACGACTCCCGCGCCAGACCCAGGTCGCCGCGCTCGTGCAGCACGCGTCCCAGGCAGTTGTGCGCCTCCGTATCGTCTGGTTTGAGGGCCAGCGCCCGTTCGTACGATGGAAGGCATTCCTCAGGCAAGCCGGCTTCGTAGAGGGCTTTTCCCAGGCTAAAGTGGCTGTCGGAGGAATCCGGAAACAAGCTCACCGCCTTGCGATAAAGCTCCAGAGCTGCCGGCATCTCGCCGCGTGACTTGAGCAGGAATGCTAAATGGAGGTACACCGGCTCGCGCTCCGGAGCAAGCTCGACGACCCGCGTGCACAGCTCGATAGCCTCGGCTGCCTCACTTGGTTCTCCGAGCAACTGAGCCAGCATCTGCATGGAATCGGGATCGCGGCCGTTCAGCCGGATAGCCCGCCGGTAGCTCTCCTTGGCCTCGCCGCGTCTGCCCTGTAAAGCAAAGGTGCGGGCGAGATTGTAGTGGTACGTCGACACGCCTCCGTTGAGTTGGATGGCGGTGCCGATCAGCCGCGCCGACACGTCCAGCCGGTCCTGCTGCCGCGCCAGCACTCCGGAAAGATGCAGGGCGTCCGCATTGCGTGGGTTCGCCTGCAACAGTCGGCCATAACAAGCCGACGCCTGCGCAAAGCGGCCTGCGCGATGATGGACCAATCCGGTTTGGAGAAGCTCTCGATGCGGCTGTTTTACAGCTCGTTGTTCCTTCATATCGTTTGCGGGCAAAGTGACACGGACGCAGATTCGGCGCTGCTCATTCTTCTTCGCTGCGGACCGGCCATTTTCGCTGCCGCTGTCGTTGTCGCACGTTTGCAGCCAAAGATCGCAGGTCCTCTATGAGGGAAAAATGAGGATTGGCCGCAACAGGTGCAGCTTGTACTCGGAAAC